>NZ_JBEUJY010000029.1:0-6263 GCF_043356775.1 Salmonella sp. SJTUF15581 | reverse complement strand
CCCGGTACAGATACGCCCAGCGGCCATTGACCTTCACGTAGGTTTCATCCATGTGCCACGGGCAAAGATCGGAAGGGTTACGCCAGTACCAGCGCAGCCGTTTTTCCATTTCAGGCGCATAACGCTGAACCCAGCGGTAAATCGTGGAGTGATCGACATTCACTCCGCGTTCAGCCAGCATCTCCTGCAGCTCACGGTAACTGATGCCGTATTTGCAGTACCAGCGTACGGCCCACAGAATGATGTCACGCTGAAAATGCCGGCCTTTGAATGGGTTCATGTGCAGCTCCATCAGCAAAAGGGGATGATAAGTTTATCACCACCGACTATTTGCAACAGTGCCCGCTCAGGTGCTCGCGCCGGGTCTGCTCCCGCTGGCCGTACTCGTTCCAGCTTTCGACGCCGACCTTGAGCTGGTCGGCGACCAGCTTCAACAAGGGCGGGAACGGTAGTTCATCGACGCCCAGGATGACGCCGGGAAAGCGCAGGTAACAGAGCTGCACCGCGAAGCCCAGCCGATTGGCTGGCCCGCGCCGCTGTCGGATGATCGAGAGGTCGGTATCGTTGAATGTGTAATGTCGGATCAGGTCGTCCTTGGAGTCCGGCAACGCCAGCAGGCTTTCCCGCTCGGCGGCGGACAGGATGGAACGACGTGGCATATTTACTGATCCGTTCTCAAGTATTGATACAGGGTTTCGCGACTGATTCCGAATTCACGAGCAAGCTTGGTCTTTTGCTCGCCAGCCTCGACACGTTGGCGCAGTTCGGCAATACGCTCAGACGACAGGGATTTCTTCCTGCCACGGTAAGCCCCGCGTTGCTTGGCGAGCGCAATACCCTCGCGCTGACGCTCGCGGATCAGGGCGCGCTCGAACTCGGCGAACGCGCCCATCACCGAGAGCATCAGGTTCGCCATCGGAGAGTCTTCGCCAGTAAAACTGAGGTGTTCCTTGACGAATTCGATATGCACGCCGCGTTGTGTCAGCGTTTGCACGATCCGGCGCAAATCATCGAGATTGCGCGCCAGGCGATCCATGCTATGCACCACCACGGTGTCGCCGGTGCGGGCGAAGCTTATCAGCGCTTCCAGTTGCGGACGCTTGACATCCTTGCCGGATGCCTTGTCGCTAAAAGCGCGATCAACCTTGACGCCTTCCAGTTGCCGTTCCGGGTTCTGGTCGAAGGTGCTGACCCTGATATACCCAATGCGCTGTCCAGTCATGGAATTCCCTGCAAAATGTCAGGGAAGACTCTATGACCTTCAACGAGATATGTCAATAAATTCAAAATTCAATCCTATCCTGACGCAATTTACACATGGCATCTGACATCAGGTTAGGGTATGCCTCAACCTGACGGCGGCGAATCACAAGCGTCCGGTTTGACGCTGGTTTCGGTCGCAGTGCTGGCCCGCGCCTGGAAGCGCTGATAGCACTCCAGCCCGCAGAAATGCTCCACGTACTCGGCCCCTTCCGGCGTGAAGGCGGCATCGAGCGGGATTTCCTTGCAGCACACGCAGCAACTGGTGCTCGGTTCATTGGCGTTCATGGTGGTGTTCCTCCATTGGTTGACGAAGCCGACGAAGGCCGCCGCCGGCATCGGCCTGGCGAACAGGAAACCCTGCACCGTGTCGCAACCCGCCTGCCGCAACCACGCAAGGCAGTCGGGTGTTTCCACACCCTCGGCTACCACCTCCATTGTCGTTTTCAGAAGACGGCTGCACTGAACGTCAGAAGCCGACTGCACTATAGCAGCGGAGGGGTTGGATCCATCAGGCAACGACGGGCTGCTGCCGGCCATCAGCGGACGCAGGGAGGACTTTCCGCAACCGGCCGTTCGATGCGGCACCGATGGCCTTCGCGCAGGGGTAGTGAATCCGCCAGGATTGACTTGCGCTGCCCTACCTCTCACTAGTGAGGGGCGGCAGCGCATCAAGCGGTGAGCGCACTCCGGCACCGCCAACTTTCAGCACATGCGTGTAAATCATCGTCGTAGAGACGTCGGAATGGCCGAGCAGATCCTGCACGGTTCGAATGTCGTAACCGCTGCGGAGCAAGGCCGTCGCGAACGAGTGGCGGAGGGTGTGCGGTGTGGCGGGCTTCGTGATGCCTGCTTGTTCTACGGCACGTTTGAAGGCGCGCTGAAAGGTCTGGTCATACATGTGATGGCGACGCACGACACCGCTCCGTGGATCGGTCGAATGCGTGTGCTGCGCAAAAACCCAGAACCACGGCCAGGAATGCCCGGCGCGCGGATACTTCCGCTCAAGGGCGTCGGGAAGCGCAACGCCGCTGCGGCCCTCGGCCTGGTCCTTCAGCCACCATGCCCGTGCACGCGACAGCTGCTCGCGCAGGCTGGGTGCCAAGCTCTCGGGTAACATCAAGGCCCGATCCTTGGAGCCCTTGCCCTCCCGCACGATGATCGTGCCGTGATCGAAATCCAGATCCTTGACCCGCAGTTGCAAACCCTCACTGATCCGCATGCCCGTTCCATACAGAAGCTGGGCGAACAAACGATGCTCGCCTTCCAGAAAACCGAGGATGCGAACCACTTCATCCGGGGTCAGCACCACCGGCAAGCGCCGCGACGGCCGAGGTCTTCCGATCTCCTGAAGCCAGGGCAGATCCGTGCACAGCACCTTGCCGTAGAAGAACAGCAAGGCCGCCAATGCCTGACGATGCGTGGAGACCGAAACCTTGCGCTCGTTCGCCAGCCAGGACAGAAATGCCTCGACTTCGCTGCTGCCCAAGGTTGCCGGGTGACGCACACCGTGGAAACGGATGAAGGCACGAACCCAGTGGACATAAGCCTGTTCGGTTGGTAAGCTGTAATGCAAGTAGCGTATGCGCTCACGCAACTGGTCCAGAACCTTGACCGAACGCAGCGGTGGTAACGGCGCAGTGGCGGTTTTCATGGCTTGTT
Organism: Salmonella sp. SJTUF15581; assembly: GCF_043356775.1. NCBI lineage: Bacteria > Pseudomonadati > Pseudomonadota > Gammaproteobacteria > Enterobacterales > Enterobacteriaceae > Salmonella > Salmonella sp. SJTUF15581. The sequence continues at coordinate 3,341 of NZ_JBEUJY010000029.1, read as the reverse complement.
ATGACTGTTTTTTTGTACAGTCTATGCCTCGGGCATCCAAGCAGCAAGCGCGTTACGCCGTGGGTCGATGTTTGATGTTATGGAGCAGCAACGATGTTACGCAGCAGGGCAGTCGCCCTAAAACAAAGTTAGCCATATGAACTCGGAATCAGTACGCATTTATCTCGTTGCTGCGATGGGAGCCAATCGGGTTATTGGCAATGGTCCTAATATCCCCTGGAAAATTCCGGGTGAGCAGAAGATTTTTCGCAGACTCACTGAGGGAAAAGTCGTTGTCATGGGGCGAAAGACCTTTGAGTCTATCGGCAAGCCTCTACCGAACCGTCACACATTGGTAATCTCACGCCAAGCTAACTACCGCGCCACTGGCTGCGTAGTTGTTTCAACGCTGTCGCACGCTATCGCTTTGGCATCCGAACTCGGCAATGAACTCTACGTCGCGGGCGGAGCTGAGATATACACTCTGGCACTACCTCACGCCCACGGCGTGTTTCTATCTGAGGTACATCAAACCTTCGAGGGTGACGCCTTCTTCCCAATGCTCAACGAAACAGAATTCGAGCTTGTCTCAACCGAAACCATTCAAGCTGTAATTCCGTACACCCACTCCGTTTATGCGCGTCGAAACGGCTAACCATTCCGTCAACGGGACGCCAAAATGCTGCGCATTTTGGTTCCCTCCGCTGCGCTCCGGCTCTCGTTACGTCCAACGTTAGCACCACTGAAACCCAGCTTTATTTAGCTCATGTTTATTCAAACGGCATTTAGCTTTTCAGGCGTTATTCAGTGCCTGTTTTGCCTTTTTTCCGGGCTTCGCCTGCATGGGCTGCGCAGGTTTTCAGTCTTTTTGGCCTCTAGCCCTTGCGTAGCAAGCGCAAGCAGCTATCGTTTTTGCAGTGCTGTGCCGCCTCGGTGGCGCAGCGTTTTTTCACGGTTAGCGCCCGTCGCCAAATTCAAGTTATCCGTTTTGGCTTCTGGTTCTAACATTTCGGTCAAGCCGACCCGCATTCTGCGGTCGGCTTACCTCGCCCGTTAGACATCATGAGGGAAGCGGTGACCATCGAAATTTCGAACCAACTATCAGAGGTGCTAAGCGTCATTGAGCGCCATCTGGAATCAACGTTGCTGGCCGTGCATTTGTACGGCTCCGCAGTGGATGGCGGCCTGAAGCCATACAGCGATATTGATTTGTTGGTTACTGTGGCCGTAAAGCTTGATGAAACGACGCGGCGAGCATTGCTCAATGATCTTATGGAGGCTTCGGCTTTCCCTGGCGAGAGCGAGACGCTCCGCGCTATAGAAGTCACCCTTGTCGTGCATGACGACATCATCCCGTGGCGTTATCCGGCTAAGCGCGAGCTGCAATTTGGAGAATGGCAGCGCAATGACATTCTTGCGGGTATCTTCGAGCCAGCCATGATCGACATTGATCTAGCTATCCTGCTTACAAAAGCAAGAGAACATAGCGTTGCCTTGGTAGGTCCGGCAGCGGAGGAATTCTTTGACCCGGTTCCTGAACAGGATCTATTCGAGGCGCTGAGGGAAACCTTGAAGCTATGGAACTCGCAGCCCGACTGGGCCGGCGATGAGCGAAATGTAGTGCTTACGTTGTCCCGCATTTGGTACAGCGCAATAACCGGCAAAATCGCGCCGAAGGATGTCGCTGCCGACTGGGCAATAAAACGCCTACCTGCCCAGTATCAGCCCGTCTTACTTGAAGCTAAGCAAGCTTATCTGGGACAAAAAGAAGATCACTTGGCCTCACGCGCAGATCACTTGGAAGAATTTATTCGCTTTGTGAAAGGCGAGATCATCAAGTCAGTTGGTAAATGATGTCTAACAATTCGTTCAAGCCGACCGCGCTACGCGCGGCGGCTTAACTCCGGCGTTAGATGCACTAAGCACATAATTGCTCACAGCCAAACTATCAGGTCAAGTCTGCTTTTATTATTTTTAAGCGTGCATAATAAGCCCTACACAAATTGGGAGATATATCATGAAAGGCTGGCTTTTTCTTGTTATCGCAATAGTTGGCGAAGTAATCGCAACATCCGCATTAAAATCTAGCGAGGGCTTTACTAAGCTTGCCCCTTCCGCCGTTGTCATAATCGGTTATGGCATCGCATTTTATTTTCTTTCTCTGGTTCTGAAATCCATCCCTGTCGGTGTTGCTTATGCAGTCTGGTCGGGACTCGGCGTCGTCATAATTACAGCCATTGCCTGGTTGCTTCATGGGCAAAAGCTTGATGCGTGGGGCTTTGTAGGTATGGGGCTCATAATTGCTGCCTTTTTGCTCGCCCGATCCCCATCGTGGAAGTCGCTGCGGAGGCCGACGCCATGGTGACGGTGTTCGGCATTCTGAATCTCACCGAGGACTCCTTCTTCGATGAGAGCCGGCGGCTAGACCCCGCCGGCGCTGTCACCGCGGCGATCGAAATGCTGCGAGTCGGATCAGACGTCGTGGATGTCGGACCGGCCGCCAGCCATCCGGACGCGAGGCCTGTATCGCCGGCCGATGAGATCAGACGTATTGCGCCGCTCTTAGACGCCCTGTCCGATCAGATGCACCGTGTTTCAATCGACAGCTTCCAACCGGAAACCCAGCGCTATGCGCTCAAGCGCGGCGTGGGCTACCTGAACGATATCCAAGGATTTCCTGACCCTGCGCTCTATCCCGATATTGCTGAGGCGGACTGCAGGCTGGTGGTTATGCACTCAGCGCAGCGGGATGGCATCGCCACCCGCACCGGTCACCTTCGACCCGAAGACGCGCTCGACGAGATTGTGCGGTTCTTCGAGGCGCGGGTTTCCGCCTTGCGACGGAGCGGGGTCGCTGCCGACCGGCTCATCCTCGATCCGGGGATGGGATTTTTCTTGAGCCCCGCACCGGAAACATCGCTGCACGTGCTGTCGAACCTTCAAAAGCTGAAGTCGGCGTTGGGGCTTCCGCTATTGGTCTCGGTGTCGCGGAAATCCTTCTTGGGCGCCACCGTTGGCCGGCACTGTTGCAAATAGTCGGTGGTGATAAACTTATCATCCCCTTTTGCTGATGGAGCTGCACATGAACCCATTCAAAGGCCGGCATTTTCAGCGTGACATCATTCTGTGGGCCGTACGCTGGTACTGCAAATACGGCATCAGTTACCGTGAGCTGCAGGAGATGCTGGCTGAACGCGGAGTGAATGTCGATCACTCCACGATTTACCGCTGGGTTCAGCGTTATGCGCCTGAAATGGAAAAACGGCTGCGCTGGTACTGGCGTAACCCTTCCGATCTTTGCCCGTGGCACATGGATGAAACCTACGTGAAGGTCAATGGCCGCTGGGCGTATCTGTACCGGG
>NZ_JBEUJY010000028.1:0-8223 GCF_043356775.1 Salmonella sp. SJTUF15581 | reverse complement strand
GCCCGTGGCACATGGATGAAACCTACGTGAAGGTCAATGGCCGCTGGGCGTATCTGTACCGGGCCGTCGACAGCCGGGGCCGCACTGTCGATTTTTATCTCTCCTCCCGTCGTAACAGCAAAGCTGCATACCGGTTTCTGGGTAAAATCCTCAACAACGTGAAGAAGTGGCAGATCCCGCGATTCATCAACACGGATAAAGCGCCCGCCTATGGTCGCGCGCTTGCTCTGCTCAAACGCGAAGGCCGGTGCCCGTCTGACGTTGAACACCGACAGATTAAGTACCGGAACAACGTGATTGAATGCGATCATGGCAAACTGAAACGGATAATCGGCGCCACGCTGGGATTTAAATCCATGAAGACGGCTTACGCCACCATCAAAGGTATTGAGGTGATGCGTGCACTACGCAAAGGCCAGGCCTCAGCATTTTATTATGGTGATCCCCTGGGCGAAATGCGCCTGGTAAGCAGAGTTTTTGAAATGTAAGGCCTTTGAATAAGACAAAAGGCTGCCTCATCGCTAACTTTGCAACAGTGCCCATTTATGAATGTTCCTGTTATGGCTTATGTTCAAGAAAGCATTGCCCCTGAAATGATGGGCAAGGTGTTTTCCCTTTTGATGACCGCCATGACTCTTTCTATGCCGATAGGCTTACTTGTTGCAGGTCCGGTTGTTGAGGTTATAGGTGTTAATACATGGTTTTTCTGGTCTGGTGTTGCGTTGATAGTAAACGCTGTTCTCTGCCGCATTCTGACACGACGCTATGACAAAGTAACAATGAAACCGCAAGTGGACTGAAAAAAGGACCGGGTTGATGATAATTTGTAGTGGTGAGCTTCTGGGAGTACAAAACAAAGTGCTCAAAATTGTCGGGCTCATGGCGTTTAACGGTATTAATTTCGCTTATAATAATCTTTCTATAATAGCCTAAAGGAGAATATCTATGATACCTAATAGCGAAAATAAAAGAGTATGGTTTATTACCGGAGCAAGCAAGGGGCTTGGCTATGCTTTTACATGCGCCGCCTTGAAAGCCGGGGATAAAGTTGTTGCAGTTGCAAGGACTATCGATAATTTGGCGAAGCTAGAAGAAACATATCAAGAGAGCTTACTGCCATTAAACCTCGATGTTACAGATAGGGAGGCTGTTTTTTCTACGGTTGAAACAGCAGTTAAACATTTCGGTAGGCTTGATATTGTTGTTAATAATGCGGGTATCATGACTATGGGTATGATTGAAGAACTAAACGAATCCGATGCTCGGAAACTAATGGACACAAACTTTTTTGGAGCTCTTTGGGTTTGTCAGGCAGTGATGCCCTATTTGAGGTCGCAGCGTTCTGGACATATCATACAGATTACAAGCATTGGCGCTATTATCTCGGGTCCGATGTCTGGTATTTACAGTGCAAGTAAATTTGCGCTGGAAGGAATGAGTGAAGCCTTAGCAAAAGAAGCGGAACATTTCGGAGTGAAACTCACTATGGTGGAACCAGGAGGATATTGGACAGATTTATACACTTCGATGAGTTACAGCAATCCATTAGATTCATACGGTACACTGCGCGATGAGCTGGCGAAACAGTATTCCGAAGATTCGGTCGATAGTGATCCTTCCTTGGCAGCGGAAGCCCTTATGAAATTAGTAGCCAGCAATAATCCGCCTTTGAGGCTTATCCTTGGCAGCATGGTATACGATTTGGCGATGGATACCTTAAAAGCACGGATGGCTACCTGGGAAGAATGGGAAGCTGTTAGCCGTGCATCAGAAAAGGCTATTCCTGCACCGGAGAGATATGGAGTATAATACCAAACATGGTTTTTGAGGCAAGGACGAAACTATCATGAAAATTGAAATTATGGAATATAACCCGGATTGGACAAAGAATTTTGAAGAAGAGAAAATAAAATTGCTCCATTTTTTCGGTTCTCATGCCGTAGCCATTGAACATATCGGAAGCACGGCGATACCCAATCAACGGGCGAAACCGGTTATAGATATATTTATTGGCGTTTCGCCTTTTGCTGAACTACCTTTTATCAGCGCATTTTTAATGCAAAGGAGTATCACCACACTCCGACAGATATGACAGGCAGATATTTGTTTGCAAAATATACAAATGAAGTTTGGACCCATAATCTTCTTGCTTTGGTGTAGGTATAATACCCAAAAACGAAGTTTATGCGGAACAGGATAACACCTCGAAATCGGAGTTTATATGGCTTCGTGGGGGAGTTATGTGTTTGAGCTTTGTCGCATTAACGCGAATCAGGGGTTGACGGCAGAAATAGACTGGAATTACACTTCTTGGAGTCGGCGTTGCCGGAAAATTCTGATTGGATTAGTTGTTCGGGGTGCGAAAACAGTCGTAGTTCGGGGAAAAAACCGAATTTTGACCCAAAACCGCGAAAAACTCGAAATGACAGTTCCTATCAGTTTTCATAATGAATTAAAACAAAAAAATTAGGCTGCAAAGATAGGGAAAATGTGTCAATTTGCGTAAGTGATAATTAGTTAATTAAGATAAATGCTACTTTTGTAATCAAAGCAAAATGATATGAGCAAGATTTTTGGAATCGTAAATATAACCACCGATAGTTTTTCCGATGGAGGACTTTATTTAGATACAGATAAGGCAATTGAGCATGCTCTGCATTTGGTTGAAGATGGAGCAGATGTGATTGATTTGGGAGCCGCTTCCAGTAATCCTGATACAACTGAAGTGGGCGTTGTGGAAGAAATCAAAAGACTCAAACCTGTCATTAAGGCTTTAAAAGAAAAAGGCATTTCTATTTCTGTTGATACATTTAAACCTGAGGTTCAGAGTTTTTGCATAGAACAAAAGGTTGATTTTATTAATGATATTCAAGGTTTTCCTTATCCTGAGATTTATTCAGGCTTGGCAAAGTCAGATTGCAAACTTGTGTTGATGCACTCCGTTCAGCGAATTGGTGCAGCTACTAAAGTTGAAACGAATCCGGAAGAGGTTTTTACTTCCATGATGGAATTTTTTAAAGAAAGAATTGCTGCTTTAGTTGAGGCTGGTGTAAAGCGTGAACGAATTATTCTTGATCCGGGTATGGGCTTCTTTTTAGGCTCTAATCCAGAAACATCTATTCTTGTTTTGAAGCGTTTCCCTGAAATTCAAGAAGCTTTTAATTTGCAAGTAATGATTGCAGTGTCACGGAAATCATTCTTAGGTAAAATAACTGGAACCGATGTGAAATCTCGTTTAGCACCAACTCTTGCAGCAGAAATGTATGCATACAAAAAAGGTGCAGATTATCTCCGCACCCATGATGTTAAGTCTTTATCAGATGCCTTGAAAATATCCAAAGCCCTAGGTTAGTTTTATTTTTTTAGCTTTCTAAATGAATATGCTATACTTGCTCTGAAGTTGTGTTGGCGTACTTGACTTAGGTCTGGATCTTTCGAACTGTTACTAAGAGGGTAATCATAGCCAAACATAAACTGGAAATGTCCTAATTCTAAACCTGTTCCAATACCTACACTATAATCAAGAGGACTTAAACTTCCATCACTTCCAAAAGGTTTTGTGTACTTCTCTTGAGTTTTCGTAGCTAAATAGTAGTGTTTGTTGGTAAATCCAAATAATCCAATATTCAATCTTGCGACCGGGAAAGTCCTCTTGAAAGTACCACAAGTTCGCGGGATGGAGTTTTATCCCAGCTGCATCGAGAAAGGCATGCGCAGTGAGCGTGCTCTCAAGCTCGCCATCGCCGAAATGTATGTCAAAGGAGTAAGTACCCGCAGGGTCTCGGATATCGTCGAAATTCTTTGTGGCACCGAAGTCAGCTCGTCCCAGGTCAGCAGGCTGGCAAAGGAGCTCGATGAAGAGATTACGTCTTGGAAGGCGCAGCCTGTCGGACAGATTCAATACTTGGTACTTGATGCGACCTATGAATCGGTTCGCGTCGGTTCCCATGTGGTCAAGCAGGCGCTTCTAGTGGCTATTGGCGTTGATTACAGCGGGAATCGGCATATTCTTGACGCCGAAGTCGCGAACAGTGAGGCAGAGGTAAACTGGCGTTCCTTTCTCGAGGGTCTCGTACGACGAGGGATGCACGGCCTGCGAATGATCACCAGTGATGACCACTCAGGACTGCGCGCGGCAATCGATGCTGTCTTCCCTGGAATTCTGTGGCAACGCTGCCAGTTTCATCTGCAGCAGAATGCCCACTCCTACGTCACGAAAAAAGATGAGATCCCGCTGATAGCCGCTGATATTCGGAAGGTGTTCAATCGGAATATGTCAAGATAGTTTATGCCAGATTTTTGAGAGGTTTGCATCAAGCAGCCTTCGAAAGAGGACGGCATGACATTGAGACCGGCAAGGCGTCGTAGATACGCACTTTCCCAGTACGCCACCGTAAGGGGTTTTTCTCTTTGGCAGCAAGAATGGTTTGGTTTCTTTTTTCCTCGGCGCCGTAGGCGTCCGACTAACACCTGAATTAAGCCGCGCCGCGAAGCGGCGTCGGCTTGAATGAACTGTTAGATGCCAGCCCGATCAATGTGCGCTGACCTTGGATAGCAGATTTAGAACGGCGACGCCACTAACGATAAGTCCCATGCCAACGAACGCCCACAAGTCTAGTTTCTGGCCATGGAAGATCCAAGCGATAGCTGCCACAAGTACGATGCCGAGGCCAGCCCAAACAGCATAAGCAATGCCGACCGGGATGGACTTGAGTGCGAGAGAGAGGAAATAGAACGCAAGCCCGTAGCCAGCCACAACTACAACAGAAGGAACTAACTTGGTGAATCCATGGCTGGACTTCAGTGCGGAAGTTGCGACGACCTCACCAAATATTGCAATAGCCAGAAAGAGCCAGTTCTTCACGTGCAATCTCCTCTACGGTATGAAGGATAAATAGTGGTGGCTATGAGTTGCCAAAAACAGTCTTGCGGCTGTCGATTTTCTGTGAGCATACGCAACGCCAAATCTGGCATCTAACGCTTGAGTTAAGCCGCGCCGCGAAGCGGCGTCGGCTTGAACGAATTGTTAGACATTATTTGCCGACTACCTTGGTGATCTCGCCTTTCACGTAGTGAACAAATTCTTCCAACTGATCTGCGCGGGAGGCCAAGCGATCTTCTTCTTGTCCAAGATAAGCCTGTCTAGCTTCAAGTATGACGGGCTGATACTGGGCCGGCAGGCGCTCCATTGCCCAGTCGGCAGCGACATCCTTCGGCGCGATTTTGCCGGTTACTGCGCTGTACCAAATGCGGGACAACGTAAGCACTACATTTCGCTCATCGCCAGCCCAGTCGGGCGGCGAGTTCCATAGCGTTAAGGTTTCATTTAGCGCCTCAAATAGATCCTGTTCAGGAACCGGATCAAAGAGTTCCTCCGCCGCTGGACCTACCAAGGCAACGCTATGTTCTCTTGCTTTTGTCAGCAAGATAGCCAGATCAATGTCGATCGTGGCTGGCTCGAAGATACCTGCAAGAATGTCATTGCGCTGCCATTCTCCAAATTGCAGTTCGCGCTTAGCTGGATAACGCCACGGAATGATGTCGTCGTGCACAACAATGGTGACTTCTACAGCGCGGAGAATCTCGCTCTCTCCAGGGGAAGCCGAAGTTTCCAAAAGGTCGTTGATCAAAGCTCGCCGCGTTGTTTCATCAAGCCTTACGGTCACCGTAACCAGCAAATCAATATCACTGTGTGGCTTCAGGCCGCCATCCACTGCGGAGCCGTACAAATGTACGGCCAGCAACGTCGGTTCGAGATGGCGCTCGATGACGCCAACTACCTCTGATAGTTGAGTCGATACTTCGGCGATCACCGCTTCCCTCATGATGTTTAACGCCTGAGCTCAGCCGACCGAAACCGCGTAGCGGTTTTGGGTCGGCTGCAGCGATTTGTTGGGCGATAGCTTGCCACATTCTCTCAACGATTGGGATTTGATGTACTTTCCGCACTTTGTAGCGCGACCACATCATGCTCCCCCTGGCCGCGAGAGCCCTTCACTCGGGAAACACAAGACAGACCGAGCACGACTGTTGCAAGGGTCAAACAGTACACGACAACCGGCCAAGCCGTGTTGCGCGGCAACAGCGAAATGATCAACGTTCCGATGCTTCCTAGCAGTACACCGCCCAAGCAGAAGTAGACTGCCGTGACCGTTCCAGCAACATGGTCGAATCCTCGAAGAGCGCCATTGGGCGCCACAGATACCGCTGTGGCGACACCAATACCCACTAGCCACATTGGAGCAATAAAGCCTAACACGGACTGCAAATGTCAACGACGGATGAAAAGTGATCCACTTATATCTCCACCAACGGCCCAATATTGATCCACCGTTTTACTCAGGATTAGCTTCAGCTATAACCCCGGCCTTTCGTTTCTGTCTGAGTCGATAGCTTTCTCCTTTGATTTGAACGACATGTGAGTGGTGTAAGATACGGTCCAGCATCGCTGAGGTCAGTGCTGCATCACCGGCGAACGTTTGATCCCACTGCCCGAACGGCAGATTGGATGTCAGGATCATTGCGCTCTTTTCGTAACGTTTAGCGATGACCTGGAAGAACAGTTTTGCTTCTTCCTGACTGAACGGCAGATAGCCTATTTCATCAATGATGAGCAGGCGGGGGGCCATTACTCCACGCTGAAGCGTCGTTTTATAACGGCCCTGACGTTGTGCCGTAGATAACTGAAGTAACAGATCTGCTGCTGTTGTGAAGCGAACCTTGATACCTGCACGGACTGCTTCATAGCCCATCGCTATTGCCAGATGGGTTTTCCCCACACCTGATGGCCCCAGTAATACGATATTTTCATTACGTTCTATGAAGCTGAGTGAGCGTAACGACTGGAGTTGCTTCTGCGGTGCTCCGGTGGCGAATGTGAAGTCATACTCTTCGAACGTTTTCACCGCCGGGAAGGCTGCCATTCGGGTATACATCGCCTGTTTACGTTGATGACGTGCCAGTTTTTCTTCATGAAGCAGATGCTCCAGGAAGTCCATATAACTCCATTCCTGGTCTACTGCCTGTTGTGACAGCGCAGGCGCTGCGCTTATAAGGCTTTCCAGTTGCAACTGCCCGGCGAGCGCCATCAGTCGTTGATGTTGCAGTTCCATCATCACGCCACTCCTCTGCAGAATGAGTCGTAGATGGAGAGTGGATGATGCAGGGGGTGTTTATCGAAGTTCACCAGATTTTCACCAGGATGCACGTCATACTCTTTTTTCTCCGGAGGCAGTGCCAGCATGGACTGCTGCTCTTCGAGCCAGCGATCGCAGGGACGGGCCTGGATTGTTTCATGCTTTCGTTGGTTAGCGACATCGTGCAGCCAGCGCAGACCGTGGCGGTTGGCTGTTTCAACATCGACAGTGATCCCCATCGGGCGCAGGCGAGTCATTAGTGGGATGTAAAAACTGTTACGGGTGTACTGCACCATCCGTTCCACCTTACCTTTAGTCTGTGCCCTGAAGGGGCGACACAGTCGGGGAGAGAAGCCCATCTCCTTGCCGAACTGCCACAGCGAAGGATGGAACCGGTGCTGACCGGTCTGATATGCGTCACGTTGCAGAACCACAGTTTTCATATTGTCATACAACACTTCGCGCGGCACACCACCAAAGAAGCGGAACGCATTACGATGGCAGGTCTCCAGCGTGTCATAACGCATATTGTCAGTGAATTCGATGTACAACATTCGGCTGTATCCGAGAACAGCAACGAACACGTGAAGCGGTGAGCGACCATTACGCATAGTGCCCCAGTCAACCTGCATCTGTCGTCCGGGTTCAGTTTCGAACCGAACGGCAGGCTCCTGCTCCTGAGGAACCGAGAGAGAACGAATGAACGCCCTGAGAATGGTCATTCCGCCACGATATCCCTGGTCTCTGATCTCGCGAGCGATTACCGTTGCCGGGATTTTGTAAGGATGAGCATCGGCGATGCGTTGACGAATATAATCCCGGTATTCATCCAGGAGTGAAGCAACAGCAGGTCGCGGTGTATATTTTGGCGGCTCAGATTTTGCCTGCAAATAACGTTTAACGGTATTGCGGGAGATCCCCAGTTCTCTGGCAATCGCCCGGCTACTCATTCCCTGCTTGTGCAGGATTTTAATTTCCATAACTGTCTCAAAAGTGACCATAAGCTCTCCTGAATCAGGAGAGCAGATTACCCCCTGGATCTGATTTCAGGCGTTGGGTGTGGATCACTATTGCACCGTTCGTGACA
>NZ_JBEUJY010000027.1:0-8757 GCF_043356775.1 Salmonella sp. SJTUF15581 | reverse complement strand
GTTACTCCGCGTCGGTGGCGAGAATTTGCTGGTCTATCTCGTATAGTGCTTCTGCAAACTTCATTTCCATGCAATGCCTTAATGCTTTAAGTGCCTTTTCTTTGGTGCTGTATTGCGCAATCCCTTTCTGTGATGCGGAGCGGGGTCTTTCTTCATTTTCAACCCATCCGTCACCATGAGATACAGTGGATGACCATGATTTATATACACGGCAGGAATATGTGTTGATAGACCAACCGTTAACATACTGGGTGATGCTATCTGGTACGCCTACATCGCGATCTGCTCCATAGTCAGACCATCTAAGCGATCGGTTTATATCCATAAGGCGAACAGCGTTTTCAAGTTGTTCTTTTTCTCGTTTATTCATTGCCATCATCTATCTCCAATAAAAAACCCGCCGTAGCGAGTTCAGATAAAAAAATCCCCGCGAGTGCGAGGATTGTTATTTTTGCGGTGCTGAGAGCCGAGCTGCTGCGCTTCAGCATCTGTGGACTCTCCCGATAAGCAAACAAGCACCCCGAAGAGCGCTTGTTTTATCTTTCAGCATAAGATAGTTACGTGCTGAATGACATGCGAACGTATAATCTTCACATGAGGTATGTTAAAAGCTATCGCATCATTGGAGCTTGAAGTCGTCGATATCATCTACAAATTCCAAATACCCATCTTCAACGTATTTTAAAACAAGTAAATGCTTAATTCCCTCACTTAATGAGGTTGGCCTTTCAAGCACAAACTCGAACCCATCCTCGTAAATTTTGCCTAACCAATAACCACCGCCATATTCCTTAAGCCTTTGAAAGAAAACATATCCTCCAGGCTTGAAATAATTGAGTGTCTCGTCTCTATAAACGATTTGGTAGTTAGGTACTTTGCCACCCATTTTAGCCACCATATATACTGTGTTTTTGTACAGTATAAATTAAAGCAAATGTTGGTCAATTTTGAAGGGTTAGATAATAACTTAACTCTGAAAACAAATTGTTTACGGCTTCTGCTATAGTTCAGTTTGATCAATAATCGCGAATGCTTTCGAACTGTCTTAACTCCTTATCAATCAGTCGCTTACTCTGCTGACGAGCTCGATGTTTACAGGTTCTCAATTCAGCATCATATCCGTTTCCTTTTCTGTAGCCTCGTGAGCGACACAACGAACAGGTACAACCATCAACCGAATAGAATTTCCCAAATGGTTGCATTACTTTTCCTCCTGCGGCGGCTCTGGTAGCGGCATCCAGTGTGATGGTTTCCACGACGCCCCAGGAATTAGCCACCCATCATTAGTGTCAGGATGCCACGGGATGTAAGTCGCCCATTTCATTCGCCAGTCACCTTTCCTGCCAAACTCTCTGGCAACAAGAACGCCAGTTTTGCTATCCGGCATTCGCTCACTACAGCTTATCCAACCATCCTGAGTTACCGGAGAGTTGCCATTCACATCGAAATTTGGCTTTGCGTCCTGAACCAGAAGGATGTAACCGTTCTTGGCTGTGTCCAGTTCTGATACCTCGGTGACAGTACCGAAATAGCGATTACCTAAATCAGCATCACAAGTGCTTACATCAATGGAAACTTCCATGCCTTCGATTAATTCTGGCAAGTTGTAAGTTTGGCTTACAGGTTGGCTACCCTGAAGCATGGCGGCGCGGCAGGCGTTCCAGGTGTTCCAGTATTTATTCCACATCGAGTCGCTACGGTATTTGTCGTCTACTCGGAACTGGCGCACAAAGCCTTTGGTATGGCCGGTATAGTCCGCCACCCAGGCTTCAAAGACGTCCCGATTGGTTTCATCGTCCAGGATGTTCACCGGCAGCGGCATCATCTGCGGAACGGTATAGAGCGCAATGTCTTTGCCGAAACCGTAGGAGTTTGGCCACAGGTGCGCGTAAGAGTGCCCATCAACTCCTTCCAGGCTCTCCAACTCCTCCGCGTCGGTATAGGCCACTGGATCGCTGTTTAGGGCCACAGAAAGCAGCATGCGCGCCATCACTGAGCATTCAAACTTAACGTCGCTACCATTGTCCTCTTCAGCGATTTCACGCAGGCGCTCAACGTCCATCGTCTCGTTCGCCAGTGTTAGCGGCTGCGGTTTCAGGCTGATATGCTGCTGTTTCGCTTCCATCTCTTTTACGCGCTGTTCGGCGGCGCGTACCTTGTTGTCCAGCTGCTCTATGACGGAAGCTACTGCCTCATTGAACGTAGCCACAACACGTAGAGATCCGTCTTTCTGCGGTTCGATGATGCTCCCAACGGTGCGCTCTGAATCGTCTAGTGCCTTCTCAATACCAATGATATAAGCCTCGGATTGGATGATTAGTGTCATTTGCTCTCCGAAGTAATGGAGTTTGCACACTTGTCGCACCAATAATGAGTCAGACCATTAACATTCAAACGGTAAGAATCGTTATAGCATCGAGGGCATTGGACCAAAACGCCACCAGCAATAATGGCTTCGCGGGATGGGATATGGTTTTCGGTAGGTTGATGTGGCTCATTTTTCATCATTGCCTCGACGATCTCATTGGCAATAGAGTGCATGCTCTTCCAGTAAACCTTGTCTGCAAAATTATCAGACTTCAGCCACTGATTACGTACGGCGGCACGAAGCGCGGCGATAGCGCGAATATTTAAACCTTCAGGGATCGCCGGATAGTTGCACCAGTGGATAATATGATTTGAGTCGTACTTCTTCCCCTCAACAACTATTGCGATGCCTGATCCTCGGGTATCGCGACCGAATCCGATACCCAACAAATGACCGCTCTCATCCCAGGCAATTACGCGCGCTCCGGACACAGGCCGCTCTTGCGGGAAATATGCTGCAAATTCACCTTCCGCAATACGGAGTCTATTTCCTTTGGGGGTGGCATGCAGCGGAGCGGCGTTTTTATTCAAGAAATCCAATGCTGGCGCGGTCTGGATGGCACGCAGCGGCTCGGCGTTGAGCATGGCATTGCGGCAGGCGTTATAGCCTTGCGCAAAGCTCTTTTGATAAAGATTCATGTCATCAGATGTCGCCATTTCATCAGGCACTACCGGCGCAGGCTGCTCTTTGAATTCGTCGGCATAACGAATAACCCGGTCAATGAGACGCTGTATCCAGCGCTCTATCTGGAAATTAAACTCTTCCTTTGATTCAGGTAACGCAACACCAACAACACCCAACGCCTTGTCCAGATTTTTAGGGATAAATTCTTTGTCTACCGGCACAGGCTGGGCGTGACGATAGAGCGGGATATCTCCCACCTCCTGGTTTTGTTTACCCCAAATCAAAGAGGTTTCTCGCCCCCTGGCAATGTGACGAAGATTTCGTTCGTCGGTGAACACAACGGGGTCGGCACCTTTCTCCGCTTCGAGCGCTGCCAGCGCTATACGTGCCAGCTCCTCCGCCTCTTCTGCCGGCAGCATAACGTTGCTATCAGCTCCATATGTTTCGCGCCAATGCTGAATTTTGAGCAGGCGTTCTTTGGTAATAGTCATGGTGTACTCCAGTTATCTTCGATAGCCACACTAAGTCGGTGCAGCCAGTCAGCTAATTTCAGCATTGCTTCGCGTTCGCTAAGCCCTTCCGGAAAATCTTCAAGTTCAACGAAAGGCTTAAACCGCCCGAAGGCGTCGTTCTTAACTGTCAGCTTCTGTTCAAGTGTGGTCTTCTTAACCTTGCTGTGATGCCGTAGAAGGTAAACAGACTGAGATTTTTCGGTTTCCGGATCGTATTCGTAGGCAGTTAGAATCATCTGGCTGCCGCCGCGATTTAATCCTCGCCACATAGCCACGTCCCCTTGCAGGTAATAGCGTTCATGGGTTAGTCCTCCCTGTACGGATTTAATTTGTTGTGCAGTTTGTTAAATGGCCCCCATACGATGGAGCTATACCACTCGGCTATTTTTTTCTGCCTGTACGCCTGCTAACCAGATGAAGAATATCGGTGATATTGGAACCATTAAAATAAGAAAGAGAAGGAAAAATAGAGCCTCTTTAAACCGACTTTGACGTGGATAATTCTTCCGGAGTATTTTTGTCATTTCACTCCCCCTTAACCTTGATGCCAGCGGCGCGTATTTCGTGTATCGCATTGTCATTACCAGCACACCAACCCTCGGCGTAATCCCGGCTGAATCCGCTCAGGTGCATGACCTCACCAACGCTGCGTTTTGGTAAGTTGACAGCCCGCGCCTCCAGTTCACGAACCTTGCATTGGAGATCAAAGGATTTTTCGCTGTAAACATGGCGTAACTGTTCTTTGTCCCACAGGTCAGACTCAAGTTTTTTGACCTTCTCACGCAGCAGCTCGTTGAGTTCTTCAAGCTCACTAATACGCAGCGCCTGTTTGTCGATTGTCATGCTGTACCCCCAAAAATCCATTGGTTACCTGCGTGCGCCTGGAATTTGCAGGACGTGTCAGGCATAACCAACTCATGAACCACTTCGCCTGTTTCAACAAAGTAGTAGTTGCTGTCTGTAACGTTGTTGATGAAGAATGCCTCGCGCTCGCGCCATGACATCTCACCGAGAATACGCTGCACCTTTTTGGTGACTGGTCGGTAATCAGGTTCTATGCCAGCCAGTTTTGCCGCCGCGTAGTTGTGGTGGCCATCCATCAGGATGGTGTATTGCTGCCCACGCAGAACTATCGGGTAAACAGATACGATAAAACGCTTAAATCTTGCCGCTCTGTCGTTTACCTTTGCCTTGTCGAGGTAGCGCTGACTGCTGATAAGCTGACCTTTAATAATGCTCATGCTGCACCGCCTTTGCGAAGTTGGCCTGTGTTATTTATGCGGCTAAAATAGAATCCGAATAATTTCTTCCATGGCTTAACTACAGCGTCCCTGATTGAATTTGGGTTAAAGCCAGCCTCAATAGCCTGTTTGCTATCAAAGAACACATACCCAAAACCTTCCTCATTCTCTGCACAAACTGGGCCTTTATACGAACCGTGCTTTCTTCCTCCGGCTAACCCAGTTCTATATGCGTGCTGAGTGTTACCCGCTATCGTTGTCCACTCAAGGTTTGATGCATCATTGTTTTGTTTGTTGCCGTCTTTATGGTTAATTACGTGCTCATCAGATGGCTTAGGCCCGATGAAGTTTTCAGCAACTAATCGGTGGATGTTCACGCCTTTCAGTTCCCCTTCAAGCTCCAGCCTAACGAACAAATACTGATTTCTGTTCTTGCCGCGCATAGAAGGGTTTAACTGTCTTAGCTTGCCAGAAGCCATTGAGAAAATTAGCCCCTTTGAGGAAATGAAATAGCGATACTTAAAACCAAAAATCTCTTTCACATCACCAAATAAATCAGCCAGCGCCGCGTATTTAGCCTCAAGCTCCGCATAATCAGACGCCAGAACCATGTCAACGCAGAACGATTCAGACTGTACCGGTGGAGATAAATCAGATGGGGACGCGGTGTAAATTTTTACCTCTTGCATTTATCTTTCCTCAGTATCGCATTCAAATATTTATTCTCGTTAATAGAAGGGAATGAATTGCGCTGCAATAATTCTTCGCGTGTAGGCATTGGTTTAATTTTGTGCCTAATAATAAGTTCGGCTGGTAGAATGTCGGGATTGTATGCAAGTCCTCTCATCGTAAATTCCTCAGTCATTACTTATTGCGCCATAACGTGAGCGGTAATTACGCAGGCGCGGGTCTATTTCAATAAATTTGGTGTAAGTGGCTTTGCGGAATGGCCGGATGGATGTCTGGTAAATTCGCTCGCGTTCTTCTTTCTCTGCAAGCCATATACAGTGGCGAAATTCCTTTTCCTCTTTCGTTTCCTGCGGTAGTGACATTATCAGGTCGTAGTTTTTTCTGAATTTATCCAGCACCTCCGAGACGGAATTGCCGGAACAGCGGAGAGGATTGTTATAGTCAAACAATGGTTTTGTCATAATAATATGATATCCATTATACAATGTTTGTGGCTTGTTTGTATTTGCTATGTTTTTATGGCGTTGATTATAAGTGTCTCCATATTTTCTTGTTTTTAATTAAACCAACATGTGTGTGGCTTATATTGTATTCTCTAGCAATAATTCTGTTTGATCTGATATCTCTACGGATATCAAAAATCTTATCCTTTGTTAATTTTGAGTTACCGTTCTGTTCTCCTGTTTGATATTTTGCGCGTCCCTTATGCCGCATATCTGCATTGTTGTCAGAAACTGTACCTACTGCTAGATGCTTTGGATTTACGCAAGATGGGTTGTCACACAAATGAATCACAACCTTTCCTTCTGGAATTATTCCTTTACTAAACTCATATGATAATCTGTGAGCCTTAACCACTTTTCCATTAACGCTTATTCTTCCGTATCCTCTGCAACTCTTCCCAGCCATCCAAATATGGCACTCAGTTTTCATATTTTCAGGCACATACCCTGAATTAATGTCAACCTTTGCTAAAAACCTATTCTTTAATTCATGAAGATAATTATGTGATAAATTTTCAATCATTTTAATTAACCACTCATATTTCAAGAATCTATATCAAGATACTGGATGTGTTACCACGATTATTAAAATGGGATCTCATCGTCGAAGTTCATGGGAGGTTCGTTGTGATTTCCCTTCTGCTGAGGTTGTTGTCTTTGTTGCTGACCGTTATTTCGCTGATGTGAAGACTGTTCATTGCTTCCTTGCTTGCCACCAAGCATTTGCATGGTTCCACTAACGCCAACGATGACTTCGGTAGTGAACCGATCCTGTCCACTTTGGTCCTGCCATTTTCTTGTCCGCAATTTGCCTTCAAGATAAACCTCAGAGCCTTTTCGCAGATACTCGCTGGCAATTTCTGCCAGTTTCCCGCTCATCACCACACGATGCCATTCAGTCTGCTCCTTTTGTTCGCCAGTCTGTTTATCTCGCCACTGCTCTGATGTAGCGACTGTCAGGTTAGCGAACGCCGTCCCTGATGGTGAATAACGAACCTCCGGGTCTTGTCCGACCCGGCCTAAGATGATCACCTTATTTACGCCTCTACTAGCCATTTATGCCGCCTGTTTTAGTTCGTTAACTCTGATGTTCATTACCTGAACGCATTTTGTCTGCGCATCATCGTGACCAGCCAATAATTGCCAGTCATGCTGATAACGCTCAATGAGTTTTTTCTTGTCAGTTTCTGTTGCTGCATAATCGCTGAAGTCTTTCAGGATTTGTTCGCAGTCAACCGATGGAGATTTCTGGTTGGTATTTTCTGGTGATGGTTGATTGCCTGATGCTGGCATGGCCCAGTTCGGCAGCGATGGAGGGAGCCAGTAAAATCCTGTTCCATCCTTCAGTTTGGCCCTGTGCCATCCTTGTTTCTTATCACTGGATATCTGCGCAAAACCTTCCTCAAGGTTATACAGATACCGACCAATTCCCCACTGAACGGCAGCACGCTTCATTGCGCCGGAGCGACCACCTTTGACGGCTTCTACCTGTGTGTTTTCAGCAGCATCCCATTTGGTTACCCATTCAGAACCAATCTTGATTGATATGCCACATTCAACACCGCCGTTGTTCGGGATATCCCGATATTCGTTACGCCAGCCAGCCTTGCCGCATACATCATCAAGGCGCTTCATGATTGCCCTGTTGGTCACATACGCGAGCACCATTGCCCAGACTTTACCATCTCGCGTTTTTCCGCTTTGTTGGATACGCCATTCAATATCGTCAGCAGCGAATGGCGCATCAAAATCATTCAAATTCATAAACACCTCAGAATGGGAGTTCGGAAGGATTAGCCAGAAACTCGCCTTTATTCATTCGCTCACGACGAGCCATATCAAGACAGAAGGACTTCATCGACTTATCACCGGCCTTACGCCAGTACATTGCCTCAGTCAGGTGATACTGACGCTTTATCCTGCTTAATTCTGGAGTTCTGGCTAGGTCTGTAGGAATCATTATCGTTCTCCTGTTCTTTCTGCTGATTGAGCATGTCCTGCATAAGGCGAATAAACGCATCGTCTGACCAGGTATCTGTAATGCTCACTAAATAATCTCCGGCTCGTTTTTATGGTTAAGCACGATATCTACCAGCAGGTCTTTAAGTGGCTTAGCTTCGGTCAGTGTGTGGATGTGCAACTTGCCGTCTTTGTTAACTGCTGCTCTCCATGGCTTTCCGTGGTGAATAACCAGCATTCCTGGAGTTACGCACTGGCGAATAACGGTTAATGTGTTTTGCATAACGCCTCCAGTTGCTTACGAACAGCGCGAATAAGACGACGAATACGCTTGGATAATTCGGATTCAGCGGGATAAAAAGCGGACATGACGCCGCTACCCGCGAGGCTTAGTTGCATCATGGGCTGGTTCCTTATGTTGTGTGTGATTGCATAGCGATAGAGACTCGTGAATCTCTGTTGATATGCGGGCATGAAAAAGCCGCACTCAGGCGGCTTCTGATTTCTCTTCTTCGTAGCGCTCGATAATCTCGTCGCTATAGCTGTTTTCCGTTAGATAGGCGATGATTTCATCCATTTCCATCTCAGCAAAAGCGGTATCCAAGAGGTGATGGCAAAACTCTTTAATTTCGCCATAAGTGTTTAAGTCAAACTTAATAGTCGTATTATCTTCTTTGACGGTTACTTCTCTCCATCCACCATTTGATGAATAAGTTGCAACTTTTCGAACGTCGATTTCCATGCTTTCCTCCAGGTAAAAAGAATGCCGCCCATATAGAGCGGCAAATAACATCAAGGGATGATTTTTCGATTAACCAGAACGAGTCGTCGTCCTCGTTTGGTTACGAGCGATATTGCTC
>NZ_JBEUJY010000026.1:0-9514 GCF_043356775.1 Salmonella sp. SJTUF15581 | reverse complement strand
TGTCAACGACGGATGAAAAGTGATCCACTTATATCTCCACCAACGGCCCAATATTGATCCACCGTTTTACTCAGGATTAGCTTCAGCTATAACCCCGGCCTTTCGTTTCTGTCTGAGTCGATAGCTTTCTCCTTTGATTTGAACGACATGTGAGTGGTGTAAGATACGGTCCAGCATCGCTGAGGTCAGTGCTGCATCACCGGCGAACGTTTGATCCCACTGCCCGAACGGCAGATTGGATGTCAGGATCATTGCGCTCTTTTCGTAACGTTTAGCGATGACCTGGAAGAACAGTTTTGCTTCTTCCTGACTGAACGGCAGATAGCCTATTTCATCAATGATGAGCAGGCGGGGGGCCATTACTCCACGCTGAAGCGTCGTTTTATAACGGCCCTGACGTTGTGCCGTAGATAACTGAAGTAACAGATCTGCTGCTGTTGTGAAGCGAACCTTGATACCTGCACGGACTGCTTCATAGCCCATCGCTATTGCCAGATGGGTTTTCCCCACACCTGATGGCCCCAGTAATACGATATTTTCATTACGTTCTATGAAGCTGAGTGAGCGTAACGACTGGAGTTGCTTCTGCGGTGCTCCGGTGGCGAATGTGAAGTCATACTCTTCGAACGTTTTCACCGCCGGGAAGGCTGCCATTCGGGTATACATCGCCTGTTTACGTTGATGACGTGCCAGTTTTTCTTCATGAAGCAGATGCTCCAGGAAGTCCATATAACTCCATTCCTGGTCTACTGCCTGTTGTGACAGCGCAGGCGCTGCGCTTATAAGGCTTTCCAGTTGCAACTGCCCGGCGAGCGCCATCAGTCGTTGATGTTGCAGTTCCATCATCACGCCACTCCTCTGCAGAATGAGTCGTAGATGGAGAGTGGATGATGCAGGGGGTGTTTATCGAAGTTCACCAGATTTTCACCAGGATGCACGTCATACTCTTTTTTCTCCGGAGGCAGTGCCAGCATGGACTGCTGCTCTTCGAGCCAGCGATCGCAGGGACGGGCCTGGATTGTTTCATGCTTTCGTTGGTTAGCGACATCGTGCAGCCAGCGCAGACCGTGGCGGTTGGCTGTTTCAACATCGACAGTGATCCCCATCGGGCGCAGGCGAGTCATTAGTGGGATGTAAAAACTGTTACGGGTGTACTGCACCATCCGTTCCACCTTACCTTTAGTCTGTGCCCTGAAGGGGCGACACAGTCGGGGAGAGAAGCCCATCTCCTTGCCGAACTGCCACAGCGAAGGATGGAACCGGTGCTGACCGGTCTGATATGCGTCACGTTGCAGAACCACAGTTTTCATATTGTCATACAACACTTCGCGCGGCACACCACCAAAGAAGCGGAACGCATTACGATGGCAGGTCTCCAGCGTGTCATAACGCATATTGTCAGTGAATTCGATGTACAACATTCGGCTGTATCCGAGAACAGCAACGAACACGTGAAGCGGTGAGCGACCATTACGCATAGTGCCCCAGTCAACCTGCATCTGTCGTCCGGGTTCAGTTTCGAACCGAACGGCAGGCTCCTGCTCCTGAGGAACCGAGAGAGAACGAATGAACGCCCTGAGAATGGTCATTCCGCCACGATATCCCTGGTCTCTGATCTCGCGAGCGATTACCGTTGCCGGGATTTTGTAAGGATGAGCATCGGCGATGCGTTGACGAATATAATCCCGGTATTCATCCAGGAGTGAAGCAACAGCAGGTCGCGGTGTATATTTTGGCGGCTCAGATTTTGCCTGCAAATAACGTTTAACGGTATTGCGGGAGATCCCCAGTTCTCTGGCAATCGCCCGGCTACTCATTCCCTGCTTGTGCAGGATTTTAATTTCCATAACTGTCTCAAAAGTGACCATAAGCTCTCCTGAATCAGGAGAGCAGATTACCCCCTGGATCTGATTTCAGGCGTTGGGTGTGGATCACTATTGCACCGTTCGTGACACTAAGCTCCACCACACGCCAGTCCAAACCCATCTCGTTTGGTATCTTGTCGCGCTTTGTCAGCGCACCATCAAAGTTAAAGAGCATTGCCTTTCCGTTTTGGCTACCAGCTTCCTGCTGTTGGACTAAAGATACAGATAAAACTGTAATAACGTCAACAGATAAAACTGTAAAATTTGTAGATTGAAACAGATGTGGTTGTTTTTGAAGGTAAAAAAAATGTTGAGGTTCCATGCTCGTACTGGTTGTGTAGAATTAACTCACTCAGGTCTCAAAGGTTCAGCATGTTATGGATATCAATGAGTGGTTAGAAAAACTAAGTTGGCTGTCGGCAGACCAGAAGGTGCAGGTGCATTTTGAATTGCAAGAGCAGATCAAGGCGCATTACAAGATGAGGGATGAGGGCGATCATCTTGAAAGAGCGATACAACTGTGCGAACAGTCAGTAGCATTCGCGCCGTTGGCTTTTGAGGCTTTGAAAGAAAAGTGGGAAAGGGATTTCCCTGGGCAGGAGTTCTTTGTTCCAGCTCACCACGGATACCGACAGCTAATAACGATTATGAAGAAGCGAAAGGATATGAGTAGGGTAAAAGAGCTTCAGGATAAGCGAGATGCCGAGGGGTGGGCTGAATAGGCAATAAAAAACCCGGCTCGGTGGCCGGGGTGATGTTAGTTTTTTTTGTTGGGAAGTTCTGGTCTCTGGAGGCTTTCTAAGACCTCAATAGCTTTTGTGTTTTCGATTACTTTCTGTTGAACCTTATCTGCTAAATAGTCTTTAAACCCTTTAGGCACATACTCTTCGCGAAGCCATCTACGGAACTCGCCTAAAGCCTCCTCGGGGTAAATGTTCGCTGGCAAGTTCCCCGCTTTACTCTGCGGAAACCAGTCCGGATATACGTGAGGATGCTTCTGCACATCTCCGTACTTTTCGCTCAGTTTGTTACGTTTCCAGTGATTTGACCACCTAGTTCCGACGCTAATATCTGGAACGGTTTTCGGTCCCAATTCAAACCCAGCATTAATAAGAGGCACTGTGATGTCGACCATTTCACGAAAGACGCTAAAGAATCCTGCTGGAATTTTATCATTAAGAATTATGCGCTCTTGGAAGCATTTCCAAGCACCGCTAACTGGGTTTCTTGGATCGATGCCAACGCTTCTAAATATAAACTCACGAAGCGTTTGTCTTGCTAAAAGTCGATAGTTTCTAAGGGCTATGGCATTGTTTGCCTGGCTTGCATCGAATGCATAATACTCAAGAATTGCCATGCATACATAGTCAGGGTACGGATAATGGTCACGTTTAGTTTCTGAAGATGGTATGTAAAGTGACTCAACATCGATACCCTGATCGAGGAGAACAGAATCAATTTTTCTACCTCGAGGCTTAAGTCGTTCGCTAGCCCAATCAGAAGAAATATCCTGTATTACGCTATGATGCACACCACACATTTCCGCCAGTCCCCGACCGGTGAGATATGGTGTTCCGTCATTAAGAACGCCCATTGCCACACCTTCAACTTCTACCTCTTTTACAGGGAATAGCTGGAGATTCCCTTGGCGGGGTGATATCGCTTTAATCTCATTAACCATATGATTATCCTTGTTAAAGTGTGGCGGGCAAATGACATTCTTTCGTCATTCTCTATCACCCAAACGTCTCTTCAGGCCACTGCGCCTTAACTACCTTTCCTATGATGCTGACTATCTCTTCCGGCGATAAATCCGGTGTTCAACCATCGTCCCGATAATCTGGATGTGGCGATCAATGCTTCGCATTACAGGATAATCGTCGTTAAGCGGTATCAATTCAAAGTGCTGCCTGCCATCTTCTGCAAGAGTGGTTGGGCGGTATTTCTTGAATGTGGCCTCGTGTTCGCCATTTTTCGCAACCACAAACTCTCCAGGGGCTGGTTCGATTTCCGGGTCCACGATTATCACATCGCCAGCCTTAAAATCAGGCTCCATAGAATCGCCAACAATCTTTAGAGCAAAGGTGTATTGCGACCAGTCCATGTCAGTCATGACGTACTCGCAAGATCCATCAAGGGCCTCTATAGGTCCTTTAGTTGCCATTTCGCCAGCTTGTACATAGCTGATCAATGGAATCCTCCTTGTGTTCACCTCGCTAACAGGCTGGAAGTTGCCACCATTAACCAGCCATGACGGGTCACAGCGAAGAGATTCAGCAATACCAACAATGTTCCGTGGCTTTAATGTCTTTCCTTCTTCAATACTCGCCCAAGATTGCTGCCTGATTCCAGCTTTTTCTGCTGCTTCAGTTTGAGTCAAACCCAGCTCAATTCTTCTTTGTTTTACCCGTTCTGCAAGGCTCATAGCTTCCTCTCCATTTCCTCACATCGTCACAGTTAAAGCTGTATTTGACAAACAGAAGTAACTGTTAGACAATACAGATAAAACTGTGGAGGTGAGTAATGAATACAATTTCCGAACGCCTCAAACAGAAGCGCATGGAGTTGAATCTGACACAGGCGCAATTAGCTGAGAAAGCTGGGATGAAGCAGCAATCAATACAGCAAATTGAAGCAGGTTCTACGCAACGTCCGCGCTTCCTGTTTGAGCTTGCCGCAGCTCTCCAGTGCGACCCGCTCTGGTTACTGTACGGCAAGAAACGTGGCTCCAGGGCCGCCTAAGAAGTACCCGCTCTTTACCAATCTGAACCGCCGACAACGCGGTAAACCTATTTCAAAGCGCATCAACGAATGCGCACAACTAACTATTAACTACAGGAATGTTCACATATGGAACTCACAAGCACTCGCAAGAAAGCCAACGCAATTACCAGCAGCATCCTTAACCGGATAGCTATTCGTGGACAGCGTAAAGTCGCTGATGCGTTAGGCATTAACGAATCTCAAATTTCACGATGGAAAGGCGATTTCATTCCGAAGATGGGGATGTTATTGGCGGTTCTGGAGTGGGGTGTCGAGGATGAGGAGTTGGCAGAACTGGCAAAGAAAGTTGCGCATCTGCTGACAAAAGAAAAGCCTCAAGACTGCGGGAACAGTTTTGAGGCCTGATGTAGAAAGACTGGATCAATCCACAGGAGTAATTATGCCAAAACAACTCAGTCCTGACCAGGACAAATTACACAAAAACATACTACGTGATCGGTTCTTATCCAGCTTCAAACAGCCTGGTCGATTCCGGGCTGAGTTGGAGAAAGTGAAGCTAATACTGAAGAGGAAAGGTCATGAGTAATCTTGCAACAGTTACACCGATAAAACCTCATCTGGAGGTTGTGGAGCATCGCGTGGCAGAACTCGACGATGGCTACACCCGGACTGCAAATACACTGCTGGAAGCTGTCATGCTTTCTGGGCTTACTCAACATCAGCTACTGATTGTTATGGCTGTGTGGCGCAAGACATACGGTTATAACAAAAAAATAGATTGGATCGGAAATGAACAGTTCGCTGAACTCACTGGCATGGCGCCAACCAAATGTTCTACCGCCAAAAACGAGCTTATCAGAATGGGGGTTCTCACTCAGGTGGGGCGTCAGGTTGGTATGAATAAAAATATTTCCGAGTGGAAGACGAAGGTTAACGGATTCGGTAAAACATTTACCAGATCGGTAAAACTAACCTTCACCAAATCGGTAAAAACCAATTTACCGAATCAGTCAAACACAAAAGACAATATACAAAAGACAATAAATACAAATACCCCCTTACCCCCTAACGGGGGCGGCAATGGGCAGGTTAAACCTGAACGTCGCAAGGCAGAACGAATCGACTATGAATCCTTCCTGAACGCCTACAACACCGAAGTTGGTGACAGACTTCCACATGCTGTTTCGGTCAACGAGAAACGGAAACGCCGCCTGAAGAAAATCATCCCGCAACTGAAAACGCCAAACGTGGACGGTTTCAGGGCGTATGTCAGGGCGTTTGTGCATCAGGCCAAGCCGTTTTACTTCGGAGACAACGACACAGGCTGGACGGCTGATTTTGATTACCTGCTGAGGGAAGATTCGTTAACGGGAGTTCGGGAAGGGAAGTTTGCAGACAGGGGGATTGCATGAGACAGGATATCGAAGCGAGCGTTATCGGTGGCTTGCTGATTGGTGGATTAACACCAACCGCGAGTGACGTTCTGGCAACGCTGGAGCCTGAAGCATTCTCAATTCCGCTTTACCGGAAAGCTTTTGAAGTTATTCGAAAGCAGGCCAGAAACAGGAACCTGATTGATGGACTGATGGTGGCCGAGGAGTGCGGGGATGAATACGCAACGGCGGTGATGATGACTGCGCGGTCATGTCCCAGCGCTGCAAACCTGAAGGGTTATGCCGGAATGGTTGCAGACAGTTATCAACGGCGTCAGGTTTTACAGCTACTGGATGAGATGCGAGAGCCAATCAGTAACGGCACGCTGGATGCTTCAGGTAGAGCGATGGACGATCTTGTTAAGCGTCTTTCAGCCATCAGGAAGCCACGCAACGAGGTTAAACCTGTGCGACTGGGGGAAATTATCAATGATTACACTGACACGCTTGACAGGCGTCTGAGGAACGGAGAAGAGTCTGATACCCTGAAGACCGGAATCGAAGAGCTTGATGCTATCACCGGAGGGATGAACGCAGAAGACCTTGTGATTATTGCTGCTCGTCCAGGTATGGGTAAAACCGAACTGGCGCTGAAGATAGCCGAAGGCGTGGCAAGTCGTGTTATTCCTGGTTCTGGCGTCCGGCGCGGTGTGTTGATTTTCTCGATGGAAATGAGCGCCATTCAGGTTGTTGAGAGAGGGATTGCCGGCGCAGGAATGATGTCGGTCAGTGTGCTGCGTAACCCGTCACGTATGGACGATGAAGAATGGGCGAGAGTTGCAAGCGGGATGAAGTTGCTGGCAGATCTGGATGTGTGGGTAGTTGACGCATCGCGTTTGTCTGTCGAAGAAATCAGGTCCATTTCCGAACGCCACAAGCAGGAGCATCCTAATCTGTCACTGATTATGGCTGACTATCTCGGGCTAATTGAGAAACCAAAAGCGGAACGTAATGACCTCGCCATAGCACATATTTCCGGTAGCCTGAAAGCGATGGCGAAAGACCTGAAAACTCCAGTTATCTCCCTAAGCCAGCTTTCACGCGAAGTTGAGAAGCGGCCAAACAAGCGCCCGACAAACGCAGATTTGCGTGATTCAGGAAGCATTGAACAGGATGCAGACTCAATCATCATGCTTTACCGTGAAGCGGTATACGACGAGAACAGTAGCGCCGCACCATTTGCTGAAATCATTGTGACGAAAAACCGTTTTGGCTCGCTTGGTACGGTTTACCAGCGGTTCTGCAACGGACACTTTGTTGCATGTGACCAGGATGAAGCCAGACAGATTTGCACAGCATCAAATGCACCTGCTGCGCGTGGCAGACGATATGCACAAGGGGCTGACGTATGAATAAAAAACAATTAGCCATTCTCGAAAAGGCATGGGATGCACAAATATCATACGCTTTGAAAGAACAGGTAACACCAATAATCCAGACCAAATCGAAAATAGCCAGGCAGTTATGCGATGACGGATTCCTGAATGAAGTTGAGATTACGCACCAGATGGTAACGTTCAAAGGGTATGAGATAAATCATCATGGTATAGCAGCGTATTGCTCCCATCTTCCTGATGACGTTGACATTGATGAAATGGAAAGGGAGATGAAGCAATGACCATCTACATCACTGAGCTTGTAACAGGCCTGCTGGTAATCGCAGGCCTTTTTATTTGGGGGAGAGGGTAAATGAAGGATTTATTAGTAACGCTAAATGTCGGTTTAAGCCTTCTTGGTTACGCCTACATTATGTTCAAAACAGGCCAGTGGATTATTACAAATGCACTTAAGCAGTGGGATAAGCGTAGAAAAGTGTCAGCAAAGCAGAAGGCGGTTGATGCGCTATATGAAGCATACG
Organism: Salmonella sp. SJTUF15581; assembly: GCF_043356775.1. Classification (NCBI taxonomy): domain Bacteria; kingdom Pseudomonadati; phylum Pseudomonadota; class Gammaproteobacteria; order Enterobacterales; family Enterobacteriaceae; genus Salmonella; species Salmonella sp. SJTUF15581. Next base: position 1,634 of record NZ_JBEUJY010000026.1, on the reverse strand, counting down.
AACTGGATAAGGTAAGCGAAGGAGATACTGTAAAAGTGGCGACAAAAGAAGGTCTGGTAATCATGATTTGCAGACATGAAAAGACTAATACCCAGCACACTGATGGAGAGTAGTGATGAGTACATTGGCTCAATTAATTAATGCCGACATTGAAGAGTCATTAGCACGGCATTATCGCTATTGGAAAGCTTCTAGACTTCCGATTAGAGAGCGATACAAGCGTAGGCCAAAACCAAAGAGCAGCCAGCGAGACAGGGTACTTAAGCGCCTAATGCAGATAAACATGTCGCAGTTTACTAATTTCACCTGGTTCAAGCGGTGATGGAGAGGAATATGGACGAATCAAGAAAACAGTTTTTGGAGTGGTTTGGTGAAGAGTTCGAGTCTATTAACAACAGCGAAGAACTTCACGTTCAGGCCATCAAGATGATTGCCTGGCAGTCATGGGTTAAGTCTCGCGCAGCTATCGAGATAAAACTCGATGACAAAGTGATGGCTGAGGATGATTTCGACAAAGGACACAACTGCGCAATCGACTATTGCGCTGATGCCATCCGCGCCGCCGGAATCAAAGTGAAGGAGTGAGTATGAGCAAAGTATCAAGAGGAATGAAAATATCGCTTATTTTCATCCTTAATCCGCATCGTATCTTTTTGGCTTCAGCAGTATGGCTGTCATATTTTGTTTATTGGTTAGCAGATAAATTGGATGATTTTGCGAGATGGCTTGAGAATTTTGCGAATGCGAGGTTTGAGTCATGGCCGCTTATCGGAGAGAGGATGTCTGACGAATTAAACCGGTATTACGCGGATAAGCGCAAGGAGAAGAGCAGGAGGGCAAGTGAAGCAATTATTCCTGCTTCGCAACGAAGCAATCAGAAATAACGCTATAGACGCCATTCTCTCACTACCCATCGACGACAAGTCCCCCCACGAAGTCCACGTTAAAGCACCCAAGCGAACCAAGGCACAGAACGACCGTATGTGGCCGATGCTTCAGGACGTCTCCCGTCAGGTGCTTTGGCATGGTCAACGACTGTCTCCGGAAGACTGGAAAGACATCTTCACCGCGCTGTGGCTCAAGACTAAAAAACTGGAGCAAAGAAGCGTGCCAGGTATTGATGGCGGTGTTGTTCTTCTTGGTGTACGTACCAGCAAGATGAGGAAGGCGAGCATGACAGAACTTATCGAAATCATGTTCTGGTTCGGATCAGAACGTAACGTGCGATGGAGTGATGATTCCCGGCGAGAGTATGAATGGTCACAACGAACAGGGAGAGTTGCATGAAACGATGTTACCGATGCGGAGAAAGCAAAGACGATTATCGATTCCGGCCAAATCAACCTTATTGGCACCAATGGTGTATCAGATGTGAGCGGTCGCCAGTGGGTAATTTCCCGCTGCCAGAGACGAAGGAGGACGTATGGCACGACAGCGACGAAGTATCACCGACATAATCTGCGAAAACTGCAAATACCTACCAACGAAACGCTCCAGAAATAAACCAAAGCCAATCCCAAAAGAATCTGACGTAAAAACCTTCAATTACACGGCTCACCTGTGGGATATCCGGTGGCTTAGAGAACGTGCGAGGAAAACAAGGTGATTGACCAAAATCGAAGTTACGAACAGGA
>NZ_JBEUJY010000025.1:0-11401 GCF_043356775.1 Salmonella sp. SJTUF15581 | reverse complement strand
TCCTGTTCGTAACTTCGATTTTGGTCAATCACCTTGTTTTCCTCGCACGTTCTCTAAGCCACCGGATATCCCACAGGTGAGCCGTGTAATTGAAGGTTTTTACGTCAGATTCTTTTGGGATTGGCTTGCGTTTATTTCTGGAGCGTTTCGTTGGAAGGTATTTGCAGTTTTCGCAGATTATGTCGGTGATACTTCGTCGCTGTCGTGCCATACGTCCTCCTTCGTCTCTGGAAGCGGGAAATTACCTAATGGCGACCGCTCACATCTGATACACCATTGGTGCCAATAAGGTTGATTTGGCCGGAATCGATAATCGTCTTTGCTTTCTCCGCAGCGGTAACATCGTTTCATGCAACTCTCCCTGTTCGTTGTGACCACTCGTACTCTCGCCGGGAATCATCACTCCATCGCACGTTACGCTCTGAGCCGAACCAGAACATAATTTCGATAAGCTCTGTCATGCTCGCCTTCCTCATCTTGCTGGTACGTACCCCAAGAAGAACAACGCCACCGTCTATTCCGGGTACGCTTCTTTGCTCCATCTTTTTTGTCTTGAGCCACAGCGCGGTGAAGATGTCTTTCCAGTCTTCCGGAGACAGTCGTTGACCATGCCAAAGCACCTGACGGGAGACGTCCTGAAGCATCGGCCACATACGGTCGTTCTGTGCTTTGGTTCGCTTGGGTGCTTTAACGTGGACTTCGTGGGGTGACTTGTCGTCGATTGGTAGTGAGAGAATGGCGTCTATGGCGTTATTTCTGATTGCTTCGTTGCGAAGCAGGAATAATTGCTTCACTTGCCCTCCTGCTCTTCTCCTTGCGCTTATCCGCGTAATACCGGTTTAATTCGTCAGACATCCTCTCTCCGATAAGCGGCCATGACTCAAACCTCGCATTCGCAAAATTCTCAAGCCATCTCGCAAAATCATCCAATTTATCTGCTAACCAATAAACAAAATCTGACAGCCATACTGCTGAAGCCAAAAAGATACGATGCGGATTAAGGATGAAAATAAGCGATATTTTCATTCCTCTTGATACTTTACTCATACTCACTCCTTCACTTTGATTCCAGCGGCGATGATGGCTCTCTCAACATCGCGCTCATATCTCATTGGTTGAAAGACTCCATCAATGAAATATTCGTCGTCAGCACATGCTGCCGGAATTTCAATTTCGATTGTCTTCCTGCCAGCCTGCCATCCCTTCCATGCTATGTGCAGCACATAATCCAGATAGCAGTTTCGCCTTTCATCCCATCTAAGGTCATCAGACGTGAACTGCATAACTTCTAGCGCCCATTGCTCGAAAGCCTTTCTTGATTCATCCATATTCCTCTCCATCAATGAACCTGCTCGCCATCGCTAACTTTCAGACGCATTGTTCCGTCTTCCCATTCGTGCAGATACTCCTTCTTGTTCTCGGCAGCCATAAAACCACGGGCATAAGACAGACAGTAATTCAATGGGCTTTCTCCGACCTTAGCCAACGCATCCATAGCATCACAAAATAATTTCTCTGCTTGTTTCTTTCTCATCATTTTTCTCCACCACAAATAAAAAGGCCTGCGATTACCAGCAGGCCTGTTATTAGCTCAGTGATGTAGATGGTCATTGCTTCATCTCCCTTTCCATTTCATCAATGTCAACGTCATCAGGAAGATGGGAGCAATACGCCGCTATACCATGATGATTTATCTCATACCCTTTGAACGTTACCATCTGGTGCGTAATCTCAACTTCGTTCAGGAATCCGTCATCGCATAACTGCCTGGCTATTTTCGATTTGGTCTGGATTATTGGTAGTGCCTGTTCTTTCAAAGCGCATGATATTTGTGCATCCCATGCCTTTTCGAGAATGGCTAATTGTTTTTTATTCATACGTCAGCCCCTTGTGCATATCGTCTGCCACGCGCAGCAGGTGCATTTGATGCTGTGCAAATCTGTCTGGCTTCATCCTGGTCACATGCAACAAAGTGTCCGTTACAGAACCGCTGGTAAACCGTACCAAGTGAGCCAAAACGGTTTTTCGTCACAATGATTTCAGCAAATGGCGCGGCGCTACTGTTCTCGTCATATACCGCTTCCCGATAGAGCATGATGATTGAGTCTGCGTCCTGTTCAATGCTTCCTGAATCACGCAAATCTGCGTTTGTCGGGCGCTTGTTTGGCCGCTTCTCAACATCGCGGGAGAGCTGGCTTAGGGAGATAACTGGAGTTTTCAGGTCTTTCGCCATCGCCTTCAGGCTTCCGGAGATGTGAGCAATTGCGAGGTCGTTGCGATCTGCTTTCGGCTTCTCAATCAGGCCAAGATAATCTGCCATGATGAGTGACAGGTTTGGATTTTCCTGTTTGTGCCGTTCTGCGATTGAGCGTATTTCTTCGACAGATAACCGCGAGGCATCGACTACCCATACATCCAAATCTGCAAGCTGACTCATGCCGTTAGCAACACGCGCCCAGCCTTCGTCATCCATCGATGCAGGATTTCGCAGCACGCTAACCGACATCCTCCCGGCGTTAGCAATGCTCCGCTCTGCAATCTGCAATGCGCTCATTTCCATTGAGAAAATCAATACTCCGCGCCGGACGTCAGAACCAGGAATAACGCGGCTTGCAACACCTTCGGCAATCTTCAGCGCCAGTTCGGTTTTCCCCATACCAGGACGAGCGGCGATAATAACCAGGTCTTCTGCGTTCATCCCTCCGGTGATAGCGTCAAGTTCTTCGATTCCGGTCTTCAGGGTATCGGACTCTTCTCCGTTCCTCAGACGCCTGTCAAGCGTGTCGGTGTAATCATTGATAATTTCCCCCAGTCGCACAGGTTTAACCTCGTCACGTGGCTTCCTGATGGCTGAAAGACGCTTAACAAGATCGTCCATCGCTCTACCTGAAGCATCCAGCGTGCCGTTACTGATTGGCTCTCGCATCTCATCCAGTAGCTGTAAAACCTGACGCCGTTGATAACTGTCTGCAACCATTCCGGCATAACCTTTCAGGTTTGCAGCGCTGGGGCATGACCGCGCAGTCATCATCACCGCCGTTGCATATTCATCCCCGCACTCCTCGGCCACCATCAGTCCATCAATCAGGTTCCTGTTTCTGGCCTGCTTTCGAATAACTTCAAAAGCTTTCCGGTAAAGCGGAATTGAGAATGCTTCAGGCTCCAGCGTTGCCAGAACGTCACTGGCGGTTGGTGTTAATCCACCAATCAGCAGGCCACCGATAACGCTCGCTTCGATATCCTGTCTCATGCAATCCCCCTGTCTGCAAACTTCCCTTCCCGAACTCCCGTTAACGAATCTTCCCTCAGCAGGTAATCAAAATCTGCCGTCCAGCCAGTGTCGTTGTCTCCGAAGTAAAACGGCTTGGCCTGATGCACAAACGCCCTGACATACGCTCTGAAACCGTCCACGTTTGGCGTTTTCAGTTGCGGGATGATTTTCTTCAGGCGGCGTTTACGTTTCTCGTTGACCGCAACAGCATGTGGAAGTCTGTCACCGACTTCGGTGTTGTAGGCGTTCAGGAAGGATTCGTAGTCGATTCGTTCTGCCTTGCGACGTTCAGGTTTAACCTGCCCATCGCCGCCCCCGTTAGGGGGTAAGGGGGTATTTGTATTTATTGTCTTTTGTATATTGTCTTTTGTGTTTAGCTGACTTGGCTTATACCCATTAGCCGACTTGGCTAATGTTTTATTAGCTGTTTTAGCTAATGTTAAGCTGTCCTGGCCAATCCACTGCGAAACCACCTTGTTCACTCCGATTTTCACGCCATCAGCAATGAGGAATTTACGCTCAATAAGCTGGCGCTTAGCAGCGCAAACATGAGTGTGATGAATACCTGTCATGGCTGCTATCTGCGTGTTTGTGAGTCGATCCATCGGCTTATTGAATCCGTATGTCTTGCGCATGATAGCGAGCATCACCTTCAACTGCCGGACGGTTAAATCAGCCATCAGCAGACTGTCGGTAATCTCGTTAGCAACGCGCATGAAACCATCTTCGGTATCTGCCACGCGATGCTCCACGACCTCCAGATGAGGCCTGTAATCAGCTAACTTAACGACGCCCATGTTTCACTCCTGCTTTGGCTAGTCTGTAAACACCAACAAGGCGCTCTGCGAACGCCCTGTTATTTGCTGCGGCTACTACTAATCCCTCAGGTGAATCAGGATGTCGAATCTCTTCTTTTTCCTGGTATTTCTTACTACGTTTTGTCATAATTACCTCTCCTGATGCCCTTAGAAATCCATCTGGATTTGGTCAGAACGCTCGGTTGCCGCCGGGCGTTTTTTATTTCTCGGCATCACAGCTTCCACTGCTTGTCTTGCTACTTCCCTGATTAAGCTCGTCTCCCATACCTTCTCCAGAAGAACGAACGTCACCGCCATATCCTGAATGTTCAGGCGGCTTACTTTTGAATCAGACCATCCCGCCATCTTTGCGAAATTTGTCTGGCCCATTGATACGAGTCGGGCGCGAAGCTCTGTTTCCACCTCGCGTATCTTTTTGCTGTGATTTGTGAGTTCCATTACTTAGTATTTCCTGTAGTTAATAGTTAGTTGTGCGCATTCGTTGATGCGCCTTGAAATATGTTTACCGCGTTGTCGGCGGTTCAAATTAGTAAAGAGCGGTACTGCTTATGCTGATTGGTTAGGCTTAGGGAAAAGCCATGGAAGATCTGGGCGAATTTGATATCCCTGCACCTTCCCACCCGTGGCTTTCACCACAGAAAAAACGTTTTGTGGCGAAACTTTCGCCTTGCCGTATAACCATTTCTGAACCGCTGCTTGACTAACACCGCATGCCTTAGCTAGCTCTTTCTGCGTTCCAACAATGGCAATAGCGGTTTTAATAACTTGGTTCATAAAACCACCTCCACTTTTTATAAAACCAATATACAACCAAGGTTGTTATTTTTCAAGTGCTGGGTTGTTTGCCATATAACAACTGAGGTTGTATTTTTGTAGGATGAACATGACTCTTTCACAGCGATTAAAGCTTTCTATGGAGAAGGCGAAGATTAATCAGGTGACCCTGGCCGAAAAGGTTGGGGTTTCGCAGGCTGCTATACAAAAACTGACCTCAGGGAAAGCTAAAAGCTCGAAGAGGATTGTTGAGATAGCTAGTGTGCTTGGTGTAAGACCGGAGTGGCTATCTGATGGCCGTGAGCCGATGTTCGTTGAAGAGAGTTATATGGCAAAAGGTGAGTCGGATAAGTTAGCAGAAGACGTGTTTAGAGTTGACGTACTCGACCTGACATTTAGCGCAGGACCGGGATCATTTATGATTTCTGAATTTGTTGAAGTCCTACATGCCATCGAATTCACCACCGAGCATGCGCGATCACTATTCGGTAACCGCTCTCAGTCAGACGTAAAGGTAATGACCGTCGATGGTGATAGCATGTGCCCAACCATACAGTCTGGAGATCGGTTGTTCTTTGATGTTTCTGTTAGGCACTTCAAGGTAGATGGGGTATATGCGTTTGTCTTCGGGCAACACTTTCATGTCAAGCGCTTACAAATGCAGGGGCTTCAGTTGGCTGTATTGTCAGACAACCCAGCATATAAGGATTGGTATGTGACGGAAGATAATCAGGACCAGCTCTATATCATGGGAAAAGCGCTTATTCACGAATCGATAGTTTACAACAAACTGTAACAATGGCCTGATGAGATATTCGGGTGATGATGGATAAGGGATTAAGTGTGATGAATACAATCACGATTGATAGCGTGGATGCATTAGAGGGTGTTTTTCATCGCATCCAGTCGGGTGAAGAGATTCTGATAGAACAGTTAAAAATTGAGCTATTCGAATCTGTTAAATTTAAGATTTTCGGTGATGAAACACGCTACAATGGTACGCTTCCGGCATCTTTGGCTCAAGGCATCTGTGAGTTTCAGAATGAGATGTATAAGGTTTATACTCTAATTAAGTATAAAACAGATAACTTGCAAAGACTGGGCGCACAGGATAGAGAAGATGCGGAGATTGTATTCTCTATAAAGCCAGGCTGCACAGAGATCATCACAGCCCTGAAAGATTTAGCTGAAGCTTGTGGTAATGCATTTGATAAGGTGACACAAGGGATGAGCCCAACCCAAAAAACAACATGCTTCTTGTTCGCTGTTGCCCTATTCGGTGGGGCATGGGTTGGCACGTCTTATCTAAAATCTGAGGCTGAAATTGCAGTAAAGCAGGAAGAAACAAAGCAGCAAGAAGCTAAGATAAAATCGGAGAACGAAAGGCTTACCATTCTTAAGGATGGGATGCTTCAGGCCATGAGATCAAATGCTGGAGTAGATACTATCGAAAGAGCGGAGGGTATCCAAGAGCACGTTTCCAAGGCATATACCGGAGTGCTCAAATCAGTAAGCGATGCCGATAGAATTGAAATTGATGGTGCGACAAAGCTCAACCTTTCTCAAAAAGATGTGCATGAAATAATCAAAAACCCCATCGAGAAGGCCAAAAAAGAAGAGCGTAATCTGGAGTTAGTGATTGATAGTATCAAGCGTACCGCAGAAAAAATAACGTTAAGCTGTCGCGAACCATCCAGTGAAGAGAGCTTTCCGGTTTCAGTTGACACTTCGTTTATAGATGACAAAGATGAAATCGCTTTATTGTTTGACGCCATGAAAGAAAACAGAACAGTAAAGATATTAGGAAGCTACACGATACGAGCTGGCGTAATCGAAAATGGAAACGCATCAACTATAGCTCGCCCATAATCTCAACCCGGCCACCGCGCCGGGTTTTTACTGCCTGTCGAACCCTACATAAACCATTCGACCGCCAACGTAACTCATTGATAATTAATACAACGCATAGCTATTTCATCCATTTGCCCGCCACCTTGTAACCACAAAGATCCCTACTCTTTCGGCAGTGTCAGAACATCAATAGCCAGTTCTACAGCCAAGTCCACATCCTCTTCCTGCCACAGTACCTGAATCATTTCTATTAAAGCTTCACGCGAAGGTTCGCGCTGCTCTACCAGTACCTGCATCAGCGCAGTACCGAGAACCTCAACCACTTGCGGGTGAAGCTCCGCAAAGAACTCATCCTCGTTTTTCACACAGATTCCTCGCTCGTTTTTTGTTCAGAACAGTATTACATAGAGGATTTATAAAAATAAATACCCTTAAAATACAACCACAAAAAACCTTTTTTGATAAATATACAACCTTGGTTGTTGACATAAATACAACCTTGGTTTTATATTTACCACATCAGCAGGACGCTGGTAGCCAAACGGAAAGGCAACGCTCTTTAACTTCGATGATGCGCTGACAAAGCGCGAACAAATACCAAACGAGATGGGTTTGGACTGGCGTGTGGTGGAGCTTAGGCCTAGCTGTACCGATCGGGCCGGACTGAGAAGCCACTTGAAATCCGGAAATTGAGACAGGTTCCGGCGCCAGTACCAAAGCCATTTCACATGAGGATTAAATCATGACGGTTATCACCTACGGGAAGTCAACGTTTGCAGGCAATGCTAAAACTCGCCGTCATGAGCGGCGCAGAAAGCTAGCCATAGAGCGCGACACCATCTGCAATATCATCGATTCAATTTTTGGCTGCGATGTTCCTGATGCTTCTCATGAGGTCAAAGCCAAAAGAATTGACCGCGTTACCAAAGCCATTTCGCTTGCCGGAACGCGTCAGAAGAAAGTTGAAGTAACAGCGGTTAAGAAGAACCGCATTTACTACCGGGACGCTAACCCGCTCGGAAATAAAATCCACGCCGTACAGAAGCAGCGCGGCAAATCAATTCCGGCTTATTTTGATTGAGGTGAGTGTATGACATACCAAGAAGTACGCAGAATTGTAGTTGCTGCGCAGAGTGACGTTGTGAGACTTAATGATCGCCTGTGCAACATGCATCGTCACTGGATTGATAATGGCCTTTGCGATTCAGTAAATTCATTAATTAAGCAGCACGAAGCTGCTGTTGCAAAATGGAATGAAGCAAAGTTAGTTATGAACTCACTTTCTTCTCAGAAATAGACCAGCTTAGGCGTGTTTTCTTTTGGAAGCAAACCACTTATTTGAGGTGAGATATGGAAGACGAATTTGAAGAGTTCGAAGAGCATCCTCAGGATGTGATGGAACAATACCAGGACTACCAATATGACTACGACTATTGATACCAACCAATGGTGTGGTCGCTTTGTGAAATGCAAAGGCTGCAAGCTTGATGCTGAATGCATGGTGAAGCCTGAGGAAATGGCTCTTGTTAGGGAAGATGGAAAGATTGTCGATAAATGGGCAATCAGAACCACGGCAATGATTGCCAGAGAGCTGGAAAAACTAAAGGCTACATAGTTGGTCTTCTTTTATCTCACTTCAAATATCTAATCAGGTCGCAATGCGGCCTTTTTTATTGCCAAAATTTAAGGAATAACAACATGACCAAAGAAATTGTGACATTCAAGGGATTTAACAAAGACCTAAAGTGCCGTGACTTTCAGTTTGAAATTGGCAAGACCTTCCATCACGATGGAAAAGTGGAGGCTTGCGGTTCTGGATTCCACGCCTGTGAATGTCCTTTCGATGTTTTCAGTTATTACTCTCCTGCAGACAGCCGCTTTGCAGAAACCATCTCCTTCGGTATTACTGACCGCGAAGAAGATGGTGACACCAAAATCGCCAGCGCCAGCATAACGATTAAGGCAGAGTTAACGCTTCCTCAGTTCATTCAACGTGGTATCGAATGGATTTGGAGCAAGATAGATAAGTCTCTTGAGCAGCAGATCATGTGTGGCGACTGTTCAGCGGCAACTAACACTGGCGACTGTTCAGCGGCAACTAACACTGGCGACTGTTCAGCGGCAACTAACACTGGCTACTGTTCAGCGGCAACTAACACTGGCGACTGTTCAGCGGCAACTAACACTGGCTACTGTTCAGCGGCAACTAACACTGGCTACTGTTCAGCGGCAACTAACACTGGCAACCGGTCAGCGGCAACTAACACTGGCTACTGTTCAGCGGCAACTAACACTGGCGACTGTTCAGCGGCAACTAACACTGGCTACTGTTCAGCGGCAACTAACACTGGCGACTGTTCAGCGGCAACTAACACTGGCGACTGTTCAGCGGCAACTAACACTGGCTACTGTTCAGCGGCAACTAACACTGGCAACCGGTCAGCGGCAGAAGTTTCTGGATCACAATCCGTAGCAGCGGCGTTCGGCATTGAAGGAAAAGCTCGCGCATCAGAAGGTGGTGCAATCGTCCTCTGTTATCGCGATGAAGATGGCGAACTGATTCACATCCGCGCAAGCAAAGTTGGCGAGAACGGTATTATGCCGAATACATGGTATCAACTGAATGAAGATGGTGAGTTTGTAGCGTGTGAGTGATGCACCTATAGCAGATTGCGCAGTCTGCTATGTGAGCAATATCGCATAACTATGATGAGAAATTTTAAATGGGCAGAAAATTTAAAGTTTGGCTAGATTCAGGCGCAAATATTCATTCCTGCTATAAGCAGGAAATTGACATTGAAGAGGATCTTGGTATCTCTGATGATGAATGGGACTCATACAGTGAAGGGGATAAGGATGAAATTATGAAGGATGTTGCATGGGAAAGAATGGATTGGGGGTTTGAAGAGATAGAAAGCGAATAAGCACTGTGTATTCATTCCAGTGAGTGAATACACGGAGCAATATCGCTCGTAACCAAACGAGGACGACGACTCGTTCTGGTTAATCGAAAAATCATCCCTTGATGTTATTTGCCGCTCTATATGGGCGGCATTCTTTTTACCTGGAGGAAAGCATGGAAATCGACGTTCGAAAAGTTGCAACTTATTCATCAAATGGTGGATGGAGAGAAGTAACCGTCAAAGAAGATAATACGACTATTAAGTTTGACTTAAACACTTATGGCGAAATTAAAGAGTTTTGCCATCACCTCTTGGATACCGCTTTTGCTGAGATGGAAATGGATGAAATCATCGCCTATCTAACGGAAAACAGCTATAGCGACGAGATTATCGAGCGCTACGAAGAAGAGAAATCAGAAGCCGCCTGAGTGCGGCTTTTTCATGCCCGCATATCAACAGAGATTCACGAGTCTCTATCGCTATGCAATCACACACAACATAAGGAACCAGCCCATGATGCAACTAAGCCTCGCGGGTAGCGGCGTCATGTCCGCTTTTTATCCCGCTGAATCCGAATTATCCAAGCGTATTCGTCGTCTTATTCGCGCTGTTCGTAAGCAACTGGAGGCGTTATGCAAAACACATTAACCGTTATTCGCCAGTGCGTAACTCCAGGAATGCTGGTTATTCACCACGGAAAGCCATGGAGAGCAGCAGTTAACAAAGACGGCAAGTTGCACATCCACACACTGACCGAAGCTAAGCCACTTAAAGACCTGCTGGTAGATATCGTGCTTAACCATAAAAACGAGCCGGAGATTATTTAGTGAGCATTACAGATACCTGGTCAGACGATGCGTTTATTCGCCTTATGCAGGACATGCTCAATCAGCAGAAAGAACAGGAGAACGATAATGATTCCTACAGACCTAGCCAGAACTCCAGAATTAAGCAGGATAAAGCGTCAGTATCACCTGACTGAGGCAATGTACTGGCGTAAGGCCGGTGATAAGTCGATGAAGTCCTTCTGTCTTGATATGGCTCGTCGTGAGCGAATGAATAAAGGCGAGTTTCTGGCTAATCCTTCCGAACTCCCATTCTGAGGTGTTTATGAATTTGAATGATTTTGATGCGCCATTCGCTGCTGACGATATTGAATGGCGTATCCAACAAAGCGGAAAAACGCGAGATGGTAAAGTCTGGGCAATGGTGCTCGCGTATGTGACCAACAGGGCAATCATGAAGCGCCTTGATGATGTATGCGGCAAGGCTGGCTGGCGTAACGAATATCGGGATATCCCGAACAACGGCGGTGTTGAATGTGGCATATCAATCAAGATTGGTTCTGAATGGGTAACCAAATGGGATGCTGCTGAAAACACACAGGTAGAAGCCGTCAAAGGTGGTCGCTCCGGCGCAATGAAGCGTGCTGCCGTTCAGTGGGGAATTGGTCGGTATCTGTATAACCTTGAGGAAGGTTTTGCGCAGATATCCAGTGATAAGAAACAAGGATGGCACAGGGCCAAACTGAAGGATGGAACAGGATTTTACTGGCTCCCTCCATCGCTGCCGAACTGGGCCATGCCAGCATCAGGCAATCAACCATCACCAGAAAATACCAACCAGAAATCTCCATCGGTTGACTGCGAACAAATCCTGAAAGACTTCAGCGATTATGCAGCAACAGAAACTGACAAGAAAAAACTCATTGAGCGTTATCAGCATGACTGGCAATTATTGGCTGGTCACGATGATGCGCAGACAAAATGCGTTCAGGTAATGAA
>NZ_JBEUJY010000024.1:0-27563 GCF_043356775.1 Salmonella sp. SJTUF15581 | reverse complement strand
CAAGAGGCCCGAAGGTCCCCCTCTTTGGTCTTGCGACGTTATGCGGTATTAGCCACCGTTTCCAGTAGTTATCCCCCTCCATCAGGCAGTTTCCCAGACATTACTCACCCGTCCGCCACTCGTCAGCGAAGCAGCAAGCTGCTTCCTGTTACCGTTCGACTTGCATGTGTTAGGCCTGCCCCCAGCGTTCAATCTGAGCCATGATCAAACTCTTCAATTTAAAAGTTTGATGCTCATGAATTAAACTTCGTAATGAATTACGTGTTCACTCTTGAGACTTGGTATTCATTTTTCGTCTTGCGACGTCAAGAATCCGTATCTTCGAGTGCCCACACAGATTGTCTGATAAATTGTTAAAGAGCAGGTGCGACGCGGCTTGCAGCTCACCGTCGCGAGGTGGCGTATATTACGCTTTCCTCTTTCAGAGTCAACCCTGAATTTCAGGATTTTTCTCTTCAACCGACCGGCTGTTTGTGTGAAGTGATTCACATCCGCCGTGTCGATGGAGGCGCATTATAGGGATCCCATTTTTTTGCACAAGCGTTTTTTGGATCTTTTTTTCTGTTTGTTGATTTTTCATCCCTTTCGCTCCATTCCTGCGCAAAGTGGCGATTTTTTGATGCTATCTCCCCTTGCACAACGCCGTTAAAGCAACCAAAGTCTTCATGACTATTCATTTATGATGAGGTAGACATGTCTGACACATTACGTCCTTATAAGGATCTTTTTCCTGAAATCGGTCAGCGCGTGATGATCGATACCAGCAGCGTGGTTATTGGTGATGTCCGTCTGGCGGATGATATCGGGATCTGGCCGCTTGTGGTGATTCGCGGCGATGTGAATTACGTTGCGATAGGGGCTCGTACGAACATTCAGGATGGCAGCGTTCTTCACGTAACCCACAAGTCTCCATCCAATCCACACGGCAACCCATTAATCATTGGCGAAGATGTTACCGTTGGCCATAAAGTTATGCTGCACGGCTGTACCATCGGTAACCGCGTACTGGTCGGTATGGGCTCCATTGTGCTGGATGGCGCGATAATAGAAGATGACGTAATGATTGGTGCGGGAAGCCTGGTGCCGCAGCACAAACGGCTGGAAAGCGGCTATTTATATCTTGGCAGTCCGGTAAAACAGATCCGCCCCCTGAGCGATGCTGAGAGATCGGGCCTGCAGTACTCCGCCAATAACTATGTAAAATGGAAAGACGACTATCTTTCTCAGGATAACCATATCCAACCGTGATCGTCTTCCTGCTGGGCCAGGATTAATGCTTCAGCCTCTTCTTCCAGGTCCCAGCGATACTCACGAAAAATGGCCAGCCATTGCTCCGCTGTTTCTCCACCAAAGCGATACGCCAGTACATCTTTTTTTATTGCACACGTGAGTTGCATCCCATTAACCAGGGCGGGAAAGATGACAGCGCTGGCGGCAGTATCCCATTCTTCGCGGTCAGGAAATTGTATGGCCTGGTTCACGCTAATAATTCCTGCTGTAGCTGCTCAATCACTGGCTCGACCTGCGGTAATACACCGTGCCAAAGCAAAACGGCATGTGCAGCCTGCCCCACCAGCATTCCCAGCCCATCTGCGTAGCGTTTTGCGCCCTGTTGTACACACCAGGAGAGAAATGGCGTATTCCCTTTTTGATAGAACATGTCATAGCAACAGAGGGAAGGGTGAATAAGTGACGCTGGTATCGCCGGGATTTCGCCCCGTATGCCGCTGGAGGTCGCATTAATAATTAGGTCAAACTCACAACCATCCAGCTTGTCCATATCCGTGGCATGAACGCTGCCGGTATGAGCAAAGATTTTCGCCAACGCTTCGGCACGTGAAGCTGTACGGTTGGTGATAGTGACCGCGCAATCCAAAGAAAGCAGAGGTAACAGCACGCCCCGGGATGCGCCGCCCGCGCCAATCAGCAAAATACGCCATCCTGGGCGGATAAAATTTAAACGTTTGAGATCGCTTAATAAACCGATACCGTCAGTATTGTCGCCAAGCAAACGACCATCTTCCAGCCGCTTTAATGTATTGACTGCTCCCGCCAGCGATGCTCGTTCCGTTAACTCATCCGATCGCGCAAACGCCTCCTCTTTAAAAGGTACTGTGATGTTTGCGCCTTTTCCCCCTGCCGCGAAAAAGGCATCAAGCGTATTAATGAAATTATTAATAGGGGCCAGCACGCGACCATAGGGGTGAACAATATCTAGCTGCTGAGCAAATTGCTGATGAATAAATGGCGATTTGCTGTGCGCAATCGGATTTCCAAAAACAGCATAGGTTTCCATCATATTACCCCTGTCGAAACAGTTCGCCCGTCAGAGCATCGCGAATTTCTGAAGGATTTAAACGCCCACCCGTTGCGCCTTCAACCACCGGAAAATCATCACCAAATTGCGCACGCACCTCTTCAACGGTACGGCATGGCGGTAATCCGCTCAGATTGGCGCTGGTGGAAACCAGCGGTTTGCCATACGCATTGCATAGCGCGACCACCAGCGGGTGATTGGTAACACGAACGGCCAGGGAATCAAAACGTCCCGTGAGCCACCGCGGCGTTGTCGCGGGCGCAGGAAAAACAAACGTTACCGGCCCGGGCCAGCAATCAAATACCGCTTTACGCTGTGCGGCGGTAAGTATGCTGTCATCAATATAAGGTTTTAACTGCTCAAAGCTGGCGGCAATCAAAATGAGTCCCTTATCGACGGGCCGTTGTTTTAACGCCAGCAGGCGCGTAACGGCTGTTTCACTATCGGGATCGCAGCCGACGCCGAAAACGGCTTCTGTTGGATAAGCGATGACATTTTCTTTATTCAGGAGATCTACCGCCGCGGCGATAGATCCTGTTGGCAGGTTATTATTCACTTGTTTATTCCACCGGAACCGGCTTTCCACATTGTTTACTGGCGCAAAAGCGCTTCACGCCCTGCGCGGTTTTCTTTTCGATGAGTAGCGGATAATGGCACTCGGGGCATTCCCCCGCAACCGGTGTGAAGTTAATGACGAACTGACATTCCGGGTAGCGATCGCAGGAATGAAAGATTTTACCGTAACGAGAACGGCGCTGGACCAAATGTCCTTGCTGGCAGGCTGGACAGGCAATCGCCGTTTCATCCGGTTTATCAATAACCACTGTATGTTCACATTGCGGATACTGACTGCATCCGATGAACATGCCAAAGCGCCCCTGACGCAGCACCAGTACGGCGCCACACTCAGGACATAGTTGCCCCTCCAGAATTTTAACGATATGCCCGTCCGCCTGACTTTTCAGCGGACGAACGTAATCGCATTCCGGATAGCGAGAACAGCCGAGAAACGGACCATGTTTCCCGGAACGAATTACCAGTTCGGCCCCGCACTGCGGGCAGGGCTCATTTTTACGCACCGAAAACAGTGCTGATTTAGCCATATTCACTCATGCAGCATTAACACCTATCAATGCAGCATACCTTCATTTACCTCAAAGAGTAATTCTTCCATTTGCTGATAGGCGTTTTCACAGCCCGGAATGTTGAATAACACCATCAAAATAACCCATTTCAAGTCTTCCAGGTCAAACTCTGCGGTATCCAGCGCCAGCACACGCTCAATCACCATTTCTCGTGTTTCGAGGTTTAGCACCTGAATCTGCTCAAGGAATAACAGGAACCCCCGGCAACTGGCATCAAGCCTTTCACACTCTTCAACCGTATAAATGCGCATTGAAAGAGGGTCGGAAGCAAGTTGCATGGGTTCCGCGAGGCCATCCTGATAGTCAGCGAGTTTTTCCAGCCACAGCAGCGCATTGTAGATGTCTTCGCGATCAAACCCGGCGTCGGTGAGATCACGCTCCAGTCTGTCCTGATCCACGCGCAGCTCGGCTTCGTTATGGATGTATGTTTCAAACAAATACATTAGTACGTCGAACATGGCTTGCCCTCCTTAATCGGACATAGCCGCCGGGTACAGCTGCGATCCATCCTGCTAACTCCAGTTCGAGTAGCTGAGCCACTACCGCTGGCACAGGTTGGCCGGCACGTTCAGCGACGACGTCAACAGGTGTTACCTCATCTCCTACGTTAGCCAGGAGCTCAGGAAATGGCAATGCCGCCTCATCCTGATTTAGTGAATAAAGTGAATTTTCCGCCGTAGTTGGCAACCAGTGTAAGCCGTATTGCAAATTTTCCAGAATATCCTCCGGCGTCGTCACAAGCGTGGCCCCTTGTTTAATTAACCAGTGCGTGCCTTCGCTTCCCGGACTACCGATAGGACCTGGTAATGCAAAAACGTCCCGCCCCTGTTCAAGCGCGCAGCGCGCCGTCACCAACGAACCGCTGCGCAACGCCGCCTCAATCACCAGCACGCCTTTGCTCAGTCCGCTGATGATACGGTTTCTGCGAGGAAAATGTTGCGGTAGCGGAGGCGTTGAAAGCGGAAATTCTGAGACCACTGCGCCGCCGGTGGCAATCAAGTTTTCAGCCAGCATGGCATGTCGGCGAGGATAAATCTTTGCCAAGCCATTCCCTAACACCGCTACACTTTTTCCCCCCATACTCACCGCGGCGTTGTGTGCTACGCCATCAATTCCCCGGGCAAGGCCACTGGTGATCGTCAAACCGCTTTTCGCAAGGCTTTCGCAAAGCAGACGTCCCCAGCGTTCTCCATACCAGGAGTGGCTCCGGCTCCCTACGACGGCAAGTTGGCAGGTATGCAGACAGGCAGGATCGCCGTCAATAAAAATAGCGCCGGGATAATCGTCAATAGCACGCAGTTGGGGAGGATAAATTTCACTATCCGCACACAGAAAATGGTGCTGCGGTAGTTCAAGCCAGCGTAATGTCTCATCAAGCACACCTGCTGGAAGCTGTAAAAAACGTTCAGCTTGCCGCGCGGTAAGACCAGCCTCCTGAAGGTGCGTGCGATTTATCTGAGGCTGGCGAATAAGCGAGTTCGCCATGTTCAACATCGCCTCGCCATAAAGGTCGCCGACGTACATTAAACGTAACCAAATTTCGGTACGGGCCATCCTTTCCCTCCCCTGCCACAAGCAGTCTGAACAATCTTTGCGATTGGTCACTGATGCTGTCAATCAGGTGGGGATTTGTCTAGAATAGAGGTAATAATCTTTTCAACTCCTGAACACAACTCTGGATAATTATGTCAGTTTTGCAAGTGTTACATATTCCGGACGAGCGCCTTCGCAAAGTCGCAAAGCCGGTTGAAGAAGTGAATGCAGAAATTCAGCGTATCGTCGATGATATGTTCGAAACGATGTACGCGGAAGAAGGTATCGGTCTGGCCGCAACGCAGGTCGATATCCACCAGCGGATCATCGTGATTGACGTTTCGGAAAACCGCGACGAGCGCCTGGTACTCATTAACCCGGAATTGCTGGAGAAAAGTGGCGAAACGGGTATAGAAGAAGGCTGTCTGTCGATTCCGGAACAGCGCGCTTTAGTGCCGCGCGCCGAGAAAGTGAAAATCCGCGCGCTGGATCGCGACGGCAACCCGTTTGAGCTTGAAGCGGATGGTTTGCTGGCAATTTGCATTCAGCATGAGATGGATCATCTGGTCGGTAAACTGTTTATCGATTATTTGTCGCCGCTGAAGCAACAACGTATTCGTCAGAAAGTAGAAAAACTCGACCGCCTGAACGCCCGGGCTTAAAGGACAAGAACCAACGTGTCAGATTCACTACGTATTATTTTTGCGGGTACACCTGACTTTGCAGCGCGTCATCTCGACGCGCTGTTAACTTCTGGACATAACGTTGTCGGCGTATTTACCCAACCCGATCGTCCAGCAGGTCGCGGCAAAAAGTTGATGCCCAGCCCGGTAAAAGTGCTGGCGGAAGAAAAAGGCCTGCCCGTTTTCCAGCCCGTGTCGCTTCGTCCTCAGGAAAACCAGCATCTGGTTGCTGACTTACATGCCGACGTCATGGTTGTCGTAGCATATGGTCTGATTCTCCCAAAGGCAGTGCTGGATATGCCCCGTCTCGGATGTATCAACGTTCACGGTTCGCTGCTTCCACGCTGGCGCGGCGCGGCGCCTATTCAGCGCTCACTCTGGGCAGGCGATGCGGAAACCGGCGTCACAATTATGCAGATGGATGTAGGGCTGGATACCGGCGACATGCTGTATAAACTTGCGTGCCCGATTACCGCAGAAGATACCAGTGGCTCACTGTATAATAAGTTGGCTGAACTTGGCCCGCAGGGGTTAATTACCACACTAAAACAACTGGCGGACGGCACAGCGACGCCTGAAGCGCAGAATGAAGCGCTGGTCACTCATGCGGAAAAGCTCAGTAAAGAAGAAGCGCGTATTGACTGGTCTCTCTCCGCAGCACAGCTGGAGCGTTGCATTCGCGCCTTTAATCCGTGGCCAATGAGCTGGCTGGAAATCGACGGTCAGCCGGTAAAAGTCTGGCAGGCGTCCGTCATTGAGGACGCCACGCAGTCGCTGCCGGGAACCATTCTGGCCGCGACGAAACAGGGCATTCAGGTTGCAACAGGCAAGGGGATATTAAATTTGCTTTCGCTTCAGCCTGCCGGCAAAAAAGCGATGAGCGCCCAGGATCTGTTAAATTCACGCCGGGAATGGTTTATTCCTGGTAACCGTCTTGCCTGACGGTCACGTCTTTATACGCCCGGTATTACCGGGCATTTTTATTTTATACATATGAAAAAACAAAACAATTTACGTAGTCTGGCAGCACAGGCCGTTGAACAGGTCGTCGAACAGGGACAATCATTAAGTAATGTGCTCCCGCCGCTGCAACAAAAAGTCGCCGATAAAGACAAAGCGCTACTTCAGGAGCTGTGCTTTGGCGTCCTGCGAACTCTTTCACAGCTGGAATGGCTGATCAATAAGCTGATGTCTCGTCCAATGACCGGCAAGCAGCGTACAGTGCATTACTTAATTATGGTCGGCTTTTATCAGTTGCTGTACACCCGCGTTCCTCCCCATGCGGCGCTGGCTGAAACCGTTGAAGGCGCGGTCTCCATCAAACGTCCGCAGTTGAAAGGGTTAATTAACGGCGTCCTGCGCCAGTTTCAGCGCCAGCAGGAAACGTTGCTTAATGAGTTTGCGACCAGCGATGCGCGCTTTTTACATCCAGATTGGCTGGTAAAGCGTTTGCAAAATGCTTACCCCACACAGTGGCAACACATTATTGAAGCGAATAACCAGCGTCCACCGATGTGGCTACGTGTAAATCGTACACACCACACCCGCGACGGTTGGCTTGGCTTACTTGAAGACGCAGGCATGAAGGGATATCCCCATCCCGATTATCCCGACGCTGTACGTCTGGAAACGCCAGCTCCGGTACATGCTTTACCCGGTTTTGCTGAGGGTTGGGTAACTGTCCAGGATGCCTCTGCGCAGGGATGTGCGGTTTTTCTCGCTCCTCAGAACGGTGAGCACATTTTAGACTTGTGCGCCGCGCCCGGCGGTAAAACTACGCATATTCTCGAAGCGGCCCCCGAAGCAGACGTGTTGGCGGTTGATATTGATGAACAACGACTCTCCCGCGTTTACGACAACCTAAAGCGTCTTGGGATGAAAGCGACAGTTCAACAAGGGGATGGACGTTATCCCGCCCAATGGTGCGGCGAGCAGCAGTTTGACCGTATTCTGCTGGATGCGCCCTGCTCCGCAACCGGCGTCATTCGCCGTCATCCAGATATCAAATGGCTGCGTCGCGATCGCGATATCGCGGAACTGGCGCAATTACAGGCGGAAATTCTTGATGCCGTCTGGCCGCGCCTGAAGCCCGGCGGGACGCTGGTTTACGCCACCTGTTCCGTACTGCCGGAAGAAAACCGCGATCAGATCAAAGCCTTTTTGCAACGCACTCCCGATGCCGCGCTCAGCGAAACGGGAACACCTGATCAGCCAGGACAGCAGAATCTGCCGGGCGGCGAAGAAGGTGATGGGTTCTTTTACGCTAAGCTAATCAAGAAGTGATGAGATAACGGGCCACGACTGATGAAAATTATCATACTGGGCGCAGGGCAAGTTGGCGGAACACTGGCGGAAAACCTGGTCGGCGAAAACAACGACATCACGGTGGTTGATACCAACGGCGAACGGTTACGCAGTTTGCAAGATAAGTTCGATCTACGCGTAGTTCAGGGGCATGGTTCGCATCCCCGCGTGTTGCGCGAAGCGGGCGCTGACGATGCGGATATGCTGGTCGCTGTCACCAGTTCAGATGAAACTAATATGGTTGCCTGTCAGGTAGCCTATTCACTCTTCAACACTCCAAACCGTATCGCCCGCATTCGCTCCCCGGACTATGTTCGCGATGCGGATAAACTCTTTCATTCTGAAGCGGTTCCGATTGATCATCTGATCGCGCCGGAGCAGTTGGTTATCGATAATATTTATCGTCTGATCGAGTATCCGGGAGCATTACAGGTTGTAAACTTTGCCGAAGGGAAAGTCAGTCTGGCAGTAGTAAAAGCCTACTATGGCGGTCCACTAATAGGTAACGCGCTCTCGACAATGCGAGAGCATATGCCGCATATCGATACCCGCGTTGCCGCAATTTTCCGCCATGACAGACCAATCCGTCCTCAGGGCTCGACTATCGTGGAAGCAGGGGATGAAGTCTTCTTTATTGCGGCTTCACAGCATATCCGTGCAGTAATGAGCGAATTACAGCGTCTGGAAAAACCCTACAAGCGCATCATGCTGGTGGGCGGCGGCAATATCGGCGCCGGGCTGGCAAGGCGTCTGGAAAAAGACTATAGCGTTAAATTGATCGAACGCGATCAACAACGCGCCGCAGAACTGGCTGAGAAACTGCAAAACACGATCGTCTTTTTTGGCGACGCTTCCGATCAGGAATTGCTGGCGGAGGAGCATATTGATCAGGTCGATCTCTTTATCGCGGTCACTAACGATGATGAAGCCAATATCATGTCCGCGATGTTGGCTAAGCGGATGGGTGCCAAAAAAGTGATGGTGCTGATTCAGCGTCGAGCTTATGTCGATCTTGTGCAGGGTAGCGTTATAGATATTGCGATTTCTCCGCAGCAGGCCACCATCTCTGCATTACTGAGCCATGTGCGTAAAGCAGATATCGTCGGCGTTTCCTCACTACGTCGCGGGGTTGCCGAAGCCATCGAAGCCGTCGCGCACGGCGATGAAAGCACTTCCCGCGTGGTTGGCCGCGTCATTGACGAAATTAAACTGCCGCCAGGCACCATTATTGGCGCGGTCGTTCGCGGTAATGATGTCATGATTGCTAATGACAATTTGCGCATTGAACAAGGCGATCACGTCATTATGTTTTTGACCGATAAAAAGTTTATTACCGACGTCGAACGTCTGTTCCAGCCAAGTCCTTTCTTCCTCTAATTTAAGGGGCGCTCATTCAGCGCCCTTTTTAATTCCCTTTATTTATCAAGGTTTAATTTATTTCGCTAAACAGAAGCCGTAAATGGAAAATGCCTTAGCATTTGTTAAACTTATAACGTCAGCTGCATAGGGAGAATAAAAATGAGTTTTATTAAAGAATTTCGCGAATTCGCGATGCGCGGGAATGTTGTGGATTTGGCAGTGGGTGTCATTATTGGCGCGGCATTCGGTAAGATTGTTTCTTCACTGGTTGCCGATATCATTATGCCGCCGTTGGGATTGTTAATCGGCGGGATCGACTTTAAACAATTTGCTTTTACGTTACGCGAAGCGCAGGGAGATATTCCGGCGGTCGTCATGCATTACGGCGTGTTTATCCAGAACGTATTTGATTTTGTGATTGTGGCCTTTGCTATCTTTGTTGCCATTAAGCTTATCAACAGACTCAACCGTAAAAAAGCAGAAGAGCCGGCAGCTCCGCCAGCGCCTTCTAAAGAGGAAGTGTTATTGGGCGAAATCCGCGATCTGCTGAAAGAACAAAATAACCGTTCTTAATAAGCAGAAGGCCAGTGGTAAAAAAGTCACTTACTTTCTTGCCACTGGCCTCCCAGTTCCCTCGATTACCGTGTTTACCTTTACGCAGATAACTTCCTTTGCCTTTCTTATTTTTTTCAACGCGTTGCCTGAACAGTGGATCGTGCAGTAATGCCTCAATGGCATTGTCCTTTATCTGCCCTTTCTTATGTTGATAACGACTCATAATGTCTCCCGATTGTATAAATTAACGGCGCGAGTGTAGCCCCGCCGGTTCAATAAATCAACATCCTGATTTCGCTCCACTGGCCCCCTGCTCCAGGGCTTCCAGAATGGAACAATAGACGCTACTGTGGGCCGTTCCGCAACAAGCATCATTAAGCCTTTGTAACGAACGCTGCATCGTTTGCAGTTCCGCAATCCTGGCTTCAACCTCCTGCAATCGCTCTTGCACAATACTTTTTGACTCCTGACAGGTATGGTGCTCAGGATCAATTCGGATCGATAAAAGTTCGCGGATCGAGTCGAGCGTGAAACCCAACTGTCGCGCATAACGAATAAATTTGAGACGCTGCAGATCGTTTTCGGTATACAGACGAAACCCGCCTTCAGTACGTACCTCATGATCCATCATCTGCTGTTTTTCATAGTAGCGAATGGTATCAGGCGTTACGTCTGCCAGCTTTGCCAGCTCACCAATGCGATACATACAAGCTCCGTTAATTATCGTTGATTTTATGCAGCAGTTTTTCTGCATACTCACCGTGTAAAAAGTCGGTACTCAACCCAGCCTGCCGAAGTTTTAGTTCAAGCAGGGAGAGCTGGCGACTAACCTGATGGTATCGAGGGTCATCTTCCCGGATACTGTTGAGGATATCAAGTAACTGAATAGCATCTCTGCGCTGCTCCAGCTCAGGGGGAAGACAGCCCGCATTCTTGAGTAAGCGATAACCCGCACGAGGTTCCGCCGGCACATGAGAATCATCATCCAGAATAAGCGGCTCGCCGCGGCCAGGCAGATTATCAAACTCGCCTTTACGCTGTGCCTCGATAATATGACGCTCTGCCCACTGGTCAAGTAACCACATGTGTCGCTCCAGGGATTGAACGAAAAGAATACAATTATTGTAGATATGTGGGGTTCAGGAGGGTATAAAAAAACCCGCCGAAGCGGGTTTTTTTACGTTACTACAGATTACTCTGCAGCAGCTTCTGTTTTCTCTGAACGATCAACCAGCTCGATGTATGCCATCGGCGCGTTGTCGCCTGCACGGAAGCCACACTTCAGAATGCGAGTGTAACCACCGGCGCGGCTCGCGAAACGCGGGCCCAGCTCGTTAAACAGTTTTGCCACGATCTCGTTATCACGAGTACGGGCGAATGCCAGACGACGATTAGCAACGCTATCAGTCTTGGCAAGAGTAATCAGCGGCTCAACTACGCGACGCAGCTCTTTCGCTTTAGGCAGGGTCGTCTTGATGATTTCATGACGAACCAGTGAACCTGCCATGTTGCGGAACATAGCCTGGCGATGGCTGCTGTTGCGGTTCAGTTGACGACCACTCTTACGATGGCGCATGACCTTATCCTTCTCAGTAAAACCTTAACCTGTGATCCGGTTACTCGTCAGCGATGCTTGCCGGTGGCCAGTTTTCCAGGCGCATACCCAGAGACAGTCCACGGGAAGCCAGCACGTCTTTAATCTCGGTAAGAGATTTTTTACCCAGGTTAGGCGTCTTAAGAAGCTCAACCTCGGTACGCTGTACCAGATCACCGATATAGTGGATAGCTTCTGCCTTGAGGCAGTTAGCAGAGCGGACAGTCAATTCCAGATCGTCAACAGGGCGCAGCAGGATCGGATCGAATTCTGGTTTCTCTTCTTTCACTTCCGGTTGACGTACATCACGTAAATCAACGAAAGCTTCCAGTTGTTCAGCCAGGATGGTTGCCGCACGACGAATCGCCTCTTCAGGATCGATTGTGCCGTTGGTTTCCATTTCGATGACCAGCTTGTCCAGGTCGGTACGCTGTTCTACACGCGCTGCTTCAACATTGTAGGCAATACGCTCTACAGGGCTGTAGCAGGCGTCGACCAGCAGACGGCCGATTGGGCGCTCATCTTCTTCCGAATGAATTCGGGTAGAAGCCGGCACATAACCACGACCGCGCTGAACTTTGATACGCATACTAATAGACGCGTTTTCATCGGTCAGGTGGCAGATCACGTGCTGCGGCTTGACGATTTCGACATCCCCATCATGGGTGATATCGGCTGCAGTCACAGGGCCAATGCCAGATTTATTCAAGGTAAGAATAACTTCATCTTTACCCTGAACTCTCACCGCCAGCCCTTTCAGGTTGAGCAGGATTTCCAGGATGTCTTCCTGAACGCCTTCTTTGGTGCTGTACTCATGTAGTACACCATCAATCTCAACCTCGGTCACCGCGCAACCCGGCATCGATGAGAGCAGAATACGGCGCAGTGCGTTACCCAGAGTATGGCCGAAGCCACGCTCTAAAGGCTCAAGGGTCACCTTGGCGTGCGTCGAACTCACTTGCTCGATATCTACCAGGCGCGGTTTTAGAAACTCTGTCACAGAACCCTGCATTGTGTCCTCTCTTTGGTACTAAGCTTTACTTGGAGTAAAGCTCGACGATCAGGTGTTCGTTAATGTCCGCAGACAGATCAGAACGCTCAGGCTTACGCTTGTACGTACCTTCCATCTTGCCAGCATCAACTTCCAGCCAGGTTGGCTTTTCACGCTGCTCAGCCAGCTCCAGAGCGGCTTTCACGCGAGACTGCTTCTTCGCTTTCTCACGAATGCTAACAACGTCATTCGGACTAACCTGATAAGAAGCGATGTTAACAACACGACCGTTTACCATAATTGCTTTATGGCTAACCAACTGACGTGCTTCTGCACGAGTGGCGCCGAAGCCCATACGGTATACAACGTTGTCCAGACGACCTTCCAGCAGAGCCAACAGGTTTTCACCGGTGTTGCCTTTCAGACGTGCTGCTTCTTTGTAGTAGTTACGGAACTGACGCTCCAGCACACCGTAAATGCGGCGAACTTTTTGCTTTTCACGCAACTGCACACCATAGTCAGACAGACGCGGCTTACGCGCACCGTGCTGGCCAGGAGCTTGTTCAATTTTACACTTGGTATCGATCGCGCGAACGCCAGACTTAAGGAATAAGTCGGTGCCCTCACGACGGCTCAGCTTGAGCTTAGGACCCAAATATCTTGCCATTTTCTTTCTCCAACTAACCTGGAAAACGAAGCGTTATACGCGACGTTTTTTCGGCGGACGACAACCGTTATGAGGGATCGGAGTCACATCAGTAATATTAGTGATGCGGAAACCAGCGGCGTTCAGAGCACGAATAGTAGATTCGCGGCCTGGACCCGGACCTTTAACCATAACTTCCAGATTCTTGATACCGTATTCTTTCACGGCGTCAGCGCAACGCTCTGCTGCAACCTGAGCTGCAAACGGAGTGGATTTGCGAGAACCACGGAAACCGGAACCACCGGCTGTTGCCCAACCCAGCGCATTACCCTGACGATCGGTAATAGTCACGATGGTGTTGTTGAAAGAAGCATGGATATGAGCCACGCCGTCAGAGACTTGTTTTCTTACACGTTTACGTGCGCGAACTGGTGCCTTTGCCATTATTCAATCACCCCGATTATTTCTTGATCGGTTTGCGCGGACCCTTACGGGTACGAGCGTTGGTCTTGGTACGCTGACCGCGAACCGGGAGACCACGACGATGACGCAAACCGCGATAGCAACCAAGATCCATCAGGCGCTTGATGCTCATGCTGATTTCACGGCGCAGATCACCTTCAACGACAAATTTGGCAACTTCGTCACGCAGCGTGTCGATTTGTTCTTCAGACAGCTCACTGATCTTAACATTTTCAGCGATACCCGCTGCAGCCAGGATGGCTTTAGAACGGGTCTTGCCGACACCGTAGATCGAAGTTAACGCGATCACGGCGTGTTTCTGATCAGGAATGTTAATGCCTGCTATACGGGCCACTATGCACTCCTACTATTTAATATGTACGTACCATGCTGAAAAGCCCGTTTTCAGGATACTCAAATGGAAACGTACAGACATACAAAAGATTGGCTGGCTAATCTAGCCAGCTCAACCCAACTTTGCAAGAAAAATATGCGAAAAAATCAGCCTTGGCGCTGTTTATGCTTCGGCTCGGCACTGCAAATCACACGGATGACACCATCACGCTTAACGATTTTGCAGTTACGGCATAATTTCTTGACGGAAGCACGAACTTTCATTTTTACTCTCCGTAACTTCTCAGGCGACCAATTAACGGCCGTAGCCTTTCAGGTTCGCCTTCTTCAATGCAGACTCATACTGACTGGACATCATCAGAGTTTGCACTTGAGCCATAAAGTCCATAATCACGACAACAACGATAAGCAGTGAGGTCCCACCGAAGTAGAACGGCACTTTCATTGCATCACGCATGAACTCCGGGATCAGGCAGATAAAGGTAATATACAGCGCACCAACCAGGGTCAGGCGGGTCATTACTTTATCGATATACTTCGCCGTTTGCTCTCCCGGACGAATTCCTGGTACAAATGCACCGGACTTCTTCAGGTTATCTGCTGTTTCACGCGGGTTGAAAACCAACGCCGTGTAGAAGAAACAGAAGAAGATGATTGCAGACGCATAGAGTAACACATAAAGCGGTTGCCCAGGCTGCAAATACAGCGAAATTGTTGTCAGCCAGTTCCAACCAGTACCGCCCCCGAACCATGACGCGATGGTCGCCGGGAACAGAATAATACTGGAAGCGAAGATTGCCGGGATTACCCCCGCCATATTCACTTTCAGCGGTAAATGTGTGCTCTGTGCAGCATAGACACGACGACCTTGCTGACGTTTGGCGTAGTTTACCACAATACGGCGTTGACCACGTTCAACGAATACTACAAAGAACGTCACTGCAAATACTAATACTGCAACCAACAGCAACACGAGGAAGTGCAGGTCGCCTTGACGCGCTTGCTCGATAGTATGGGCAATGGCTGGCGGGAGTCCCGCAACGATACCAGCGAAGATGATGATTGAGATACCGTTACCGATACCGCGCTCAGTAATCTGTTCGCCGAGCCACATCAGGAACATCGTCCCTGTAACCAGACTTACAACAGCGGTGAAATAGAATGCAAAGCCTGGATTCATCACCAGGCCCTGCATACCAGGCATATTCGGCAAACCGGTAGCAATACCGATCGACTGGAATATCGCCAGCACCAGAGTACCGTAACGGGTGTACTGGCTGATCTTACGACGACCAGACTCCCCTTCTTTCTTAATTTCTGCCAGCGTTGGATGAACCACCGTCAACAGCTGGATAATGATCGACGCCGAAATATACGGCATGATCCCCAGGGCAAAGATAGAAGCACGGCTGAGAGCACCACCAGAGAACATGTTAAACATTTCAATGATGGTGCCTCGCTGTTGCTCAAGCAGTTTGGCAAGTACAGCGGCATCAATACCAGGGATCGGAATAAAAGAGCCAATACGGAACACAATCAGCGCGCCGATAACAAACAGCAGTCTGCGTTTCAGCTCACCTAAGCCACCTTTGGCACTTTGAAAATCTAATCCCGGTTGTTTAGCCATCTGCTACTTATTCCTCGATTTTACCGCCAGCAGCTTCGATAGCAGCACGAGCGCCTTTAGTAACACGCAGGCCACGAACAGTTACCGGAGTAGTGACTTCGCCAGCCAGGATCACTTTCGCGAACTCGATCTGGATACCGATAATGTTTGCCGCTTTCAGCGTGTTCAGGTCTACAACGCCGCCTTCTACTTTCGCCAGGTCAGACAGACGAACTTCGGCTGTAATCGCTGCTTTGCGAGAAGTGAAGCCGAATTTCGGCAGACGACGGTACAGAGGCATCTGACCACCCTCGAAACCGCGACGTACGCCACCGCCAGAACGAGACTTCTGACCTTTGTGACCACGACCACCGGTTTTACCGAGGCCAGAACCGATACCACGACCCAGGCGTTTACCCGCCTTTTTGGAGCCTTCGGCCGGAGACAGAGTATTTAAACGCATCTCTTACTCCTCAACTTTAACCATGAAGGAAACCGCGTTGACCATACCACGAACAGCAGGAGTATCCTCGCGCTCTACGGTGTGGCCAATACGACGCAGACCCAGGCCAAGCAGCGTTGCCTTGTGTTTCGGCAGACGACCGATTGCACTGCGGGTTTGAGTAATTTTAATAGTCTTTGCCATGGTTTATTTCCCCAGAATTTCTTCAACGGATTTACCACGCTTGGCAGCGACCATTTCTGGAGAATTCATATTTTCCAGGCCATCAATAGTTGCACGAACCACGTTGATCGGGTTGGTGGAACCGTATGCTTTAGCCAGAACGTTATGAACCCCAGCAACTTCCAGAACGGCGCGCATTGCACCACCGGCGATGATACCGGTACCTTCGGAAGCTGGCTGCATGAATACACGAGACCCCGTGTGAACACCTTTAACCGGGTGCTGCAGGGTGCCGTTGTTCAGCGCGACGTTAATCATATTGCGACGGGCTTTTTCCATCGCTTTCTGGATCGCTGCTGGAACTTCACGCGCTTTACCGTAACCAAAACCTACGCGACCGTTACCATCGCCTACTACAGTCAGAGCTGTGAAGGAGAAAATACGACCACCTTTAACGGTTTTAGATACGCGGTTTACCGCGATCAGCTTTTCCTGCAGTTCGCCAGCTTGTTTTTCGATGTGAGCCATCTTACACCTCTACCTTAGAACTGAAGGCCAGCTTCACGGGCAGCATCTGCCAGTGCCTGGACACGACCATGATATTGGAACCCGGAACGGTCAAAGGACACATCTTTGATGCCTTTTTCCAGAGCGCGTTCAGCGACAGCTTTACCCACAGCTGCAGCCGCGTCTTTGTTACCGGTGTACTTCAGTTGTTCAGCGATAGCTTTTTCTACAGTAGAAGCAGCTACCAGAACTTCAGAACCGTTCGGTGCAATTACCTGTGCGTAAATATGACGCGGGGTACGATGTACCACCAGGCGAGTTGCGCCCAGCTCTTTGAGCTTGCGGCGTGCGCGGGTCGCACGACGGATACGAGCAGATTTCTTATCCATAGTGTTACCTTACTTCTTCTTAGCCTCTTTGGTACGCACGACTTCGTCGGCGTAACGAACACCCTTGCCTTTGTAAGGCTCAGGACGACGGTAGGCGCGCAGATCTGCTGCAACCTGGCCGATCACCTGCTTATCAGCGCCTTTCAGCACGATTTCAGTTTGAGTCGGACATTCAGCAGTGATACCTGCCGGCAGCTGATGGTCAACCGGGTGAGAGAAACCTAAAGACAGGTTTACTACATTCCCTTTAACCGCTGCACGATAACCTACACCAACCAGCTGCAGCTTCTTAGTGAAGCCTTCGGTAACACCGATAACCATTGAGTTCAGCAGGGCACGCGCGGTACCAGCCTGTGCCCAACCGTCTGCGTAACCATCACGCGGACCGAAGGTCAGTGCATTATCTGCATGTTTAACTTCAACAGCATCGTTGAGAGTACGAGTCAGCTCGCCGTTTTTACCTTTGATCGTAATAACCTGACCGTTGATTTTGACATCAACGCCGGCAGGAACAACGACCGGTGCTTTAGCAACACGAGACATTTTTTCCTCCGATTAGGCTACGTAGCAGATAATTTCGCCACCAAGACCAGCCTGGCGCGCTGCACGATCAGTCATAACACCTTTAGAGGTAGAAACAACTGCGATACCCAGACCGGCCATAACTTTCGGCAGCTCATCTTTACGTTTGTAGATGCGCAGACCTGGGCGGCTGACACGCTGAATGCTTTCTACAACAGCTTTACCCTGGAAATACTTAAGAGTCAGTTCCAGTTCCGGCTTGGTGTCGCCTTCAACTTTAAAATCTTCAATAAAACCTTCTTCCTTCAGCACGTTGGCAATTGCCACTTTCAGCTTGGAGGAAGGCATGGTGACCGCAGCTTTGTTCGCGGCCTGACCGTTACGGATACGGGTCAGCATATCCGCGATCGGATCTTGCATGCTCATCTGTCTTTACTCCCGTGATTCAATTGGTGACAATTACCAGCTAGCCTTTTTCAGACCCGGAATTTCACCGCGCATAGCGGCTTCACGGACCTTAATACGGCTCAACCCGAACTTCCGCAGGAAAGCGTGCGGACGACCAGTTTGACGGCAGCGGTTACGCTGACGTGACGGGCTGGAATCACGCGGCAGAGTCTGCAGCTTAAGAACCGCATTCCAACGATCTTCGTCGGTTGCGTTCACATCAGAGATGATCGCTTTCAGTTCAGCGCGTTTCGCGAAGTATTTATCAGCTAAAGCTACGCGTTTTACTTCGCGTGCTTTCATTGATTGCTTAGCCATTTAGTAACCCTACCTTACTTGCGGAACGGGAAGTCAAAGGCAGCCAGCAGAGCACGGCCTTCTTCGTCAGATTTCGCAGTAGTGGTAATGGTAATATCCAAACCACGAACGCGGTCGACTTTATCGTAGTCGATTTCTGGGAAGATGATCTGCTCACGGACACCCATGCTGTAGTTACCACGACCGTCGAATGACTTAGCGGACAAGCCACGGAAGTCACGGATACGAGGAACAGCAATAGTGATCAGGCGCTCAAAGAACTCCCACATGCGTTCGCCACGCAGAGTTACTTTACAGCCGATCGGATAGCCCTGACGGATTTTGAAGCCTGCAACAGATTTGCGTGCTTTGGTGATCAACGGTTTTTGACCGGAGATTGCTGTCAGGTCTGCTGCTGCGTTATCCAGCAGTTTCTTGTCAGCGATCGCTTCACCAACACCCATGTTCAGGGTGATCTTCTCGACCCGAGGGACTTGCATGACAGAATTGTAGTTAAACTCAGTCATGAGTTTGTTAACTACTTCGTCTTTGTAGTAATCATGCAGTTTCGCCATCGTACTACTCCAAATTACTTGATAGTTTCGCTGTTAGACTTGAAGAAACGGACTTTTTTGCCGTCTTCGAATCTAAAGCCTACACGGTCAGCCTTGCCGGTTGCCGCATTGAAGATTGCAACGTTAGAAACCTGAATTGCAGCTTCTTTTTCAACGATGCCGCCCGGTTGGTTCAGAGCCGGAACCGGCTTCTGGTGTTTCTTAACCAGGTTGATACCTTCAACAATGACCTTGCCGGAAGACAGGACATTCTTAACTTTACCGCGTTTACCTTTATCTTTACCGGTTAACACGATAACTTCGTCATCACGACGGATTTTCGCTGCCATGATTCGCTCCTTAGAGTACTTCTGGTGCCAGAGAGATAATTTTCATGAACTTCTCGTTACGAAGTTCACGAGTTACCGGCCCAAAAATACGCGTACCGATAGGCTGCTCGCTGTTATTGTTTAAAATAACGCATGCATTACCATCGAAGCGAATGACAGAACCGTCCGGGCGACGAACACCCTTCTTGGTGCGCACCACTACCGCCTTCAGCACATCACCTTTTTTGACCTTACCACGCGGAATCGCTTCTTTGATGGTGATCTTAATGATGTCGCCTACGCCTGCGTAGCGACGGTGCGAGCCACCCAGAACCTTGATACACATTACGCGACGTGCACCGGAGTTGTCGGCGACGTTCAGCATAGTCTGTTCTTGGATCATTTTAGTGCTCCGCTAATGTCAACTACTACTGAGACCCGAAAATCAGGTCGTTAAAAAAACCCCATATCGAGGGCGCGGCATTATAACACCGCAAATCAGATATGGGTAGAAAAAATAAACGGCCCATCGCTGAGCCGTTTATTCGTTGAGAATGCGTACTGTATTACAGAACCGCTTTCTCTACAACGCGAACCAGAGTCCAGGATTTGGTCTTGGACAGCGGACGGCATTCGCGGATTTCAACCACGTCGCCGATACCGCATTCGTTGTTCTCGTCATGTACGTGCATTTTGGTCGTACGCTTGATGAATTTACCGTAGATCGGGTGTTTCACAAAACGTTCGATAGCAACAACAATGGATTTCTCCATTTTGTCGCTAACCACGCGACCTTGCAGAGTACGGATTTTATCGGTCATTACGCACCCGCCTTCTCAGTCAGTAAAGTCTTAACGCGTGCGACATCACGACGCACTTGCTTCAACAGGTGAGACTGTTGCAGCTGGCCACTTGCAGCCTGCATACGCAGGTTGAACTGCTCACGCAGCAGGTTCAGTAGCTCGGTGTTCAGCTCTTCAACGCTCTTCTCACGCAGCTCTTTTGCTTTCATTACATCACCGTCTTAGTTACAAAGGTGGTTTTAATCGGCAGTTTCGCTGCTGCCAGCTTGAATGCTTCACGGGCCAGCTCTTCCGGTACGCCGTCCATTTCATACAGGACTTTACCCGGCTGAATCAAGGCAACCCAATACTCCACGTTACCTTTACCTTTACCCATACGCACTGCCAGCGGCTTTTCAGTGATCGGTTTGTCCGGGAATACACGGATCCAGATCTTACCTTGACGCTTAACTGCACGGGTCATAGCACGACGTGCTGCTTCGATCTGACGGGCAGTCAGACGACCACGGCCAACAGCTTTCAGGCCGAAGCTGCCGAAGCTAACATCCGCGCCTGCAGCCAGACCACGGTTGCGGCCTTTGTGCATTTTACGGAATTTTGTACGCTTTGGTTGTAACATCAGCGACGCTCCTTATTTACGGCCTTTACGCTGCTGCTTTTTCGGTTGAGCAGCCGGTTTTTCCGGTTGTTCAACAGCAGCCATACCACCCAGGATCTCGCCTTTGAAGATCCACACTTTAACGCCGATTACACCATAAGTGGTGTGCGCTTCAGAGGTGTTGTAGTCGATGTCAGCACGCAGAGTGTGCAGCGGTACGCGACCTTCGCGGTACCATTCGGTACGTGCGATTTCCGCGCCGCCCAGACGGCCGCTAACTTCAACTTTGATACCTTTAGCGCCCAGACGCATGGCGTTCTGTACAGCACGCTTCATCGCACGACGGAACATAACGCGACGTTCCAGCTGAGAAGTGATGCTGTCAGCAACCAGTTTAGCGTCCAGTTCAGGTTTACGAACTTCGGCGATGTTGATCTGTGCAGGAACGCCAGCGATATCCGCTACGACCTTACGCAGTTTTTCTACGTCTTCACCTTTTTTACCGATAACGATACCCGGGCGAGCGGTGTGAATAGTCACACGGATGCTCTTAGCCGGACGCTCGATAACGATACGAGATACAGACGCTTTAGCCAGTTCCTTCGTCAGGTACTGACGTACTTTAAAATCGCTGTCCAGGTTGTCAGCGAATTCTTTGGTGTTCGCAAACCAGGTAGAGTTCCATGGTTTTACAATACCCAGGCGAATACCATTAGGATGTACTTTCTGACCCATTGCTAGTCTCCAGAGTCTCAGCGATCGGACACAACCACAGTGATGTGGCTGGTGCGCTTCAGGATGCGATCTGCACGACCTTTTGCACGCGGCATAATGCGCTTCATGCTCGGGCCTTCGTCTACGAAAATTTTCGTAACTTTCAGATCGTCAATGTCAGCGCCATCGTTGTGTTCAGCGTTAGCAATGGCAGATTCCAGAACTTTCTTGACCAGTACAGCCGCTTTCTTGTTGGTGTAGGTCAGAATATCCAGAGCCTGCGACACTTTCTTACCGCGAATCAGGTCAGCAACAAGGCGAACCTTCTGAGCAGAAGAACGAGCATGGCGATGTTTAGCGATAGTTTCCATCTCTTCCTCCTACCTTATTTCTTCTTCGCTTTTTTATCAGCAGCGTGGCCGCGATAAGTACGAGTCGGTGCGAATTCACCCAGTTTGTGACCGACCATTTCGTCGGAAACAAATACCGGAACGTGCTGACGACCATTATGGACAGCGATGGTCAAACCGATCATGTTAGGAAAGATCGTTGAACGACGGGACCAGGTGCGCAGGGGCTTCTTGTCTCCGCTTTCCACCGCTTTCTCTACCTTCTTCAGCAAGTGCAGGTCAATAAAAGGACCTTTCTTGAGAGAACGTGGCATGGCTTATCCTCTAAAATTATTTGCTACGGCGACGTACGATGAATTTATCAGTACGCTTGTTGCTGCGGGTCTTCTTACCTTTGGTCTGAACGCCCCACGGAGTTACCGGGTGCTTACCAAAGTTACGACCTTCACCACCACCATGTGGGTGGTCTACTGGGTTCATCGCAGTACCGCGAACGGTAGGACGAACGCCACGCCAGCGTGCAGCACCTGCTTTACCCAGAACGCGCAGCATATGCTCAGCATTGCCAACTTCGCCCAGGGTTGCACGGCAGTCTGCTTCGACTTTACGCATTTCACCAGAACGCAGACGCAGGGTGACATAAGCGCCATCGCGAGCAACGATCTGAACGTAAGTACCAGCGGAACGTGCCAGCTGACCGCCTTTACCTGGTTTCATTTCTACGTTATGAACGGTAGAACCAACCGGGATATTGCGCATCGGCAGGGTGTTGCCTGCTTTGATTGCAGCATCAACGCCAGACTGAATCTGGTCGCCAGCTTTCAGGCCTTTCGGGGCCAGGATGTAACGGCGTTCGCCGTCTTTGTACAGAACCAGCGCGATGTTCGCGGAACGGTTCGGATCGTACTCAAGACGTTCAACAACTGCCGGGATACCGTCTTTGTTGCGTTTGAAGTCAACAATACGATAAGCCTGTTTGTGACCACCACCGATATGACGAGTGGTGATACGGCCATTGTTGTTACGACCACCGGATTTGCTGTTTTTTTCAACCAGCGGAGCAAAAGGTTTGCCCTTGTGCAGCTCTGGGTTGACCACTTTAACGACGTGGCGACGACCCGGAGATGTCGGTTTACATTTAACAACTGCCATTGTATTACTCCTCCGACTTACTCAGCGCCGCCGACGAAGTCCAGATTCTGGCCTTCTTTCAGGGTGACGTAAGCTTTTTTCCAGTCGCTACGACGACCGATACGCTGTCCGTGACGTTTAACTTTCCCTTTAACGACCAGGGTGTTAACGACTTCGACTTCGACTTCAAACAGTTTCTGCACAGCAGCTTTGATTTCTGCTTTGGTCGCGTCTTTAGCAACTTTGAGAACGATGGTGTTAGTTTTTTCCATCGCAGTAGACGCTTTTTCAGAAACGTGCGGTGCGCGCAGCACCTTCAGCAGACGTTCTTCACGAATCATGCCAGCATCTCCTCAACTTGCTTAACAGCATCAGCAGTCATTACGACTTTGTCGAAGGCGATCAGGCTAACCGGGTCGATACCAGTCGCATCGCGTACGTCAACCTTGTGCAGGTTACGTGCGGCCAGGAACAGGTTCTCGTCCAGCTCACCGGTGATGATCAGCACATCTTCCAGAGCCATGTCTTTCAGTTTCTGTGCCAGCAGCTTAGTTTTCGGCGCTTCTACAGAGAACTTCTCGACAACGATCAGACGATCCTGACGTACCAGTTCGGACAGGATGCTTTTCAGCGCGCCGCGGTACATCTTCTTGTTAACTTTTTGACTGTGGTCCTGCGGACGAGCAGCGAAGGTCACGCCACCGGAACGCCAGATCGGGCTCTTGATAGAACCTGAACGCGCACGGCCAGTGCCTTTCTGGCGCCACGGTTTTTTACCGGAACCAGTTACTTCAGCACGAGTCTTCTGAGCACGAGTACCCTGACGAGCACCAGCTGCATAAGCAACAACAACCTGGTGAACCAGCGCTTCGTTGAAATCACGACCGAAGGTAGTTTCGGAAACAGTCAGCGCGCTCTGCGCGTCTTTCAATACTAATTCCATTGCTATCCCCTTACGCCTTCACAGCTGGTTTAACGATCAGGTCGCAACCGGTTGCACCCGGAACACCACCCTTAACCAGCAGCAGGTTGCGCTCAGCGTCAACGCGTACTACGTCAAGGCTCTGAACGGTTACGCGCTCATTACCCATCTGACCTGCCATTTTCTTGCCTTTGAACACTTTGCCCGGAGTCTGGTTCTGACCGATAGAACCCGGAACGCGGTGAGACAAGGAGTTACCGTGAGTAGCGTCCTGGGTACGGAAGTTCCAGCGCTTAACGGTACCAGCGAAACCTTTACCTTTAGAGGTACCGGTTACGTCAACTTTTTTAACGTCAGCAAACAGTTCAACGCTGATGCTCTGACCTACGGTGTATTCTTCGCCTTCAGCCAGACGGAATTCCCACAGACCACGGCCAGCTTCTACGCCAGCTTTAGCAAAGTGACCCGCTTCCGGCTTGGTGACACGGTTAGCTTTTTTAGCACCCGTAGTAACCTGAACAGCGCGGTAGCCATCGTTAGCCAGGTCTTTAACCTGAGTAACACGGTTTGCTTCAACTTCGATTACGGTTACTGGGATAGAGACGCCATCTTCAGTGAAGATGCGGGTCATACCCACTTTTTTACCGACTAAACCAATCATTGTATCAACCTCTCAATCGCTCGATGACCTGATTAACCCAGGCTGATCTGCACGTCTACACCGGCAGCCAGGTCCAGACGCATCAGAGCATCAACGGTTTTCTCGGTTGGCTCAACGATGTCAACCAGACGCTTGTGAGTGCGAATTTCGTACTGATCGCGCGCATCTTTGTTAACGTGCGGAGAGATCAGAACGGTAAAGCGCTCTTTGCGGGTCGGCAGCGGGATCGGACCGCGAACCTGCGCACCAGTGCGCTTGGCAGTCTCGACGATTTCCGCGGTTGATTGATCGATCAGACGATGATCAAACGCTTTCAGGCGGATACGGATTCTTTGGTTCTGCATGAGACCAGAGCTCCAATTATTTTATAAACGAAAATGATTACTCCTCAGACCCATTACGATTGATGGGAGAGTGTAACCGTTCTTACGTAGCTCCCCGATTGGGAGCATTGTTAAATAGCCAAATCGGCTATTCGAGGTTCAAATCGAACCTGCCGTCAATTACGACAAGCCCGCGCATTATACGTAAATCTCAGCCTGACGCAAGTGTCGGATAGAAATTAAGCGCTTTATTCTTATGCGAGCATGATTCCAGATGGTACGCATGGGGTGGCGACGCGCATCTTTTCTTTGGAAGGCATCAGGCAAACCTGGCAATACGTCGTTGTCGCTGTCGCATAAATCTATAAAGGTGAGCACAAACCTTGACGAGGATTTGCTTATGTTTGTTGCCCTCCCCTTTCTCATTTTTTATGCATCGTTCTCTTTATTACTTGGCATATACGACGCGCGTACCGGTCTGCTGCCTGACCGGTTTACTTGTCCATTGCTGTGGGGTGGTCTGCTTTATCACCAGATTTGCCTGCCGGAGCGTTTACCGGATGCGCTTTGGGGCGCTATCGCCGGCTATGGCGGATTCGCGTTAATTTACTGGGGCTATCGCCTGCGTTATCAGAAAGAGGGGCTTGGATATGGCGACGTCAAGTACCTCGCTGCCTTAGGGGCGTGGCATTGTTGGGAAACACTGCCGTTACTGGTTTTCCTTGCCGCTATGTTGGCCTGTGGCGGGTTTGGCGTCGCGCTACTGGTGAGAGGTAAATTGGCATTAATAAACCCGCTACCTTTTGGGCCATGGCTGGCGGTGGCGGGTTTCATAACAGGTTGGAAAGTTTTCTTTCCAGACGGTTAATCGGTAACCTTAATTTGTGATTGCAGATAATTTTGCATACCAAGTTTGGCAATCAAATCCAGCTCAGTTTCCAGCCAGTCGATGTGGCCTTCCTCGTCGGCAAGAATTTCAATCATCATATCCCGGCTGACATAATCATGAACGCTATCGGCATAGGCTATTGCCTCACGTAGATCTTTTGCGCCTTCCAGTTCGAGCCGGAGATCCGATCGTAGCATCTCTTCGACATCTTCACCGATGCCCAGCTTACCCAGATCCTGTAGGTTCGGTATGCCTTCCAAGAATAAAATACGCTCGATGTATTTATCGGCGTGTTTCATCTCATCTATAGATTCATGGTACTCGACATCATTGAGGCGCATCAGGCCCCAGTTTTTGAACATTCTCGCGTGGAGAAAGTATTGGTTGATTGCGACAAGCTCATTTCCCAATAGTTTATTGAGATAATTTATGATTTTAACATCACCTTTCATTTTATAGTCCCTCCGCTTCCACTCTCTAGAGCGTAGATGGGGCTACAGGGATGTCAAAAAAAAGAGTGTGACTCAGGCGATCTCTTTAAATTCCGGCATTTGCGTTAACTCATCCTGCATCATTTCTCGCGCGGCGCGAATACACTTACCACATTGATTTCCCACAGGAATAAATTTACGCAACTGTTGAAATGACTGTGGATGAAATTGTCGTACAGCCTGGCGGATTTTTTTATCGCTTATACCATTACACAAACAAACGTACATGATCGCTCCCGTTCAATTTCCGCACAAAGTGTAAATGAGAATGGTTATGATTACAATAGCACAAAGCGATTTACGCCACGGGAGAAGCGTTAAAAAGGGTGAATAAATATAACAGCGGCTAAATAGCAGGCAACAAAAAGGGCGCCGAAGCGCCCTCTTCAATTCAAAACTAATTAACGAGTAATTAGCCCAGAACTTTAGCAACAACGCCCGCACCAACGGTACGGCCGCCTTCACGGATTGCGAAACGCAGACCGTCGTCCATCGCGATCGGGTGGATCAGGGTAACAACCATTTTGATGTTGTCGCCCGGCATTACCATCTCTACGCCTTCCGGCAGTTCGATGGTACCAGTCACGTCAGTAGTACGGAAGTAGAACTGCGGACGGTAGCCTTTGAAGAACGGAGTATGACGACCGCCTTCATCTTTGGACAGAATGTACACTTCAGATTCGAACTTGGTGTGCGGCTTGATGGTGCCCGGCTTAGCCAGTACCTGACCACGTTCGATTTCTTCACGTTTGATACCACGCAGCAGAACACCTACGTTCTCACCGGCACGGCCTTCGTCCAGCAGTTTGCGGAACATTTCAACGCCAGTACAGGTAGACTTCTGAGTCTCTTTGATACCAACGATTTCAACTTCTTCGCCCACTTTGATGATACCGCGTTCTACACGACCGGTAACAACGGTACCACGACCGGAGATGGAGAATACGTCTTCGATCGGCAGCAGGAACGGCTTGTCAATCGCACGCTCTGGTTCCGGGATGTAAGAATCCAGGAAGCCAGCCAGTTCGATGATTTTCGCTTCCCACTCTGCGTCGCCTTCCAGCGCTTTCAGAGCAGAACCACGAACGATCGGAGTGTCGTCGCCCGGGAAGTCGTACTGAGACAGAAGTTCACGAACTTCCATTTCAACCAGTTCCAGCAGCTCTTCGTCATCAACCATGTCGCATTTGTTCAGGAACACGATGATGTACGGAACGCCTACCTGACGACCCAGCAGGATGTGCTCACGGGTCTGCGGCATCGGGCCGTCAGTCGCAGCAACAACCAGGATCGCGCCGTCCATCTGAGCAGCACCAGTGATCATGTTTTTAACATAGTCGGCGTGCCCCGGGCAGTCTACGTGTGCGTAGTGGCGGGTCGGGGTATCGTATTCAACGTGAGAAGTGTTGATGGTGATACCACGCGCTTTTTCTTCCGGCGCGTTATCGATCTGGTCGAATGC
>NZ_JBEUJY010000023.1:0-33600 GCF_043356775.1 Salmonella sp. SJTUF15581 | reverse complement strand
GTCCGCCACTCGTCAGCAAAGCAGCAAGCTGCTTCCTGTTACCGTTCGACTTGCATGTGTTAGGCCTGCCGCCAGCGTTCAATCTGAGCCATGATCAAACTCTTCAATTTAAAAGTTTGATGCTCAATGAATTAAACTTCGTAATGAATTACGTGTTCACTCTTGAGACTTGGTATTCATTTTTCGTCTTGCGACGTCAAGAATCCGTATCTTCGAGTGCCCACACAGATTGTCTGATAAATTGTTAAAGAGCAGTGCAACGCGGCTTTCGCTCACCGTTGCGAGGTGGCGTATATTACGCTTTCCTCTTTCAGAGTCAACCCTGAATTTCAGGATTTTTCTCTTCAACCGACCGGCTGTTTGTGTGAAGTGATTCACATCCGCCGTGTCGATGGAGGCGCATTATAGGGAGTTCTCTGCTGACCGCAATAGAAAAATTGCAGAAAAATGACTGTTTGCTGCATTCCCCAGCAAAACCCCTGGTTATACCCATTTACGCACAGACTTATCCACATAATGCGCGTTCATTTCCTCGATCTTCTCACTCTGCAAACGATCTTTCAGGTATAAAAGCCGGGCCAGAATTTAAAAAGAAAAATTCGCGAGCGTTGCGCAAACGTTTTCGTTACAATGTCGCCGCAAAACAAGGATGCCCCGTAAGGGGCGTTAGCTGAGTTTTTACGCA
The DNA here is from genome assembly GCF_043356775.1 of Salmonella sp. SJTUF15581. Classification (NCBI taxonomy): domain Bacteria; kingdom Pseudomonadati; phylum Pseudomonadota; class Gammaproteobacteria; order Enterobacterales; family Enterobacteriaceae; genus Salmonella; species Salmonella sp. SJTUF15581. Next base: position 32,915 of record NZ_JBEUJY010000023.1, on the reverse strand, counting down.
AGAATTCACCTAACGCTCTCTGTAATCGTCAAATCCAGGGGATTTACCATGCAACAACGTCGTCCAGTCCGCCGCGCTCTGCTCAGTGTTTCTGACAAGGCCGGTATCATCGAATTCGCCCAGGCACTTTCCGCACGCGGTGTGGAGCTGCTGTCTACGGGGGGCACAGCCCGCCTGTTAGCAGAAAAAGGCCTGCCGGTGACCGAAGTTTCCGATTACACCGGTTTCCCGGAAATGATGGATGGACGCGTAAAGACCCTGCATCCAAAAGTCCACGGCGGCATCCTCGGTCGCCGCGGCCAGGACGATGCCATTATGGAACAGCACCACATCGCCCCTATCGATATGGTTGTCGTTAACCTGTATCCGTTCGCCGAGACCGTAGCACGCGAAGGTTGCTCGCTGGAAGATGCGGTAGAGAACATCGATATCGGTGGCCCAACGATGGTGCGCTCCGCCGCGAAGAACCATAAAGACGTCGCTATCGTGGTGAAGAGCAGCGACTACGACGCCATTATTAAAGAGATGGATGCTAACGAAGGTTCTCTGACCCTCGACACCCGTTTCGATCTCGCGATTAAAGCCTTCGAACACACCGCCGCCTACGACAGCATGATCGCTAACTACTTCGGCAGCATGGTTCCGGCCTACCACGGTGAAAGCAAAGAAGCCGCCGGTCGCTTCCCGCGTACGCTGAATCTGAACTTCATTAAGAAGCAGGATATGCGCTACGGCGAGAACAGCCACCAGCAGGCTGCCTTCTATATAGAAGAGAATGTGAAAGAAGCGTCCGTTGCCACCGCACAACAGGTTCAGGGCAAAGCGCTTTCCTACAACAACATCGCCGATACCGACGCGGCGCTGGAGTGTGTGAAAACGTTCAACGAGCCAGCCTGCGTAATCGTCAAGCACGCTAACCCGTGCGGCGTGGCGGTAAGTACCTCTATTCTCGACGCTTACGATCGCGCCTATAAAACCGACCCGACCTCCGCGTTCGGCGGCATCATCGCCTTTAACCGCGAGCTGGATGCTGAAACCGCGCAGGCCATCATCTCCCGCCAGTTTGTCGAAGTGATCATCGCACCATCTGCGACCGAAGAAGCGCTGAAGATTACTGCCGCTAAACAGAACGTGCGCGTGCTGACCTGCGGCCAGTGGGCACAGCGCGTTCCGGGCCTGGACTTTAAACGCGTTAACGGTGGCCTGCTGGTTCAGGACCGCGACCTGGGTATGGTCACCGAAGGTGAACTGCGCGTGGTCTCTAAACGCCAGCCGACCGAGCAGGAGCTGCGCGATGCGCTGTTCTGCTGGAAAGTCGCAAAATTCGTTAAATCCAACGCTATTGTCTACGCCAAAGAGAACATGACCATCGGTATAGGCGCAGGCCAGATGAGCCGCGTTTACTCCGCCAAAATCGCCGGCATTAAAGCCGGTGATGAAGGCCTGGAAGTGAAAGGTTCCGCCATGGCGTCCGACGCCTTCTTCCCGTTCCGCGATGGCATTGATGCCGCCGCCGCCGTTGGCGTGAGCTGCGTTATCCAGCCTGGCGGTTCTATCCGCGACGAAGAGGTGATTGCCGCTGCCGACGAACACGGCATCGCGATGATCTTCACCGACATGCGCCACTTCCGCCATTAATTCAGGGAGCAGACGATGAAAGTTTTAGTCATTGGTAACGGCGGCCGCGAACACGCGCTGGGCTGGAAAGCGGCACAGTCTCCGCTAGTTGATACCGTTTTTGTCGCACCGGGTAACGCCGGTACCGCACTGGAGCCCGCGTTGCAGAACGTGGCTATCGGCGTCACCGATATTCCGGCGTTGCTGAGCTTTGCCCAGAACGAGAAGATTGACCTGACCATTGTCGGCCCGGAAGCGCCGCTGGTGATTGGCGTGGTCGATGCATTCCGCGCCGCTGGCCTGAAGATCTTCGGGCCAACTGAAGGCGCTGCGCAGCTGGAAGGCTCCAAAGCCTTCACCAAAGATTTCCTTGCGCGTCATCACATCCCGACGGCGGAGTACCAGAACTTCACCGAGATTGAGCCTGCGCTGGCTTACCTGCGCGAGAAAGGCGCGCCGATTGTGATTAAAGCCGACGGTCTGGCCGCCGGTAAAGGCGTTATCGTGGCGATGACGCTCGAAGAAGCGGAAGCCGCCGTTCACGATATGCTGGCCGGTAACGCCTTTGGCGACGCGGGTCACCGCATCGTTATCGAAGAGTTCCTCGACGGCGAGGAAGCGAGTTTTATCGTGATGGTCGACGGCGAGCACGTCCTGCCGATGGCCACCAGCCAGGATCACAAACGCGTGGGCAATGGCGATACCGGCCCGAATACCGGCGGCATGGGGGCTTATTCACCGGCACCGGTGGTGACCGATGAAGTTCACCAGCGCACCATGGAACGCATCATCTGGCCAACCGTGAAAGGCATGGCGGCGGAAGGAAACACCTATACCGGCTTCCTGTATGCCGGTCTGATGATCGACAAACAGGGTAACCCGAAGGTTATCGAGTTCAACTGCCGCTTCGGCGATCCGGAAACCCAGCCGATCATGCTGCGCATGAAGTCGGATCTGGTAGAGCTGTGCCTGGCCGCCTGCGACGGCAAACTGGACGAGAAAACCTCCGAGTGGGACGAACGCGCCTCGCTGGGCGTGGTGATTGCCGCGGGCGGTTATCCGGGCAATTACAATACTGGCGATGAGATCCACGGCCTGCCGCTGGAAGGCGCGGCTGACGGTAAGGTTTTCCACGCCGGAACTAAACTCGCTGATGACAACCGCGTGTTGACCAGCGGCGGCCGCGTACTGTGCGCCACCGCGCTGGGCAACACCGTTGCCGAGGCGCAAAAGCGCGCTTACGCCCTGATGAGCGATATCAGTTGGGACGGCAGCTTTAGCCGTAACGACATCGGCTGGCGAGCTATCGAACGTGAGCAAAACCGCTAACGGCTGAGCTTTGCCAGCAGCGTTTTGCGCGTAATGCCCAACTGACGGGCGGCTTCCGTTTTATTGCCGCCCGTTTTTTCGAGCGCCGCCAGAATCACCTCTTTCTCCACATCGACCAACGGTTGGATTTCGGCGCTGTTTTCCGCTTTTATCGGCGTCGCGGCAATAGCGAGAGGCAATTCGCGTTCAGAAATGTATTCTCCCGTCAGCAACACCACCGCTCGTTCGATAGCGTTTTCCAGCTCACGGATATTGCCCGGCCAGTCGTAGTGGATCAGCAGATCCATCGCCTGCGGCGTAAACCCCTTCACCGCTTTTCGGTTACGTTCGGCAAAACGCCGCAGAAAATGGTCTGCCAGTAGCGGAATATCTTCCCGACGCTGGCGCAAAGAAGGCATTTCAATCGCCACCACATTCAGGCGGTAATAGAGATCCTGGCGAAAACGACCAGCACTCACCTCTTCCGCCAGGTCGCGGTGGGTAGCGGCAATTAACCGAACATCAACAGATATCGTCTGGTTACTTCCCACGCGTTGCACTTCGCGCTCCTGAATCGCCCGCAGCAAACGTACCTGCATTAACGGCGAGATATCGCCGATTTCATCAAGAAACAATGTCCCGCCGTCAGCTTCGACAAAGCGTCCCTCCCGACGTTTATCCGCGCCGGTAAACGCGCCTTTTTCGTGGCCGAACAGCTCGGACTCCAGCAGCGATTCATTAAGCGCGGCGCAGTTGAGCGTGACCAGCGGTCTATCGCTCCTGGCGCTACAGGCGTGTAGCGCCCGCGCCACCAGCTCTTTACCCGTGCCGGAGTCTCCGTGAATCAATACCGTGGCGTCTGATGGTGCGACCATCGCGATTTCATTCAGTAAATGTTGCATCGCCGGACTGCTGCCAATCATGCCAAACTGCGCAGCCGACGCCGATGGCAATTCAGCGCCCGTTTCCCGCGTATGCGCCAACGCCTTTTCCAGCGTCTCCTGCAGACGGTCAAAATCCAGCGGTTTAATTAAATAGTCGAGCGCGCCGGCTTTCAACGCCTCTACCGCCGTTTCCACGCTGGAGAATGCCGTCATAATCAAAATCGGAATGGCGGGATTGAGCGCTTTAATCTCTTTCAGCGTGGCGATACCGTCCATCTCCGCCATACGCACATCGCACAGTACCAGATCAAAGACTTTCTCACGCACCTGAGCCAACGCATCATGCCCACTGTAGGCCAGAGCGACGTTATAGCCCCAGCCCCGAAGCAGCGCCTGTAAAATCGTGCAGTGGCTTACATCATCATCCACAACCAGAATATCGATTTTTCCGCGTATCACCCTTGTTAATCCTGTTGTCTCGCTATCACTGGCAACCAGATAGTAAAGACCGCGCCTTTACCCTCAATACTTTTCACCTTAATCGCGCCGCCATGCTGTTCGATGATATTTTGCACCACCGCCAGCCCCAGGCCTGTCCCGTCAGCTTTGGTCGTAAAATAAGGCGTAAAAATCGCCTCCAGCTGATCCGGGGCGATCCCTTTCCCGCTATCGGTAACAGTGATGATAACGCGGTCGGTCCCACTTTCTTTTGCCTCTACGGTAATCGTTCCCTGGCGGCCAATCGCATGAATAGCGTTCAGGTACAAATTCAACAGCACCTGAGTCAGCCTGTCCGGGTCAGCCTGAATACGCTTAAGCGTCTCATTCGCCGTGAATCTCAACTGAATCTCTCTGCTTTGGGCATCCTGACTGACCAGATTCAGGGAGTGAGTAATAATATCATTGAGGTTAACCGCCTGGAGCGTCAGATGCGCGGGCTTTACCAGTTCGAGCAATTCGCTTACCACCCGGTTCAAACGGTCGGCCTCTTTGGCCATCACCTGCGCCAGTTCATGCGACTCGCCGCCGGCAGGCGTGCGCTCGGCAAAGTATTTCGCCAGCCCTTTGATGGACGAGAGCGGGTTACGAATTTCGTGCGCGACGCCCGCCGCCAGATGCCCCATCGCCACCAGCTTTTCTTTACGCTTCATTGCATCAAGCAGTTCTCTGTGCGAGCGCTGATAACGCTGATGCCAAAAAAACGCCAGTAACGTTGCCAACAGCACCGCCGCTAACGCAGACAAAACAATCAGCGTATTACGCCACTCCCTTGCCTGTGTCGCGGCCAGCTCGCTGGCGTCAAAGGCAATAAAAATAGTTTGTTTCGCTGGTTCGTCGTCATTGGCGCTACGCGCCATGCCGTGCCCCCTCATACCGTGACCTCTCATACCGAAAAGCGGCTGGAACTGACGGTAAATTTCCAGCGCAGGTATCGTCTCGCCGTTAGCAGCAACGTCGACACGCCGCCAACGCTCCTGCGGCCCGGGGTTTAGTTGATGCATTTCAGATGCGGAATAGAGCGATTTGCCCACCATGCCAGGGTTGCTATGAGTGATGATTACCCCCTGCGCATCCGTTACGGCGAACCACAACACGCCTGGCTGACCCGCCATCTCTTCCAGCAATGTCTGCTGCTGCGCGTGATGCATCCGCATTCCCATACCTACTCGCGTGCCGGACTCCAGAGCGCGAATGAGTACATTTCCCTTTTCCAGCAGCGTCTGCCTGGCGGCAGCGCTCTCACGGCCATAGTCGCGAATGACCATAATGGAAAATAGCCCCACCAGAATGAAGATCGCCACAGGTAACAGTCGACTCAACCACGTTGCAGCGGCATCTTTATGTAATCGTATAAAACTCACAGGCTTCCCCGGCTCGTTTTTATTTTCCTTACTTAAGCAGAGATCATGCCATTCTTCGCTCCGCATAACCGCGCGGTGTCGCACACCCTTTCGGATACTATTGGGTAAAAATGACTCGCCAGGCGGGTCATGCGAGTCATTTTTACTCGCTTTTTGCCGCCTGAAGCGGGTTAACTCGCTGCCCGACAAGGAATAGTTACCTGGCACGGAAGATGCAAGAGAGAGGATAAGATGAGCAACAGGAGAACGCAAAATGAAACGGAACAATAAATCAGCTATCGCGCTAATCGCCCTCTCTCTTTTGGCCCTGAGCTCCGGCGCCGCCTTCGCCGGGCATCACTGGGGCAACAATGACGGTATGTGGCAACAGGGAGGTAGCCCGTTAACTACGGAACAGCAGGCGACGGCGCAGAAGATTTATGATGATTACTATACGCAGACCAGCGCGCTGCGCCAGCAACTGATATCCAAACGTTATGAATACAACGCGCTACTGACCGCCAGTTCGCCGGATACTGCGAAAATTAACGCGGTTGCCAAAGAGATGGAGTCATTAGGCCAGAAGTTAGATGAGCAACGCGTGAAACGGGATGTCGCGATGGCGCAGGCTGGCATACCACGCGGCGCAGGAATGGGCTATGGCGGTTGCGGCGGCTATGGCGGCGGTTATCATCGCGGCGGCGGTCATATGGGTATGGGAAACTGGTAAAGCATGTTTGCCGAATGGCGGCTTCGCCATTCGGTATTCCATCAAAAGGTTTTCGCTTGCGGCTGCCAGTGACAGAAATCTGAATTCGCCACCAGCAAAAGTTGCGATCCTTCCGGCGCCTCCAGCCATGCTACGCTCACCTCTACCGATGAGTGGTTCTGGCGGCGCTCAATGTGGCTTATTGCCCAGGAATCCAGATCCGGTTTCAGCGTTTCACCTTCACAGGTGGTTACCGTATGGTCGGCGTGCCAGCGTCCCTGGCGTAGTATGACCCGCCCCAGGCGCAAGGCGTCACTGGTCTGACGGATTTGTTCGGCGCGATAGCGATACAAGGCAATCTGATCGTTGGAAAGCTGCTGCTTCTGCCCCCCGACTTCACGCTGCATAAAACTGAGTTCGCCATGAGCGTCGAAACGCGCGCGAATATGTTCTGGCGGTTTGCTGTAAATATTGAGTTCAATAAGCGAAAGCGTATCACCCTGCCAACGATATTCGCTGGTCGTCGTGCTGCCGCTATGCCACGGGCTAAAAACAGAAAGCAGATGGACTTCATCGTTCGTATCTTTACGCCAGATACGCACCGCGCCGTGATCGCCGGCAAAGCCGCTGGCAGTAAACGGAGGCGGTGAAGCGTTATGACTGCAGGCAGTCAGCAACAGCGCGCCAGAAAACAGAAACGCGCGACGCCAGACGGACAAAAGGGGCTGATAAGCCCCTTCGATAAAACTGTTCACAGTTACGCGTCTTACTTAACTGCGTCTTTCAGAGCTTTACCAGAAACAAACGCCGGTACGTTAGCGGCGGCGATTTTGATTTCTTTACCGGTCTGTGGGTTACGGCCAGTGCGCTCAGCACGGTGGTTCACTTTGAAGGTACCGAAACCAACCAGTTGTACAGCATCGCCTTCTTTCAGAGACTCAGTAATAGCAGCCAGAGTGGATTCCAGAGCAGCTTTAGCCTGGGTTTTGGACAGTTCTGCTTTGTCTGCAATTACATCAATCAGTTGAGTCTTGTTCATAAGTTATCCTTACAATGTGTTTATCGCTTGCTAAGCATCGAGTGCGACGGAAATGCCAGAAAAGCACTCTCCTGCATACACGCACCGATAGCCACTTTTTTTCGCCTCCCAAATGTAGACCAGACGGGGGGCATAAGGGAAGCCTTATGGCACGACAAATCAGACGTTAAATCACGTTTTCTGGTGTCATTGCTGAAAATTTATACCGATATTGCTCTCACCAGCCTCGCGCAGGTCTGCCCTGAGCCCTTTTATCAGTTCAATATCGCGTTCTTCGCAGTCGGCTAAAAGTCGGAATATTTCCCACTGAATATCCCATTCCTGTTCAACGGCAGGGTTCGTTTTGAGCTCCTCATCGGTCATTTCCCGACCAGCCTGAGTCATTTCCAACATCGCCACCGTAGTAATGGAAGTCTTACTAACCTCAATAGCGTGTTCCAGCGTTTCGCCGCTAAGACGAGAATGCATTAATTCGCTTAATGCGACGCAGGCATCAATCGCCGGGTAAACGCCGTACAGATCATAGTCGTCAGCTGCCGGAATTGCCTCTTCAAACTTCTCCAGTTGGCTATCGAAATTGACCTTTGCATCTTTCACCGTCAGGGTTTCCCAGATCAGATCCAGAATGCGACGGTAGATCTGTCCGTCGCCGAATTCCGTCTGCTTGCAAAACATGGCGTAGTTCGGGTACATGCGCTCGCACAAGCAGGCCATAAAGGTAACGTGCTGCCAGCTTTCCAGCCGCTCCAGACGCAAATGAATCGGGTTTTGTAACATGATGGAATCTCGAATCGGAAATTAGCGGCAGTTTACCTGAATCAGCGCTGAATTTCTTGCCAACGAACAAACGCCGGACGCCCGGAAGCGACGGCATCCGCCCAGCGCGTCGGCTCTGGCAGGCGATACCCTTTCATACAGCGCTGTACCCACGCCAGCGCGCTGTCAGTACTGACCCGGTGCCCCGTCGCGATAAACAGCGGATTACAGCGCGCCTTGCTGCGCCATACCCACGCCAGTTGCTCGCCTTTATCCATTAAGGGGCTAAGTGCACCAGGTTCGGCGGAAAGTGGCTCAAATTTACCGCATAGCCGTTTTTTCGCTACGCCGATGGTCGGCACGTCCACCAACAGTCCAAAATGACTGGCGACGCCAAGCCGACGCGGATGCGAAATACCGTGACCGTCCACAAACAGCAAATCGGGCTTTTGCGAGAGCTGTTCCCACGCCGCCAGCAGCGCAGGATATTCACGAAAAGAGAGGAAGCCGGGGATATACGGCATGGTGGTGGCAATACGCGCCACCTTGTACTCGACCAGTTCAAGCGACGGATATTTCAGCAACACCATCGCCGCCCGCGTCACCTCGCCCCCCTGCTCAAAACCGACGTCCGCCCCGCCGATAAACGCTGGCGGATCTTTGTCCAACCGATCTTCGCGGCAAACCGATGAAGCAAGTTCTATCTGTTGAGCGCGTAGCGACGCGAGATCCATACTAACTCCTTAGCTGTGATACTGCGCAGAAAGTCGGTGCACTGCCTCCACAAATGCGCCAGCATGTTCTGGCGGCACATCCTGATGGATGCCATGTCCAAGGTTAAAGACGTGCCCTTCTCCCTGACCGAAACCAGCAAGTATAGTCGCTACTTCGTCTTCGATCCGTGCCGGCGGCGCATACAGCATCGAGGGGTCCATATTGCCCTGCAGCGCCACTTTATGGCCAACGCGACGGCGCGCATCGGCGATATCTGTCGTCCAGTCGAGACCCAGCGCGTCGCAGCCGGTTTCCGCCATCGTCTCCAGCCACTGACCGCCACCTTTAGTGAACAGCGTTACCGGCACGCGGCGACCGTCGTTTTCACGCAGCAGGCCATCGACGATTTTATGCATGTAGTAGAGGGAGAATTGCTGGTAATCGCGGCCAGTCAGCACGCCGCCCCAGGTATCGAAAATCATCACCGACTGCGCACCCGCTTTAATCTGCGCGTTGAGGTACAGCGTGACGCTTTTCGCCAACTTATCCAGCAGCAGATGCAACGCCTGCGGGTCAGCGTACATCATCTTTTTAATCACCGTGAAGGCTTTGCTACTGCCGCCTTCCACCATGTAAGTTGCCAGCGTCCACGGGCTGCCGGAGAAGCCGATCAGCGGAACCTCGCCTTTTAGTTCGCGGCGAATCGTACGCACCGCATTCATCACGTAGCCCAGTTCATCCTCCGGATCGGGAATGGGCAACTTATCGACATCGGCTTTGCAGGTGACAGGGGCCGTAAAGCGCGGGCCTTCCCCGGCTTCAAAATAGAGCCCCAGGCCCATCGCGTCCGGAATCGTCAGGATATCCGAGAAAAGGATCGCCGCATCAAGCGGATAACGGCGCAGCGGCTGTAAAGTGACCTCGCAGGCCAGTTCGGCATTTTTGCACAGCGACATAAAATCGCCCGCCTGAGCGCGAGTGGCTTTGTACTCCGGTAGATAACGGCCCGCCTGGCGCATCATCCACACTGGCGTAACATCAACGGGCTGGCGCAGCAGCGCACGTAGATAACGATCGTTTTTGAGTTCGGTCATTTTTACATTCCTTTAGCGTTGATGCGCCCAGTGTAACATGTCAATCATATTCAGCCCGACACATTGCCACCGTATCTTCGATCAAACGGCGCGCGACGGTGCCCGGCGGCGGTAGTAGCGGCAGATCGTCATAACGGTACCAATTTGCTTCCAACAGTTCTTTCGGGTCGATGACAATCTCGCCGCTGTCATACTCCGCCATAAAAGCGGTCATCAACGACTGCGGAAAAGGCCACGGCTGCGAAGTAATGTAGCGCAGATTTTTCACCTTAATGCCGCTCTCCTCCATCACTTCACGCGCGACCGCCTGCTCCAGGGTTTCGCCGACTTCAACAAACCCGGCCAGCACGGTATGCACGCCGTTGCGGTGGCGAACGTGCCGGGCAAGGAGGATCGAATCCTCACGGCGAATGGCAACAATAATGCAGGGGGCGATTTGCGGATAGTAGCGTTCGCGGCAATGGCTGCACAGCATCGCCCATTCGGTTTTACTCGGGTGCATAGGGTGCCCGCAATAGCCGCAAAATTTATGCGATCGGTAAAACTCCGCCAACTGTACGCCACGTCCCGCCAGTTGGAACAGCCCTGCATCCTGATCGATAACCTGGCGAACCGATCCCATATCATGGCGTCGATGCTGTAACACCAGCCAGACGGGCTCGCCTTGCCATTCACCTATCCGGAGTGCGCGCTGCCCCACAAGATCGAAATTTGCTGCCAGCCCGTGTGGTAATTCCCCATACGGCAACCATAATTTTTGTTCATGGCTGACGATCCACCAGCCACTCTCTAATTTTTCAATTATACGATCCATAGCTATTGCACTACCTTTGCTTCACTGGCATGTTGTTAACATTATTTTTACATTCATGGCGAGCAGCCTTTATCTAACTTGCGGAGACAATCATGCTAAACCAGCTGGAAAACCTGACGGAGCGCGTTGGCGGAAGCAACAAACTGGTCGATCGCTGGCTGGATGTACGTAAGCACCTGCTCGTGGCTTACTACAATCTGGTTGGCATTAAGCCTGGCAAAGAATCGTACATGCGGCTGAATGAAAAAGCGCTGGATGATTTTTGTCAGAGCCTGGTCGATTACCTTTCCGCCGGGCACTTCAGTATTTATGAACGTATTCTCCATAAATTGGAAGGAAACGGTCAGCTTTTACATGCGGCAAAAATTTGGCCGCTGCTGGAAGATAATACGCAGCGCATTATGGATTATTACGACACCAGCCTGGAAACTGCCATCGATCACGATAATTGTCTCGAATTTCAACAAGCTCTGTCAGATATCGGCGAAGCGCTGGAAGCCCGCTTTGTGCTGGAAGACAAGCTGATTATGCTGGTGTTTGATGCGATGCACGACGACGCCAGAGTCAAACGTCCCGCTTGAGTTCTGCGCGAGTAACAGGTAGTTTACTTCAGCCCCCTCTTCGGAGGGGCGGTTATCTTGTCGGAGTGCTAATTTTCCACAAAAGCGTTCGTGATGCGTCAAGGCGGCAAGTCGATGAATCTCCATTCACTTACATAAGTAAGTGAATGGAGTGAGCGGACGAAGCCAACGAAGAGGCAGCGCGAAGGATGAAGTGGAAAAGGCTGAGACCGTTAATTCGGGATCCGCGGAACCTGATCAGGTTAATACCTGCGAAGGGAACAAGAGTAATTCTGCTTTATGCTGCTGCCTTTACGGGCGGCGCACATCCATTACTCCATCCGTCGTCTGACAAGCCACGTCCTTAATTTTTTGGAATGAGCTATGTCTACAACAACGTTAACCCGCCGCGAGCAGCGCGCTAAAGCCCAGCATTTTATCGATACGCTGGAAGGGACTGCCTTTCCCAACTCGAAACGCATCTACGTGACCGGTTCGCAGCATGATATTCGCGTACCGATGCGTGAAATTCAACTGAGCCCGACGCTCATCGGCGGCAGTAAAGACAACCCGCAGTTTGAAGAGAACGAAGCCGTGCCGGTGTACGACACCTCCGGCCCCTATGGCGATCCTGAGGTGGCGATTAACGTCCAGCAGGGTCTGGCGAAACTGCGCCAGCCATGGATTGACGCACGTAACGATAGCGAAGAATTAGACGACCGTAGCTCGGCTTATACCAGAGAACGTCTGGCCGACGATGGCCTGGACGATCTGCGTTTTACCGGCCTGCTGACGCCGAAACGCGCCAAAGCGGGCAAGCGCGTCACCCAGTTACACTACGCCCGCCAGGGGATCGTCACTCCCGAAATGGAGTTCATCGCCATCCGTGAAAATATGGGCCGCGAGCGCATTCGCAGTGAAGTACTGCGCCACCAGCATCCGGGGATGAGCTTTGGCGCGCGCCTGCCGGAAAACATTACCCCGGAATTCGTGCGTGATGAAGTCGCCGCGGGCCGCGCGATTATTCCCGCCAACATCAACCACCCGGAATCCGAGCCGATGATTATCGGCCGCAACTTCCTGGTCAAAGTGAATGCCAACATCGGCAACTCGGCGGTGACCTCCTCCATCGAAGAAGAGGTGGAAAAACTGGTGTGGTCGACCCGCTGGGGCGCGGACACGGTAATGGACCTTTCCACCGGCCGCTATATTCACGAAACCCGTGAGTGGATCCTGCGTAACAGCCCGGTACCGATCGGCACCGTCCCGATCTACCAGGCGCTGGAAAAGGTCAACGGGATCGCCGAAGATCTTACCTGGGAAGCGTTCCGCGACACGCTGCTGGAGCAGGCCGAACAGGGCGTCGACTACTTCACCATCCACGCGGGCGTGCTGCTGCGCTACGTGCCGATGACCGCCAAGCGCCTGACCGGCATTGTCTCACGCGGCGGTTCAATCATGGCGAAATGGTGCCTTTCTCATCACAAAGAGAACTTCCTGTTCGAACATTTCCGCGAGATTTGTGAAATCTGCGCCGCCTACGACGTTTCCCTGTCGCTGGGCGACGGCCTGCGTCCCGGCTCCATTCAGGACGCCAACGACGAAGCGCAGTTCTCCGAGCTGCATACGCTGGGCGAATTGACCAAAATCGCCTGGGAATACGACGTGCAGGTGATGATTGAAGGTCCGGGCCACGTACCGATGCATATGATTCAGCGCAACATGACCGAAGAGCTGGAGCACTGCCATGAAGCGCCGTTCTACACCTTAGGGCCGTTGACGACCGATATCGCGCCGGGCTATGACCACTTTACCTCCGGCATTGGTGCCGCGATGATCGGCTGGTTTGGCTGCGCGATGCTATGCTACGTCACACCGAAAGAGCACCTCGGCCTGCCGAACAAAGAAGATGTGAAGCAAGGGCTGATTACCTACAAGATTGCCGCCCACGCCGCGGATTTAGCCAAAGGGCATCCGGGCGCGCAGATTCGCGATAACGCCATGTCGAAAGCGCGCTTCGAATTCCGCTGGGAAGACCAGTTTAACCTCGCGCTCGACCCGTTCACCGCCCGCGCTTATCACGATGAAACCCTGCCACAGGAGTCCGGCAAGATTGCCCACTTCTGCTCCATGTGCGGGCCGAAGTTCTGCTCGATGAAAATCAGCCAGGAAGTACGTGACTACGCCATTGAAGTCGGCATGGCGGATATGTCAGAGAACTTCCGCGCCAAAGGCGGCGAAATTTATCTCAAGCGGGAGGAAGCCTGATGTATCAGCCTGATTTCCCAACCGTGCCGTTCCGTCTCGGGCTTTACCCGGTGGTGGACAGCGTTGCATGGATTGAGCGTCTACTGGAGGCGGGCGTGCGCACGATCCAGTTGCGTATCAAAGATAAACGCGATGAAGAGGTGGAAGCCGACGTTATCGCCGCCATCGCGCTGGGGCGTCGTTATGACGCCCGGCTGTTTATCAACGATTACTGGCGGCTGGCAATTAAGCATCGCGCTTACGGCGTGCATCTGGGTCAGGAAGATCTCGAAACCACTGACCTGAAGGCGATTCAGGCGGCGGGGTTACGCCTGGGCGTATCGACCCACGATGATATGGAGATAGATGTCGCGCTGACCGCTAAGCCTTCTTATATCGCGCTGGGTCATGTCTTCCCCACGCAAACCAAGCAGATGCCCTCCGCCCCACAAGGGCTGGCGCAGTTGGCCAGTCATATTGAACGACTGGCGGATTACCCGACCGTCGCGATCGGCGGCATCAGCCTTGAACGCGCTCCGGCGGTACTGGCGACCGGCGTCGGCAGTATTGCCGTGGTCAGCGCCATCACCCAGGCCGCCGACTGGCGCGCCGCTACGCAACAGTTACTTGCAATCGCAGGAGTCGGCGATGAATGACCATGATTTTATGCGTTATAGCCGCCAGATCCTGCTCGGCGATATCGCGATTGAAGGCCAGCAACAGCTGCTCGATAGCCATGTATTGATTGTTGGCTTAGGCGGATTGGGTTCGCCTGCCGCGCTGTATCTGGCGGGAGCAGGCATCGGCACACTGACGCTGGCGGATGATGACGATGTTCACTTGAGCAATCTCCAGCGGCAAATTCTGTTCACCACCGACGATATCGCCCACCCGAAGGCGCAGGCGGCAAAACTACGGCTGGCGCAGCTCAACCCCGGTAGCGAGCTGATCGTATTGCAACAGCGTCTGACTGGCGATGTGCTTAAAAACGCGGTAGCACGCGCCGACGTAGTGCTCGACTGTACCGATAACATGGCGACGCGCCAGGAGATTAACGCCGCCTGCGTGGCGCTCAACACTCCGTTAATTTCCGCCAGCGCCGTCGGCTTTGGCGGCCAACTGATGGTGCTCACGCCACCGTGGGAACAAGGCTGTTACCGCTGCCTGTGGCCGGACGATGTCGAGCCTGAACGCAACTGCCGTACCGCCGGTATCGTCGGACCGGTTGTTGGCGTGATGGGCACCTTACAGGCGCTGGAAGCGATTAAATTACTCAGCGGTATTGAGACGCCCAGCGGCGAGCTACGCCTGTTTGACGGTAAAACCAGCCAGTGGCGCAGCCTCGCGCTGCGTCGCGCCAGCGGCTGTCCGGTATGCGGAGGGCAGCATGCAAATTCAATTCAATGATGAGCCGATGCAGTGCGCCGCAGGGCAAACCGTCAGCGGGCTGCTTATCCAGCTCAACCAGCTCAAACCGGGCGCAGCGTTGGCGCTCAATCAGCAGATCCTGCCGCGCGAGCAGTGGCAGCAGCAAATCGTGCAGGAAGGCGACCAGATCCTGCTTTTTCACGTTATAGCAGGAGGTTGAGATGTTACGTATTGCCGACAAAGCGTTTAATTCACATCTGTTCACCGGCACAGGGAAGTTTGCCTCATCGCAACTGATGGTCGAGGCAATTCGCGCTTCCGGCAGCCAGTTGGTGACGCTGGCGATGAAGCGCGTGGATTTACGTCAGCACAACGACGCTATCCTGGCGCCGCTCATTGAAGCGGGCGTCACGCTACTGCCCAATACCTCCGGGGCGAAAACCGCCGAAGAGGCAATCTTCGCCGCCCAACTGGCGCGGGAAGCGCTGGGCACAAACTGGTTGAAATTAGAAATCCATCCGGATGCCCGCTGGCTATTGCCGGACCCGATCGAAACGCTAAAAGCCGCCGAGGCGCTGGTGAAGCAGGGTTTTGTGGTGCTGCCCTACTGCGGCGCGGATCCGGTGTTGTGCAAGCGGCTGGAAGAGGTCGGCTGCGCGGCGGTGATGCCGCTCGGCGCGCCTATCGGTTCGAATCAGGGGCTGGAAACCAAAGCGATGCTGGAAATTATTATCCAGCAGACGACCGTGCCGGTGGTGGTTGATGCGGGCATTGGCGTGCCCAGCCATGCCGCTCAAGCTCTGGAAATGGGCGCTGATGCGGTGCTGGTTAACACCGCGATTGCCGTGGCGGACGATCCGGTGATGATGGCAACCGCTTTCCGCCTGGCGGTAGAAGCCGGATTACTGGCGCGTCAGGCAGTGCCGGGTAATCGTAGCACCTACGCCAGCGCCACCAGCCCGCTCACCGGATTTCTGGAGGCCCTGGCATGAAAACCTTCAGCGACCGTTGGCGGCAACTGGAGTGGGATGATATTCGCCTGCGCATCAACGGTAAAACCGCCGCCGACGTGGAGCGCGCGCTAAACGCCGCGCATCTTAGCCGGGACGATTTGATGGCGTTGCTCTCCCCCGCCGCCGCCGATTACCTTGAACCGATGGCGCAGCGGGCGCAAAGGCTGACTCGCCAGCGCTTCGGCAACACCGTCAGTTTCTACGTGCCGCTTTATCTCTCAAACCTCTGTGCCAACGACTGCACCTACTGCGGCTTCTCAATGAGCAACCGCATCAAGCGTAAGACGCTGGATGAGGTGGATATTCAAAGGGAGTGCGATGCTATCCGTAAACTGGGCTTTGAGCATCTGTTGCTGGTGACTGGCGAACATCAGGCCAAAGTAGGAATGGACTATTTTCGCCGTCATTTACCGGCTATCCGCCGTCAATTTTCATCATTACAGATGGAAGTCCAGCCCTTGTCGCAAGAAAACTACGCGGAGCTCAAAACGCTGGGGATCGATGGCGTGATGGTTTATCAGGAAACTTACCATGAGGCAATCTATGCACAGCATCACCTGAAGGGAAAGAAACAGGACTTTTTCTGGCGGCTGGAAACGCCGGATCGGTTAGGCCGGGCAGGTATCGACAAAATCGGTCTTGGCGCGCTAATTGGTCTGTCGGACAACTGGCGGGTGGATTGCTATATGGTGGCGGAGCATCTGTTGTGGATGCAGAAACAGTACTGGCAGAGTCGCTATTCTGTTTCCTTCCCGCGTCTGCGTCCGTGTACTGGCGGTGTGGAACCCGCATCTGTGATGGATGAAAAGCAACTGGTGCAAACGATTTGTGCTTTCCGGTTATTGGCGCCGGAAATTGAATTATCACTCTCCACCCGCGAATCGCCCTGGTTCCGAGACCATGTGATTCCTCTGGCAATCAACAACGTCAGCGCCTTCTCAAAAACCCAGCCCGGCGGCTACGCTGACGATCATCCGGAACTGGAGCAGTTTTCTCCCCACGATGCCCGTCGGCCTGAAACCGTAGCAAGCGCGTTAAGCGCGCAAGGGTTACAGCCCGTGTGGAAAGACTGGGACAGTTGGCTGGGGCGCGCTTCGCAAACGCGGTGAACCCGTATGTAAACGCATTAGTATTTCACGAACGAGTACGTAATGCGAAAAACGGGAGATTGTTATCGACCTCCCGTTTTTTTATGTCCGTTCTGAACAGCACTGCGATTTTAAAGTTGGCTGTAGTAGAGAAAACTGAGCATCAAATATTTTTTCGCCGAAACTTGATAGTTTATGCCAATATTTTATGTATTCAATAGCATGATTATTGCCATTTCCACTACTGCACATGCCTCGCCCATGAACTTTGCGTAAACTGACTGGTATTCATTATAATGTTATCATGCTTAAACTCAATAAAATCGCAAAAAGAATTATAATCTTCATTTAAAGAATAATTAAAATGTTTTCTAATTCCATTACATACACCATCAGAATAGGGATCAGCATCAAATTTAGTATGCATTATTTCCAATCCAGCAAGTAAAGCCGGGTGGTTATTGCGATCAACAGCTATTATCCCGTTCTCCATAGAAGCACGGCCATCTATCCTTTCTACATGAACAGCGATTCCATCCGGAATATATATACCCCCCAATTTTTCCGTGATAATCATATCAGCATCGAGATATATACACCCACTATTTGTTGATAAATCATAACACCCAACCTTATCCGCCTCCAGGAATAACTGACCAGCCTTTAACATAGCCATATTCCTGTAAAAATCAAACCATACATGGCCTTTATCCAGTAAGTAAGATTTAATTAATGAATCATTATCCTCTTGAATATCACTCAATTCTTTTTTCAATAGCTGCAGTAAATGACAATCCCTTTTTTCTTCTGGCATGGATTCTTGCTTAGAAATATTTTCCATATAAATTTCTGATAATTTTTTATCGTACATGCTAAAGTCAATATCATTTCTATATATGACTTTTATGTTTTCATAGTCATACTCAAGTTTTGAAAAAGCATCCTTTTGTCCCGGGAAAAAATGACCATCTACAAAAATACCTATAAGACGTTCTTTTTCAATTGTTGCTGCTTTAATGATATTGTTAAGGTAGGGGTTTTTCTCTGTGTTAATTATAGGTATATCATTTTTCCCAAAGCGAGCAGGATTCCGCTCAAACCACTGGAAAAGTAGAGGGGTTTTCTCATCTAAAAAGCACAAGGGATAATCTTTTCCATTAAAACTTGTAAACTGAATGTCCCTGTCGGTAACAGTTTTAACCAATTCATTTTTTGAAAGCGCGGGAACATATCTATTTAATGGTGGGATCATAACAATTAAATGCTCCATGCTTACTTCATTACATATTTTACATGATGATTATTAGCACATGTTTTTTAGCGTTGCAATCGCTGTCAGCTAAAAGATGCTAAATTAAGCATTAACCGGTGGATACATAAATACCCTACTAGTGAGCAATTAAATAAATAGCTTGTTAACTTTGTTTTTTATTCCAGAAATGACATCATATTTATAATTCCTGTAATAAGGTAAAACAAAGACCTTAATGGAATTAAATGCTTCATTTAATGATTTAAAATTTCCCGCGTAAACAACCAATAAAACAGGTTTATCATTTAATGTATGAACAGCAGGTATTTTATAATGGCGAGCCAATAGACTTTAATAACTTAGATTTATGGGATAAATTTAAAGTCACATTTGGATTTAATGTTACAGAAAAAAAGAAACCCAATGGTAAAAAATTCAATTTTGAGTATTGTGGATTCTCTACTTTTATTACGCCGGTTGATGGCGTTGACGGGATTTTAGCAAAGTGGTTCTCAAACAAACATAATGTAATTGTCCCAACGCCTTATACATTCGGTCAAGACCCCATTCCTGGCGTCAATCTTTATCGTAATACAAAAGCAAAATTTGTTATGGCTAACGGCGGTAATAGTCTTCCCTGTGCGATGGCAAAATATAATGCAAAAACTGGACAATTTATTCATATAACCAGTGACAATGAGTTTTCACAAATAATGCGAGAAACAAGAGTTATGAAAAAATAATTCATTTACACATTAAATTTATAATTACAGATAAAATCAAGAGCCAGCATGGCATTGAAAAATAAAATACGGCTTTTTTATCCGCGCTGATTTTGACTCGAAGAAGAATAACGGTGGCGACAATAATAATAAGACAATAAATAAATATAAGTAATGATTTATGGTGAAGTATATATAACGATAGAAACAATAAAAAAGCGGACAGAACGTTTGAAATAGTTATCTTTTTTGTAAATACCAAAAGACTAAACATTAAATAGATTAATGAAATAATCGCTGGCATTTTCTTTCCTTGTAGGCAAGCGACCCGGAATTCGGCATCCAGCATGAAGCTGGTGGAGGGATAAATACCCCTCCACCATTTAACGATTACTCGTTATCAGAACCGCCCAGACCTGCGTTCAGCAGCTCTGCCAGGCTTGCAGATGCATCTTCCGCAGTGACCTGCGGTGTTGCTGGCTGCTCGCCCGCGGCGCGACGGCGCATACGATCCTGGTGGTACGCATAACCGGTACCAGCCGGAATCAGACGACCCACGATAACGTTCTCTTTCAGGCCGCGCAGTTCGTCGCGTTTACCCGCAACGGCTGCTTCGGTCAGGACACGCGTGGTCTCCTGGAACGATGCGGCAGAGATGAACGACTCGGTTGCCAGAGACGCTTTGGTAATACCCAGCAGATCGCGGGAGAAGGTAGCCCCCACTTTGCCGTTCGCTTCCAGCTCGCGGTTAGCGATCTTGACGCGGGAGTATTCAACCTGTTCGCCTTCCAGGAAGTCGGAACTACCGGCGCTTTCGATGGTCGCTTTACGCAGCATCTGACGAACGATAACTTCGATGTGTTTATCGTTAATCTTAACGCCCTGCAGACGGTATACATCCTGAACTTCGTTAACAATGTAACGCGTCACAGCATGAACGCCACGCAGACGCAGAATGTCGTGCGGCGCTTCCGGACCATCGGAAATCACATCACCACGTTCTACACGTTCCCCTTCGAACACGTTGAGCTGACGCCATTTCGGAATCATCTCTTCGTACGGGTCACTACCATCAACCGGCGTAATCACCAGACGACGTTTGCCTTTGGTTTCTTTACCGAAGGAAACGATACCTGCGATTTCAGCAAGGATTGCCGGTTCTTTCGGACGACGCGCTTCGAACAGGTCGGCAACGCGCGGCAGACCACCGGTGATATCCTTGGTACCGCCGGATTCCTGCGGAATACGCGCCAGGGTGTCACCAGAACTGATCTGTACGCCATCTTCCAGCTGTACAATCGCTTTACCCGGCAGGAAGTACTGCGCAGGCATATCGGTACCCGGGATCAGAACGTCATTACCCTGAGCATCAACGATTTTCAGCGCCGGACGCAGATCTTTACCACCGGTAGTACGTTCAGCCGAATCCAGAACCACCAGCGAAGACAAACCGGTCAGTTCGTCGGTCTGACGCGTAATGGTCTGACCGTCGATCATGTCAGTGAAGCGGATGAAACCACTCACTTCGGTGATAACCGGCATGGTGTGCGGGTCCCAGTTTGCCACGGTTTCGCCGCCGGCAACCTGCTCGCCATCACCTTTCGCCATGACAGCGCCATAAGGCACTTTATAGCTCTCTTTGGTACGACCGAATTCGTCGATCAGCTTCAGTTCGGTGTTACGGGAAGTGATAACCAGTTTACCGCTGGAGTTCACAACCGACTTCACGTTGCTGAGCTTGATGCTACCTTTGTTCTTAACCTGGATGCTGGATTCAGCAGCCGCACGCGATGCCGCACCACCGATGTGGAACGTACGCATCGTCAGCTGTGTACCCGGTTCACCGATGGACTGTGCCGCGATAACGCCGATAGCTTCACCTTTGTTGATGATGTGGCCACGCGCCAGGTCACGACCATAGCAGTGCGCACATACACCAAAGTCGGTGTCGCAGGATACAACGGAACGCACTTTAACGGCGTCAACGGAGTTTGCTTCCAGCAGGTCACACCACTGTTCGTGCAGCAGCGTGTTGCGTGGAACCAGAATGTCCGCGGTACCCGGTTTCAGCACATCTTCCGCTGTCACACGGCCCAGAACGCGGTCACGCAGCGGCTCTTTCACGTCGCCACCCTCGATAACCGGGGTCATCAGGATACCTTCGTGCGTACCACAGTCATCTTCGGTCACCACCAGATCCTGCGCGACGTCAACCAGACGACGGGTCAGATAACCGGAGTTCGCGGTTTTCAGTGCGGTATCTGCCAGACCTTTACGCGCACCGTGCGTGGAGATGAAGTACTGGAGTACGTTCAGACCTTCACGGAAGTTCGCGGTGATTGGCGTTTCGATGATGGAGCCATCCGGCTTCGCCATCAGACCACGCATACCGGCCAGCTGACGAATCTGTGCCGCAGAACCACGCGCACCGGAGTCGGCCATCATGTAGATGCTGTTGAAGGAGACCTGCTGCTCTTCCTGGCCGTCACGGTTAATCACGGTTTCGGTTTGCAGGTTATCCATCATCGCTTTGGATACACGATCGTTCGCCGCAGCCCAGATATCGATAACTTTGTTATAGCGTTCGCCAGCGGTTACCAGACCAGACTGGAACTGCTCCTGGATCTCAGCAACTTCAGCTTCCGCCTCAGAGATGATCTCGTGTTTTTTCTCCGGGATGACCATGTCATCAATACCAACGGACGCACCTGAACGCGCTGCATAAGCAAAGCCGGTGTACATCGTCTGGTCCGCAAAAATAACGGTCGGTTTCAGGCCCAGAATACGGTAGCAAGTGTTCAGCATTTTGGAGATCGCTTTCTTGCCCAGCGCCTGGTTGACGATGGAGAAAGGCAGACCTTTCGGTACGATCATCCACAGAATGGCGCGACCAACGGTCGTGTCTTTCAGGCTGGTGTGCGCAACGAATTCGCCGTTTTCATCTTTTTCATATTCAGTGATACGCACTTTAACGCGCGCATGCAGAGAGGCCAGACCTGCGCGATAGATACGCTCAGCTTCTTTCGGGCCAGTCAGCACCATGCCTTCGCCTTTGGCGTTAACACAGTCACGGGTCATGTAGTACAGACCCAGTACCACGTCCTGAGACGGAACGATGATAGGTTCGCCGTTCGCCGGAGACAGGATGTTGTTGGTGGACATCATCAGCGCACGCGCTTCAAGCTGGGCTTCCAGCGTCAGCGGTACGTGAACAGCCATCTGGTCACCATCGAAGTCGGCGTTATATGCCGCACAAACCAGCGGGTGCAGCTGGATAGCTTTACCTTCGATCAGTACCGGTTCAAATGCCTGGATACCCAGACGGTGCAGAGTCGGTGCACGGTTCAGCAGTACCGGGTGTTCGCGGATAACTTCGTCAAGGATATCCCAAACGACAGCTTCTTCACGCTCAACCATTTTCTTCGCGGCTTTGATGGTGGTGGCAAGGCCACGCAGTTCCAGCTTGCCGTAGATGAACGGTTTGAACAGCTCCAGCGCCATTTTCTTCGGCAGACCGCACTGGTGCAGACGCAGGTATGGACCTACGGTGATTACAGAACGACCGGAGTAGTCAACACGCTTACCGAGCAGGTTCTGACGGAAACGACCCTGCTTACCTTTGATCATGTCGGCCAAAGATTTCAGAGGACGCTTGTTAGAACCGGTGATCGCACGACCGCGACGACCGTTATCCAACAGGGCGTCAACCGCTTCCTGCAGCATACGTTTTTCGTTGCGTACGATGATGTCCGGCGCAGCCAGATCCAGCAGACGCTTCAGACGGTTGTTACGGTTAATGACGCGACGATACAGATCGTTCAGATCTGACGTGGCGAAACGACCACCATCCAGCGGAACCAGCGGACGCAGATCTGGCGGCAGAACCGGCAGAACGGTCAGGATCATCCACTCTGGCTTGTTGCCAGACTGAACGAAGGCTTCCAGCAGTTTGATACGCTTGGTCAGCTTTTTACGCTTGGTTTCGGAGTTGGTTTCGTTCAGCTCTTCGCGCAGAGTTTCACACTCTTGCTCCAGATCCATGCTCTTCAGCAGGGCCTGGATAGCTTCCGCCCCCATCTTGGCGTCGAATTCGTCACCGAACTCTTCCAGCGCGTCCAGATACTGCTCTTCAGTCAGGATCTGTTGACGTTCCAGGTTGGTCATACCGCCTTCGATAACCACATAAGATTCGAAGTACAGTACGCGTTCGATATCACGCAACGGCATATCGAGCAGCAGACCGATACGGGACGGCAGCGATTTCAGGAACCAGATGTGAGCAGTCGGGGACGCCAGCTCGATGTGGCCCATACGCTCACGGCGTACTTTGGTCTGGGTCACTTCAACGCCGCACTTCTCACAAATAACACCACGGTGTTTCAGGCGCTTGTACTTACCGCACAGGCACTCGTAGTCTTTTACCGGCCCAAAGATACGGGCGCAGAAAAGGCCGTCACGCTCAGGTTTGAACGTACGGTAGTTGATGGTTTCCGGCTTTTTAACTTCACCGAAAGACCATGAACGGATCATGTCTGGCGAAGCCAGAGCAATTTTGATCGCATCAAACTCTTCGGTTTTAGTCTGCGCTTTCAGAAACTTTAATAAATCTTTCACGGATTTGCTCCCGTCGGAGTTAGCACAATCTGGTGTCGGGTTTTACCCCGACACCAGTGACCTGTTTGAGCGAGAATTACTCGTCTTCCAGTTCGATGTTGATGCCCAGCGAGCGGATCTCTTTCAACAGAACGTTGAAGGATTCCGGCATACCCGGTTCCATCTGATGGTTGCCGTCCACGATGTTCTTATACATCTTGGTACGACCGTTCACGTCATCAGACTTAACGGTGAGCATTTCCTGCAGGGTGTAGGCGGCGCCGTAAGCTTCCAGCGCCCACACTTCCATCTCCCCGAAGCGCTGACCACCGAACTGCGCCTTACCACCCAGCGGCTGCTGAGTAACCAGGCTGTAAGAACCGGTAGAACGCGCATGCATCTTGTCATCAACCAGGTGGTTCAGTTTCAGCATGTACATGTAACCGACGGTTACCGGACGTTCGAACTGTTCACCCGTACGGCCATCGAACAGGGTGATCTGACCGGAGGTCGGCAGGTCGCCCAGTTTCAGCAGCTCTTTGATTTCCGCTTCTTTCGCACCGTCGAACACTGGTGTGGCAATCGGCATACCTTTACGCAGGTTTTCTGCCAGACGCAGCACTTCATCATCGCTGAAGGTGCTCAGGTCGACTTTCTGACGAACGTCGGCGCCCAGATCGTAGGCACGCTGGATGAATTCGCGCAGTTTGGCGACTTCCTGCTGCTGTTTCAGCATGGCGTTAATCTTGTCGCCAATACCTTTCGCAGCCATACCCAGGTGGGTTTCCAGAATCTGACCGATGTTCATACGAGACGGTACGCCCAGCGGGTTCAGTACGATGTCTACCGGCGTGCCGTTTTCATCGTAAGGCATGTCTTCGATCGGGTTGATCTTAGAGATAACACCCTTGTTACCGTGACGACCTGCCATCTTATCACCCGGCTGGATACGGCGTTTAACGGCCAGATAGACCTTCACGATCTTCAGCACGCCCGGCGCCAGATCGTCGCCCTGGGTGATTTTACGGCGCTTCGCTTCAAGTTTTTTCTCGAACTCGTGTTTCAGTTCGTCATACTGCTCAGCCAGTTGTTCCAGCTGATTTTGTTTCTCTTCGTCGGTCAGACCGAGTTCCAGCCAGCGGTCGCGCGGCAGTTTGTCGAGCTTCTCAGCTTCAACGCCGCCGGACACCAGCACCGCACGGATACGGCTAAACAGGCCCGCTTCGAGGATCTGCAGTTCTTCAGACAGGTCTTTTTTCGCCTGCTTGAGCTGCATCTCTTCGATTTCCAGAGCACGTTTGTCTTTTTCTACGCCATCGCGAGTAAAGACCTGAACGTCGATAACCGTACCGGAGACACCGTTAGGTACGCGCAGAGAAGAGTCTTTAACGTCAGACGCTTTCTCACCGAAGATCGCACGCAGCAGTTTCTCTTCCGGCGTCAGCTGGGTTTCACCTTTCGGCGTTACCTTACCGACCAGAATGTCGCCGCCAGTCACTTCCGCGCCGATGTAAACGATACCGGATTCATCCAGTTTGGAGAGCGCAGCTTCACCCACGTTCGGGATATCAGCGGTGATCTCTTCCGGCCCCAGCTTGGTGTCACGGGACACGCACGCCAGTTCCTGAATGTGGATGGTGGTGAAACGGTCTTCCTGGACAACACGCTCGGAAACGAGGATGGAGTCTTCGAAGTTGTAGCCGTTCCACGGCATGAACGCCACGCGCATGTTCTGACCGAGCGCCAGTTCACCGAGGTCGGTGGACGGACCGTCTGCCAGCACGTCGCCGCGTTCAACCGGCTCGCCCAGAGACACACATGGCATCTGGTTGATACAGGTGTTCTGGTTAGAGCGGGTGTATTTGGTCAGGTTATAGATGTCGATACCCGCTTCGCCCGGGTACATCTCGTCTTCGTTAACTTTGATAACGATACGGGACGCATCCACGTACTGAACAGTACCGCCACGTTTAGCTACTGCAGTAACACCGGAGTCGACGGCGACAGCACGTTCCATACCGGTACCCACCAGCGGCTTGTCAGCACGCAGAGTCGGAACCGCCTGACGTTGCATGTTCGCACCCATCAACGCACGGTTGGCGTCATCGTGTTCCAGGAACGGGATCAGGGACGCACCGACGGAGACCACCTGCTGGGTGGAAACGTCCATGTAGTCAACCTGGTCACGGCTGAACAAGCTGGATTCGCCTTTGCTACGGCAGGTCACCAGATCTTCTACAAAGTGGCCTTCGTCATCCAGGTTGGAGTTCGCCTGAGCGATAACGTAGTTGCCTTCTTCGATAGCAGACAGGTAATGAATTTCGTCAGTGACCACGCCATCAACCACACGACGGTACGGCGTCTCAAGGAAACCATATTCGTTAGTCTGTGCGTACACGGACAGGGAGTTGATCAGACCGATGTTCGGACCTTCCGGCGTTTCGATAGGACACACGCGACCGTAGTGCGTCGGATGTACGTCTCGAACTTCGAAGCCTGCGCGTTCGCGGGTCAGACCACCTGGGCCGAGTGCGGAGATACGACGTTTGTGCGTAATCTCAGACAGCGGGTTGTTCTGGTCCATAAACTGAGACAGCTGGCTGGAACCAAAGAACTCTTTCACTGCGGCGGAAATCGGCTTGGCGTTGATCATATCCTGAGGCATCAGGGTATCCAGATCGCCCAGAGACAGACGCTCTTTCACCGCACGCTCTACACGCACCAGGCCAACGCGGAACTGGTTTTCCGCCATTTCGCCGACGGAACGGATACGACGGTTGCCGAGGTGGTCGATATCATCCACTTCGCCTTTACCGTTACGGATATCGATGAGCTTCTTCATGACATCAATGATGTCGTCTTTGCTCAGGATACCGGAACCTTCGATTTCGTCGCGCAGCAGAGAACGGTTGAACTTCATACGACCCACCGCAGACAGGTCATAGCGGTCTTCGGAGAAGAACAGGTTCTCGAACAGGCTTTCAGCCGCTTCACGAGTCGGCGGCTCACCAGGGCGCATCATGCGGTAGATTTCTACCAGCGCGCTCAGACGATCGTTAGTTGGGTCGACGCGTACCGTTTCAGAAATGTACGGGCCGTGGTCCAGATCGTTGGTAAACAGCGTTTCGATACGCTTGTGGCCGGACTGGCTCAGCTTAGCCAGCAGATCCAGGCTCAGCTCCATGTTCGCCGCGCAGATCAGCTCGCCAGTAGATTCGTCAACGTAGTCTTTAGAGACGACTTTACCTGCGATGTACTCAACCGGAACTTCGATATGCTTGATATCGTCTTTTTCCAGCTGACGGATGTGACGCGCGGTAATGCGACGGCCTTTTTCAACGTACACTTTGCCGTTAGCTTCGATATCGAACGACGCGGTTTCGCCGCGCAGACGTTCTGGAATCAGCTCCATCTGCAGCTTGTTGTCGCGAATTTCGAAGACGACTTTCTCAAAGAACAGGTCAAGGATCTGCTCAGTGGTGTAGTTCAGCGCACGCAGGATGATGGTCGCAGGCAGTTTACGGCGACGGTCGATACGCACGAACAGGTTGTCCTTCGGATCGAATTCGAAGTCCAGCCAGGAACCACGGTAAGGAATGATGCGCGCGTTATACAGCACTTTACCCGAAGAGTGGGTTTTACCTTTGTCGGAGTCAAAGAAGACGCCCGGACTACGGTGCAGCTGAGAAACGATAACACGCTCAGTACCGTTGATAACAAAGGTACCGTTGTCGGTCATGAGCGGGATTTCGCCCATGTAGACTTCTTGTTCTTTAATGTCTTTAACGGTGCCTTCCGGCGCTTCGCGCTCGTAGATCACCAGACGCAGTTTTACGCGCAGCGGTGCGGAATAGGTCACGCCACGGATCTGACATTCCTGAACGTCAAACACCGGTTCGCCAAGGCGGTAGCTGACGTACTGCAGCTCGGAATTACCGCTGTAGCTCTGAATCGGGAACACGGAACGGAAGGCTGCTTCCAGGCCGTACTGCCCTTCAGGATCTTGCTCGATAAACTTCTGAAACGAGTCAAGCTGGATAGAAAGGAGATAAGGTACATCCAGAACTTGTGGACGTTTACCAAAATCCTTACGAATACGTTTTTTCTCGGTATAGGAGTAAACCATAGGGTTCCTCAGCTCGCTGACAAGTCGACCCATCTGTCCTGCGGGGGACAGTTTGTGCAACACTATTTTGTTGACCGGAAAATGGATACTTTCCGCAATGCCTGTTGCTATCACGCTTAAACCATTTCATTGCGATTTACACAGAACGTACGCTCTGTCGCAGTATATTAAGTCGTCGATAGAAACAAGCATTGAAAGGCACAGCAGTAGTCAAACAGTGTGAAACGCTACTGGCGCCTTACAGCGCAAAAAGGCTGGTGACTAAAAAGTCACCAGCCATCAGCCTGATTTCTCAGGCTGCAACCGGAAGGGTTGGCTTATTTAACTTCAACTTCAGCGCCAGCTTCTTCCAGAGATTTTTTCAGTGCTTCAGCGTCATCTTTGCTCACGCCTTCTTTCAGAGCGGCCGGAGCAGATTCTACCAGGTCTTTAGCTTCTTTCAGACCCAGGCCAGTTGCGCCACGTACTGCTTTGATAACAGCAACTTTGTTAGCGCCAGCAGCTTTCAGAATTACGTCGAATTCAGTTTTTTCTTCAGCAGCTTCAGCCGGGCCAGCAGCTACAGCTACAGCAGCAGCAGCGGAAACACCGAATTTTTCTTCCATTGCAGAAATCAGTTCTACAACGTCCATTACGGACATAGCGGATACTGCTTCAATGATT
The DNA here is from genome assembly GCF_043356775.1 of Salmonella sp. SJTUF15581. Lineage (NCBI taxonomy): Bacteria > Pseudomonadati > Pseudomonadota > Gammaproteobacteria > Enterobacterales > Enterobacteriaceae > Salmonella > Salmonella sp. SJTUF15581. The sequence goes on along the minus strand of NZ_JBEUJY010000023.1, from coordinate 4,507 downwards.
TGATCTTTAGTGATAGACATTTAAATTGTTCCTGAATATCAGAATAAGTTTATACGTAAGCAAATGCTTGATAAAGACAACTGCGATTACGCAGCTTCTTTTGCATCGCGTACAGCAGCCAGTGTGCGAACCAGTTTGCCAGCCGAAGCTTCTTTCATGGTTGCCATCAGGCGTGCAATTGCTTCTTCGTAGGTCGGCAGAGTTGCCAGGCGGTCGATCTGAGACGCCGGGATCAGCTCACCTTCAAAGGCTGCAGCTTTGACCTCAAATTTTGCATTCGCTTTCGCGAACTCTTTGAACAGACGAGCAGCAGCGCCCGGGTGTTCCATAGAGTATGCAATCAGGGTCGGACCAACAAACGTGTCTTTCAGGCACTCGAACTGAGTACCTTCAACGACGCGGCGCAGCAGGGTGTTACGAACAACACGCATGTATACGCCAGCTTCACGACCTGCTTTACGCAGTTCAGTCATTTTATCTACAGTTACGCCACGGGAATCCGCAACTACTGCAGACAGCGCGCCTTTGGCTACTTCGCTGACTTCAGCAACAATCGCTTGTTTGTCTTGAAGATTTAAAGCCATTAGCTTTGCTCCTGGATGTTTGCCGGAACTCATGTTCCGGAACTCACTTCACTCATCTCAACGAGAAGAGCGTCTTAATACGGTGAGCAGAAACAAGCCAGAGTATCAAAAATAATCTTAGCGTTCTGTCACCGTCTACGCAGGGGATTAAGCCTCTTGCGAGACGCCTGCGGTCTTCGACGGAGGCCTGGATAGGCCAGGCTCCAACGAACAAATTCTTTCTATGACTTCGTCCTTTGAACCGCAGCTGTGTTAGCTGCGCTCGTTCACACCAGTCACATAGTTAACTATGCTCCTGGCGATTCACTCACTTGCTGCCTTGCTGCAATTCAAATGACTCGCATAGTGCTCTGTTATATTTCAACAGAATCGTGGGGGTAAGATTGTAGACAAAATCACCGCCCACGTAAAGACTAATCTTAGTTCGCAGATGCGCTCAGACCAGCCTGATCAACGGCAACGCCAGCACCCATGGTGGTGGAGATGCTAACTTTCTTGATGTACACGCCTTTCGCCTGGCTCGGTTTTGCTTTTTTCAGCGCAACCAGCAGAGCTTCCAGGTTTTCTTTCAGTTTGTCAGCGTCAAAGTCCACTTTACCGATGGTGGTGTGGATGATGCCGTTTTTGTCGTTACGGTAACGAACCTGACCTGCTTTAGCGTTCTTAACCGCTTCAGCAACGTTAGGGGTTACGGTACCGACTTTCGGGTTTGGCATCAGGCCGCGCGGACCCAGAACCTGGCCCAGCTGGCCAACAACGCGCATTGCATCCGGGGATGCGATAACAACGTCGAAGTTCATTTCGCCTTTCTTGATCTGGTCAGCCAGATCTTCCATACCTACCAGCTCAGCGCCAGCAGCTTTAGCTGCTTCAGCGTTCGGGCCCTGGGTAAATACGGCAACGCGAACAGAACGGCCAGTACCGTGCGGCAGTACAGTCGCGCCACGAACGTTCTGGTCAGATTTACGAGCATCGATGCCGAGGTTAACGGCAACGTCAACGCTTTCGTTGAATTTAGCAGTGGCCAGCTCTTTCAGCAGGGCAATAGCTTCGTTGATGTCGTACTGTTTGGTCGCATCAACTTTTTCACGGATCACGCGCATACGCTTGGTCAGTTTAGCCATTTCTTAGTCCTCCACTACCAGGCCCATGGAACGTGCAGTACCTTCGATGGAGCGAGTCATCGCTTCAATGTCGGCACCGGTCATGTCGGCAGCTTTGGTCTGCGCGATTTCCTGCAGCTGAGCGCGGGAAATTTTACCTACTTTGTCTTTGTTCGGCTTGCCGGAACCAGACTTGATACCAGCCGCTTTTTTCAGCAGAACAGCTGCCGGAGGCGTTTTGGTAACGAAGGTGAAAGAACGGTCAGCGTAAACGGTAATAACAACCGGAATCGGCAGACCTTTTTCGATGGAATCAGTTTTTGCGTTGAACGCTTTGCAGAATTCCATGATGTTCACACCCTGCTGACCCAGTGCTGGACCAACCGGCGGACTAGGGTTCGCCATACCAGCTGCAACCTGCAGCTTGACGTAGGCTTGTACTTTCTTAGCCATTCTAAATTCCTCGAATTGGGTAGTATCGCTTCAAAGAAGCTCCCCGTGATAAATATCGCTTTATGGGCATAAGGCCCATAAAAACAAAAGGCGCGAAATTGTATGTCAATTTCGCGCCCTATGCAACGATTAGATCGCTGCTTTTTTGATCGCAGCCTTACGCTTTCTCAACCTGGCTGAAGTCCAGCTCTACCGGGGTCGCACGACCGAAGATAGAAACAGACACTTTCAGGCGAGACTTCTCATAATCGACTTCTTCGACAACGCCGTTAAAGTCTGCGAACGGACCGTCGTTAACACGAACCATTTCACCCGGTTCAAACAGAGTTTTCGGCCGCGGCTTATCGCCAACCTGCTGCAGGCGGTTCATGATCGCATCGACTTCTTTGTCGCTGATCGGCGCCGGACGGTCAGAGGTACCGCCGATAAAGCCCATCACACGCGGCACGCTACGCACCAGGTGCCAGCTTGCGTCGTTCATGACCATCTGGACCAGAACGTAACCCGGGAAGAATTTGCGTTCGCTTTTGCGACGCTGGCCGCCACGGATCTCAACGACTTCTTCAGTCGGCACCATGACTTCGCCAAACAGCTCTTCCATATTGTGTAATTTGATATGCTCGCGCAGCGATGTGGCTACGCGGCCTTCAAAACCGGAAAACGCCTGAACGACGTACCAGCGCTTTTTAGGTGCTTCAGACATCTCAGAACCTCAGGCCAGTGATAAAGGATACCAGGCGAACCAGAATACCATCCAGTCCCCACAGGATCAGTGACATAACTGCGGTAACCGCAGCGACGATCAGCGTGGTGTGCAGCGTTTCCTGGCGAGTCGGCCAAATGACCTTACGGACTTCGGTTCTCGCTTCACGGGCAAAAGCAACGGTTGCTTTACCTTTTGTCGTCAACAGCGCGACACCACCCGCTGCAGCAATCAGAATTACTACGGCCAGCGCACGCAGCGGCAGCATCATGTCGCGATAGAGGTAGTTGCCGACGATTGCGACGATCAGCAATATGGCAACAACTATCCACTTCATCGCTTCCAGGCCGCGCCCGCTCCCTTGAGCTTCGGTATTCGCACTCATAAACCAACCTGTCAGAAGTATTCTACAAACATTTTCACCCCGCAATCGCGAGGCAATCCAAATCGAAACGCTTATTCGCCTTTCGGATTATACGCCCTCTACAGAGCCTGTCTCAGCAATGATTATGACAAATAAAATCACTGATGAGCCAGGTTCTGGTGTGAAAGCGTGCAAAAAGGGCATCAAATGATGCCCTTTTATTGCGCATTGCGTCAAATGTTATCAGCGATTAGCCGAGAACTTTAGCAACAACGCCCGCGCCAACGGTACGGCCGCCTTCACGGATTGCGAAACGCAGACCGTCGTCCATCGCGATCGGGTGGATCAGGGTAACAACCATTTTGATGTTGTCGCCCGGCATTACCATCTCTACGCCTTCCGGCAGTTCGATGGTACCAGTCACGTCAGTAGTACGGAAGTAGAACTGCGGACGGTAGCCTTTGAAGAACGGAGTATGACGACCGCCTTCATCTTTGGACAGAATGTACACTTCAGATTCGAACTTGGTGTGCGGCTTGATGGTGCCCGGCTTAGCCAGTACCTGACCACGTTCGATTTCTTCACGTTTGATACCACGCAGCAGAACACCTACGTTCTCACCGGCACGGCCTTCGTCCAGCAGTTTGCGGAACATTTCAACGCCAGTACAGGTAGACTTCTGAGTCTCTTTGATACCAACGATTTCAACTTCTTCGCCCACTTTGATGATACCGCGTTCTACACGACCGGTAACAACGGTACCACGACCGGAGATGGAGAATACGTCTTCGATCGGCAGCAGGAACGGCTTGTCAATCGCACGCTCTGGTTCCGGGATGTAAGAATCCAGGAAGCCAGCCAGTTCGATGATTTTCGCTTCCCACTCTGCGTCGCCTTCCAGCGCTTTCAGAGCAGAACCACGAACGATCGGAGTGTCGTCGCCCGGGAAGTCGTACTGAGACAGAAGTTCACGAACTTCCATTTCAACCAGTTCCAGCAGCTCTTCGTCATCAACCATGTCGCATTTGTTCAGGAACACGATGATGTACGGAACGCCTACCTGACGACCCAGCAGGATGTGCTCACGGGTCTGCGGCATCGGGCCGTCAGTCGCAGCAACAACCAGGATCGCGCCGTCCATCTGAGCAGCACCAGTGATCATGTTTTTAACATAGTCGGCGTGCCCCGGGCAGTCTACGTGTGCGTAGTGGCGGGTCGGGGTATCGTATTCAACGTGAGAAGTGTTGATGGTGATACCACGCGCTTTTTCTTCCGGCGCGTTATCGATCTGGTCGAATGC
>NZ_JBEUJY010000022.1:0-60675 GCF_043356775.1 Salmonella sp. SJTUF15581 | reverse complement strand
GGTAATGACTCCAACTTATTGATAGTGTTTTATGTTCAGATAATGCCCGATGACTTTGTCATGCAGCTCCACCGATTTTGAGAACGACAGCGACTTCCGTCCCAGCCGTGCCAGGTGCTGCCTCAGATTCAGGTTATGCCGCTCAATTCGCTGCGTATATCGCTTGCTGATTACGTGCAGCTTTCCCTTCAGGCGGGATTCATACAGCGGCCAGCCATCCGTCATCCATATCACCACGTCAAAGGGTGACAGCAGGCTCAGAAGACGCTCCAGTGTGGCCAGAGTGCGTTCACCGAAAACGTGCGCCACAACTGTCCTCCGTATCCTGTCATACGCGTAAAACAGCCAGCGCTGACGTGATTTAGCACCGACGTAGCCCCACTGTTCGTCCATTTCAGCGCAGACAATCACATCACTGCCCGGTTGTATGCGCGAGGTTACCGACTGCGGCCTGAGTTTTTTAAGTGACGTAAAACCGTGTTGAGGCCAACGCCCATAATGCGGGCAGTTGCCCGGCATCCAACGCCATTCATGGCCATATCAATGATTTTCTGGTGCGTACCGGGTTGAGAAGCGGTGTAAGTGAACTGCAGTTGCCATGTTTTACGGCAGTGAGAGCAGAGATAGCGCTGGTGTCCGGCAGTGCTTTTGCCGTTACGCACCACCCCGTCAGTAGCTGAACAGGAGGGACAGCTGATAGAAACAGAAGCCACTGGAGCACCTCAAAAACACCATCATACACTAAATCAGTAAGTTGGCAGCATCACCCCCCAGGCGCATTATGACTGGGTCAGGCCGGGCATTATTTTGTACGGCGCGTCGCCGTCAGGACAGTGGCGGGATATTGCCGATACCGGACTAAAACCCGTGATGACGCTGAGTAGCGAAATTATTGGCGTGCAGACGTTGAGCGTGGGTGAAAGGGTAGGCTATGGCGGAAGGTATTCTGTGACTCAGGAACAACGCATTGGCATCGTCGCGGCGGGTTATGCCGATGGCTATCCACGCCATGCGCCGACCGGGACGCCCGTGCTGGTGGACGGTATCCGTACCAGAACAGTAGGCACCGTTTCAATGGATATGCTGGCGGTGGATTTGACGCCGTGTCCGCAGGCGGGAATCGGCACGCCGGTTGAATTATGGGGCAAAGAAATTAAGGTCGATGATGTCGCCTCTGCGGCAGGCACGCTGGGCTATGAGCTACTGTGCGCCGTAGCGCCGCGCGTGCCGTTTGTGACAACGTAACCTAATTCAGGCTAAGGCGTCGACCGGTCCACCGGGGGCGGGTCGACGTTGTCCGGCGACCTTATTCTGCTTCGTCTTCGGCGACGCGTACCCCAATCTTGCGTACCACGTTATCTTCTTTTTCAGCTACCGTCCAAATCATGCCGCCAAACTCCACCTGATCGCCGACGACCGGCGCAGCGCCCAGCAGTTGCTGTATGATTTCACCCAGGGTTTGTTGTTTATCCCGGTATTCCGTTCCTTCTTCCAGCCCGTAGATAAGCGCCACGTCGGCGAATTTCGCATTCGCTTCGAGGATAAAATCGCCAAAGAAACGCTGATCTAACGAAACCGGCGGCGACTGGCTAAACAATTTGCCCAGCGCTGGCAGATCGCGCTCCCGGCCAATCACGCAGAGTACGTCGCCTTCCTGCAGGCGAGTGCTACCCGTGGGGTGAAACAGTTCATTATTGCGAAATAGCGCGGCAATGCGGGTTTCGTTCGGCATATGCAGGTCGCGCAACGCCGCGCCGACGCACCATTTGTCGGCGCTCAACTGATAGATGAATTGCTCCCACGGATTATCAGGATGGATGTCAAGCCCCACGCGCGATACTGGCCAGCCAACCGGAGGCACGACCACTTTGGCTCTTTTCGCCGCCCATGACAGCGATGTTCCCTGCAGGAGCAGCGACACCAGTACCACAAAGAAAGCGACATTAAAGAACAGGCGAGCGTTTTCAAGCCCGGCCATCATCGGGAAAACGGCGAGAATAATCGGCACCGCGCCGCGCAGTCCGACCCAACTGATGAAAATGCGCTCCCGAAGATTGAAGCCGCGAAATGGCAGCAGGCCGGTAAACACCGACAGCGGGCGGGCGAAGAAAATCATCCAGATAGAGAGAATAAGCGCAGGGACGGCAATCGGCCACAGATCGGAAGGCGTCACCAGCAGCCCCAGAACCAGGAACATCGCGATCTGCGCCAGCCAGGCCAGTCCGTCAAAGTTTTGCAGGATGCCGTAACGGTTGCGAATCGGACGGTTTCCTAACAGGAATCCGCACAGATAGACCGCGAGAATGCCGCTGCCTTCAAGCGCAGTCGTCAAAGCAAAAATCAGAATACCGCCGCTGAGCGCCAGCATCGGATACAGGCCGCTGGGCAGAGAAATACGGTTGATCATCTGCTGTAGTAGGTAACCGCCGCCGAGGCCAAAAACAATACCGAGACCGAACTGCTGGATAATATGGACGGCAAACATCCAGTCCAGACCGGTTTCATGTTTCTGGATCATCTCAATTAATGTAATGGTCAGAAAAACGGCCATCGGGTCGTTACTTCCCGATTCGATCTCCAGCGTGGAGCCTACACGTTCGTTTAGCCCTTTGCCGCCAAGCAGAGAAAAGACCGCCGCGGCGTCAGTAGAACCGACTATCGCGCCGATAAGCAGACCTTCGATAAGATCCAGATGAAACAGCCAGGCGGCCATCATACCTGTTAACCCCGACGTGATCAGTACGCCGAGCGTCGCCAGCGACAGCGCGGGGCCCAGCGCTACCCGGAAAGAGCTGGCCTGGGTGCGCATGCCGCCATCGAGTAAAATAATCGCCAGCGCCAGGTTACTGACCATATAAGCGAAAGGATAATTATCGAAAGGAATACCGCCAATGCCATCCACACCCGCTAACATCCCAATGGCGAGGAAAATGACCAGAATCGGGATACCCAGTCGCGATGAGAATGAACTTAACAGGATACTGCTGGTTACAAGGATGGAACCTAAAATAAATAGACTAATAATTGTTGCAGCATCCAACGTTTTATATCTCCTGACTCACACGACTTCGTATTATTTAACATTAACATAATAACGGCCAGGGCAGCGTTTTACTTAGCCTGTCGGGGACTTTTTTTACAATTGCAGCGTAGGATGTCCAGATAAAGTGAGTTGAGTCCCCTGGCGCGTATTTTTAAGCGTCGCGTTTGCCCCGATAGGGAGCGTCACCGTACGCTGTTCATGCCCGAAGTCGAGACCGGTAATCAGCGGAACGGACAGACGGGAACGTAAAAACGCGTAGACGCTCTCCAGAGAATAGCCGGCGTCATACTCGTTGGGCGCCGCGCCGCTAAAGCTGCCGAGAACGATGGCGCTCTGGCGGTTTAAAATTCCGGCGTACTCCAGTTGCAAAAGCATACGCTCCACCCGGAAAGGATGCTCATTGACATCTTCCAGCACTAAAATTCCTTTATCGATAGTCGGCATCCAGGGCGTACCGATAAGGGAAATCAACATCGCCAGATTTCCGCCCCATAAGGTGCCTTGTACGTCGCACTGAGGGCCGTCGCCTTGCCACTCTACGGTAAATTGCGCCTTGCGTAGCGCCAGCCAGAAATGTTGCTCGGTGAACGTATTCAGCGTTTCGGAGCCAAAATTTGCCGCCAGCATAGGACCGCTAAAGGTGATGACATTGGCCTGCGCCAGGAGTCCAGCCTGAATCGCCGTAAAATCGCTATGACCGCAAATCAGTAAGGGATCGCGCTGTTGCCGGGAGGCGAGCGCCTGCCAGTCGATACGATCCAGCAAGCGGCTGGCGCCATAGCCGCCGCGAACCGGCATGACGATCGTATCCGGCGAAGTTAGCGAGGCCAGCGAATTAACATCGGCCAGCCGTTCCGCGTCCGTACCGGCAAAACGCTGATAGCGGCGACGAATCACCTCGTCATTCTCCACCTGATGACCCGCGTCAGTCAGGCGCTGAACGCCGCGTAACGCGGCCTGTTGGTTAATACAGTAGCCCGAGGGGGCGATTAAATGAAACAGAGACATGGTAATTCCTTGCTGACAATAGAATGCAAATGTATATCATGCCGCATATATTAGGCGATGTCCCTCGTTGTGCGACGTTTCTGGATGCGCACCAGGGAGGCAACCTAAGTGCCTGGCCGGGGCGGTATGACCTCTTCGGCAGATAAGTTACGGCTATAAGGATAGATGACGTGAAATTAAGATGGTTTGCTTTTTTGGTAGTAATACTGGCTGGCTGTAGCTCAAAACAGGATTACAGGAATCCGCCGTGGAATGCCGAAGTGCCTGTAAAGCGTGCGATGCAGTGGATGCCCATCAGTGAAAAAGCCGGGGCGGCATGGGGGGTTGATCCGCATTTAATCACCGCGATTATCGCCATTGAATCCGGCGGCAACCCTAACGCGGTCAGTAAGTCCAATGCGATTGGCCTGATGCAGTTAAAGGCGTCGACCTCCGGGCGCGACGTTTACCGTCGTATGGGCTGGCGTGGCGAACCGACCACCAGCGAGCTGAAAAACCCTGAGCGTAACATCTCAATGGGCGCGGCGTATCTGAGCATTCTGGAAAATGGGCCGCTGGCCGGCATCAAAGATCCGCAGGTGATGCAATATGCGCTGGTCGTCTCTTATGCTAACGGCGCAGGCGCGTTATTGCGTACTTTTTCATCCGACAGGAAGAAGGCGATAGAAAAAATTAACGATCTGGATGCGGACGAGTTTTTTGAACATGTTGTTGATAATCATCCCGCGCCGCAGGCGCCGCGCTATATCTGGAAGCTTCAGCAGGCGCTGGACGCCATGTAGTTTAGCGTGAAGATTATTCTCGCACTTTATTCGCTCTTTCTCGGGCCTCGCGCTCAAGCGAAAAAATAATCCGCTGCAACTCCCGCTCCACCGCCGGGCTAACGTTAAGGAAACGAAAGCTCAGGCGGGGAGTGGTGATCGTTTCATTTTTCCCATCAATCACCTTACGCTCGCTGATGGAGATAAGCTGGGCGTCAACGTGAAAAATCCCCCATGGCCCCATGTTCAGTTCAACCTGCGAAAAGCGTGCGCCTTCGATTAGTCCGTCGGGGATGGCGGATTCCAGTAGCGCGCCCATGCCGCCCAGGGAAAGATCAAACAGGCGAAAACGTAACGTACGGGTGTCCGGTAGCGTGGTGACGCCGTAATAAGGCGGATACAGCGGCGCGCCAATACGAAAATACTCCCGGCGCTGGACAAACCACAGTGACGACGGCAGGGGCGTGATAAAGGCCGGCAGCCGCTGATATTCACCTGTAACGAGTTGCGGCAACGTGAACTCGACTTTTGCGCCCTGCGTTTCTGCGATAATGGCTACCTGCCCGGCACGTAATACGGCGCTATTTTCGTATTCCTGGCTGCCGTAATCCACGATGAGTTTTTCCGGGTCTACCGCCAAAATTTTACTGATGAATTGACCATGCGCCCATGAAATACGCAGTGGAACCTGATTTTTATTTAAATCCCGTAGCACGCCTAATATCGCTAATGGATTTTTTTTCAGGAACTGCTCATTGTAACCACTCACACGAAATAACCCCTGATACGCAGACTATCGTTGGGTTATCGGCATCGGTAGAAAGAACTTAATAGCGATAAATAAATTTTTATGTCCGCGAGATAAATCAGTGTTCAGAAATGCGACGCTCGACTTTGCCTATACTTAAAACGTTTTTACTGGAAAGAGGGTTCGCAAATGGGAATTATCGCCTGGATTGTTTTTGGTTTGATTGCCGGCGTTATCGCCAAATTGCTTATGCCGGGGCGCGATGGCGGGGGATTTATCCTGACCTGTATTCTCGGTATCGTCGGGGCGGTCGTTGGCGGATGGTTGGCGACGATGTTTGGTATTGGCGGCAGTATCAGCGGCTTTAATCTGCACAGTTTCCTGGTCGCCGTGGTGGGCGCGATTGTGGTGCTGGTGATTTTCCGCCTTCTGCGACGCGGCTAACCGCTGCAGAACGTGTAAGCGTTGACCCGGTCAGCGCCGGGTCAACCTACTATAAACACGCGTTACTGCGTCGCTGCAGACGGCGTTTTTGTCGGCGTTGCGCTTAACGATGCCGGACGAGTAGACGGTACGCTATCGCACGGTTTTTCCTGCGGACAAATCAGATCGAGCATTTTCAGCGTCACGCCGTTGGTCCAGCCAAAGCCGTCCTGAAGGGGATATTCGCCGCCGCCACCGCCGGTTCCGGTACTGCTGACGTCATATTTTTCGACCAGTTTTTTCTCGCGATCGTAGGTGTGCTGCACATTGGTTAAAAAGCGCCAGGTGACTTCCATTGCCACGTCATCCTGCCCATAATTTTGCAATCCTTCGGCAGCGACCCATTGTAACGGCGCCCAGCCGTTTGGCGCATCCCACTGCTGTCCGCTTTTAACCGAGGTGGTAGCCAGCCCGCCAGGCTGTAGCAGATGCGCCTGGGCCGCCGCCGCCACTTTCGCGGCGCGATCTTTCGCGGCGGCGTTTACATAGAGCGGGAACAGCGCGGCAGCGGTGAGTTGGTTGCGGATTTTATTGTTCTGCAGATCGTAGTCGGCATACCAACCCTCTTTGTTATTCCACAGATGCATTTCAATGGCTTTTTGCCGCGCGTTGGCCAGCGCGTCATATTGCGAGGCTTTGGCCCGATCGCCCGCCGCAGCGCTGGCGCGGGCGAGGGTTTTCTCCAGCTGATACAGCAGAGCGTTAAGATCGACAGGGACAATCGTGGTGGTACGAATGGTACTGAGCTGCTGCGGATTATCCATCCAGCGGGAGCTGAAATCCCAGCCGGAGGCGGCGGCAGATCGGAGGTCCCGATAGATCTCCGTTGCCGGGCGGTTGGGGTTGCTTTTGGCGGTAGCGATATCTTCAACCCAGGATTCAGGGCGGGGCGTATCCCGATCGTCCCAGTAGCGGTTGAGAACGCTGCCGTCTTCCAGTTTGACGACGCGTTGGTTTTGTTGCCCTGGCTGCAATGTCTCAACGCCCTCCATCCAATAGGCGTACTCTTTTTGCAGTTGCGGCAGGTATTCTTTCAGCGCATCGTCACCTTCATGTTCCGCCAGTAACTCAACCATAAACGCAAAGAAAGGCGGCTGCGAACGACTCAGGTAGTAGGTACGGTTGCCGTTGGGAATATGCCCCCAGGCGTCAATTTCGTAACCAAAGTTCGCCACCATATCCGCCACCTTATCCCAGTGCCCGCTTTCCGCCAGCCCCAGCATCGTAAAATAGCTGTCCCAGTAGTAAATCTCTCTGAATCGTCCACCCGGCACGACATAGGATTCAGGCAACGGCAAGAGCGAGTCCCACTTTTCGACGTTTTTAGTTGAACGGGTCAGCACCGGCCACAGGCCATCAATATGTTCACGCAATGACTGCCCGGCAGGCGGGACATATTTTTCACCCGCTTTCGGCAGGGTGAAGTTAACATCAACAAAATGACGCAAATCGAAGCCGGACTGGTTCCGCTGCATACGATAATCCGCAAGAATCATGAGCGGATCGCTATTAGGTATGGCGTCAGCAAAGGTTTTCTGATCGGGGAAGAGTTTTGCATTCTGGACATCATTAAAGAGCGGGCCAAGCAAAATATCCGGCGGCTGCGGAGTTTCAGTGTCGGAAGACGGGTCTGCGGCAGTCGCCGAAAACGATGCAAACGTCAGCAGCGTCCCTGCCAGCGCCAGTTTTATGGCTTTCTGTAGTAGAACAGAACGGCGAATCTCTGGGGGTATCATCAAGTTATCTCCTTAGCGGTGAGCCAAAGCCAACGGCATTTACCATGACAAAACCTTAGTCTACGATGACCAGATACGCGTGATTGAACCGCTATTTTGCGAACAAACAGACATTTTATTGAGACAGAATTTATCGGCGCGCGCGTGGAAAACGGGGTATACAGACAAAAAATCCACGCCGGGACGTGGATTTTAGCGCAATAACTTGTAGCCTTAACCCGGATAGATACCGCGATCTTTACGGGCCAACAGAATGCGCTCACAGGCGACAATATAGGCTGCGGTGCGCAGAGAACAGGATTTCTCAGCCGCTTTCTCCCAGACATGGACGATCGCGTCGGTCATGATTTTGTCCATGCGCGCGTTGATCTCTTCTTCGCTCCAGAAGAAGCTGGCCATATCTTGTACCCATTCGAAGTAGCTGACGGTTACGCCGCCTGCGTTACAGACCACGTCAGGCACCACAAGGATACCACGGCTGGCCAGAACATCATCAGCATCCGGATAGGTCGGGCCGTTAGCCCCTTCCAGCACCAGCTTACACGTCAGGGCTTCCGCGCGCTGACGAGTTATCTGGCCTTCAAGCGCCGCCGGGATCAGAATATCCATCTCCAGACGCCAGAACGCATCGCTGGCGATAGTTTCCGCGCCCGGGAAACCGGCTATCTGTTTGTGTTCTGTCTGCCATGCCGTGAGCGCCTTCATGTCAATACCGGTGGCGTTAAACAGCGTTGCGGTATGATCCTGAATCGCCACGACACGGGCGCCAGCGCCTGCAAACAGACGCGCGGCTTCGCTGCCGACGTTACCAAAACCCTGAACCGCAACGCGAGCGCCTTCAACGGCGATATTCGCCCGACGCGCGGCTTCCAGCCCGCTGACGAAAACGCCGCGCCCCGTCGCTTTTTCACGGCCCAGCGAACCGCCAAGATGGATAGGCTTACCGGTGACGACGCCAGTGACCGTCGTGCCATGATTCATGGAATACGTATCCATCATCCAGGCCATCACTTTACCGTTGGTGCCGACATCCGGCGCAGGAATATCTTTCTGCGGCCCGATGATAATGCCGATCTCGCTGGTATAGCGGCGGGTCAAACGCTCCAGTTCACCTTCCGACAGCGAGAACGGATCGACGCGGATGCCGCCTTTGGCGCCGCCGTACGGCAGATTCAGCGCGGCACATTTGATGGTCATCCATGCTGACAGGGCCATCACTTCATTGAGATCAACGTCAGGATGGTAGCGAACACCGCCTTTACCCGGACCTCGGGAGAGGTTGTGCTGCACGCGATATCCTTCGAAATGACGAATAGTGCCATCATCCATTTGTACCGGAATATCGACGATCAGAGCGCGTTTTGGGTGGCGCAGAGTATCCACCCAGGGGGATAACTCGCCCAGATAAGGGGCCACACGCTCGATTTGTTGCAGGTAGGTATTCCAGGCAGATGTGCTGCTATCTGAAGCGTAAGATAACTTATCCATGATAAACCTTAGTGATAAAAGTAATATGTTCTTTAATTGACCGTGGTACATAGTAGATCACACCATGTAGCGATAAATTTAACACTTTTTTAAACAATTAACTCAGATCAAAAATGGCAGGCAGTTGGATTTTCGTTATGTTTTTGGATGAGAAGTGGTTAACTATCCGTTATAAGAGGTGATATATCGCTAATTATGCAATTATTTGCTTAAATATGCGCAATATGTGCAAGGCGGCTATTTGTCATAATTATGACGCACCTCTAAAAGTAAACGTTATGATAACGACATGTATCAATGTTATGTCGTCCTGTCGGCGGGGAAACGTCTTCGCCAGGCGCGTAAAAAGATAAAAATAACCGGAGTCAGACGGCGCTGGCCCCGGTTTACCTCTTTATTGTTGACGCGACTCAAGCCATACCAGCGCCAGCGTCGACAGTGAGCACATCAGCAGAATGCCGACAAACCACAGTAAATACCACATCGCTCCCGCTCCCTAATAAAGTTCATGATCGTTGCGGCGGAGGGTCTCCAGGTTGATACGCCCCAACATTTTGTAATAGCTCCATAGCGTATAGAGCAGTACGATCGGCAGAAAAATCAGCACAATCACCAGCATGATTTCGAGCGTCATCTGGCTGGAGGTGCTGTCCCACACCGTCAGGCTGGAGAGAGGACTAACACTCGACGGCATCACAAAAGGAAATAGCGTTATTCCGGCGGTAAAGATGACGCAGGCCTGGGTCAGGGAAGCGAACAGAAATCCACGAATAGTCTGACCGCGAAGGCAGGCATAGAAAGCCAGAATCGGCAGGATCATACCGAGCAACGGGATGATGAGCAGTAGCGGCGAGCGTATAAAGTGGTTCATCCATGCGCCAGGGAGTATCGCCACGCCTTTTAAGAGCGGATTGGAAGGGCCGTTGGCATCCTGCGTGAGTAAGACAAAGCCATCAACGCCGGCCCACAGCCAGTAACCGGCCAGCAGGAAGCAGATCACGATCAGCAGCGCGCTGTGGCGGGTGGCCGACAGAGCCCGTTGACGAATAACGCCCTCCGTTTTCAACTGTAACCAGACGCCTCCTTGCATAATCACCAACGACAGACTCAATAATCCACACAGTAGGGCAAAGGGCGAGAGTAACTGCCAGAAGGTGCCAAAATAGTCAACATGAAGCTGCGGCGTGAAGGCAAACGGCACGCCTAAAAACAGGTTGCCGAACGCGATGCCGAATACGACTGGGGGCACCAGGCTGCCGATAACCAGACCGGTATCCCACAGCGCGCGCCAGCGGGCATTGGCGATTTTACCCCGATAATCAAAGGCCAGCGGGCGAAAGAAGAGGGCACACAGCACCAGGATCATCGCCACATAAAAACCGGAAAACGCGGCGGCATAGACCCGTGGCCAGGCGGCGAATAATGCCCCGCCCGCGAGAATCAACCATACCTGGTTTCCTTCCCAGTGGGCGCCGACGCTATTGATCAATACCCGGCGTTCGTCATCGTTGCGCGCTATCAGCGGGAGCAGGCAACCGACACCCATATCAAACCCGTCAGTTACCATAAATGCCACCAGGATGACGCCGATCAGCAGCCACCAAATGAACCGCAACGTTTCATAATCCAACATGATTGTCTCCTTTATCCCTGTTGTTGCGCTTGTTGTTGATGTTGCATGGCGCTCGGCCCAAGACGCGCGTACTTCTGCATCAGATAGACTTCCGCGATTAAAAACAGGGTGTAAAGCCCGAGGATAAGCCCCATTGAGAAGGCCAACTGGCCCGGCGTCAGCGCGGAGTGAGCGTACCAGGTCGGCAGAATGTCCTGAATCGCCCAAGGCTGACGGCCAAACTCCGTCATAAACCAACCGGCTTCAATGGCAATCCACGGTAACGGCAGGCTCCACAGCGTCATACGCAATACCCAGCGATGCTGGTCGATACGCATTCGCAGCGTCTGTATCAACGCAATCAACATCACCACTAACAGCAGCGAACCGCAGCCGACCATAATACGGAAACTCCAGAACACCGGCGCCACCTGAGGAATAGCGCCACGCTGGGCCGCACGATATTGCTCCGGCGTCACATGGTTCATATCCGGGGCATATTTCGCCAGCAGAATGCCGTACCCCAGATCGCCCTCAACGGCGTGAAACGCATTCAGCACCTGCGGCGAGCGATTGCCTTGCGCTATCTCCTGCATGAGTAGCCAAGCCTCCCGGCCACGCTTCAGGCGCGGCAGAGTGTCGTCCATCAGGTTTTTTAACCCCGGAACTGGCGTATCCAGCGAATGGGTGGCCAGAATACCCAGCAGAGCAGGGATCTTCACGGCAAACGCATTACGCTCCTGTTCCTGCTGCGGCCAGGCAATCAGATGAAACGGCGCGGGCGCGGGTTCGGTTTGCCATTCGCCTTCCATCGCCGCCAGTTTCACCGGCTGAATTTGGGCGACCTCGTAGGCCGAACTGTCCCCCAGTTGCAGGGTTCCCAGAATGGCCAGGGTGCCGAATACTGAGCTGATAGCAAACGAGCGCAAGGCCACTTCACGCTCGCGGCCACGTAGCAGATACCAGGCGCTGATGGACATAATAAACATGGCGCCGGTGACATAACCGGACATGACGGTATGGACGAATTTCACCTGGCTCACCGGGTTAAAGACCAGATCGCTGAAGCTGCTCATTTCCATCCGTAATGTATCGATGTTGAAATGAGCGCCGGTAGGATGCTGCATCCAGCCATTGGCATTCAGAATCCATAATGCTGAAATATTGGAGCCGAAGGCCACCAGCCAGGTGACCAGCAGGTGTTGGTATTTATTCAGCCGCTGCCAGCCGAAAAAGAACAGGCCGACAAAAGTGGATTCGAGAAAGAAGGCCAGTAACGCTTCCATCGCCAGCGGCGCGCCGAAAATATCGCCCACATAGTTGGAATAGAGCGACCAGTTAGTCCCGAACTGAAACTCCATGGTCAGGCCGGTAGCCACACCGAGAGCAAAATTGATCCCGAAGAGCTTGCCCCAGAAACGCGTCATATCGCGGTAGACGGTTTTCCCCGTCACCACATAGATCGTCTCCATGACGGCCAGCAAAAAAATCAGCCCAAGCGTAAGAGGAACAAATAAAAAGTGATACAGCGCGGTCAGCGCAAACTGCCAGCGCGATAAGTCAATGACATCCCACATGCTAACTCCTGTAGGCAGAAAGAGAGTAAAAAGCTAATCAGTACCGGACACCGGTGACGTTCCTGTTGAGAGCGCTAGCGCGTCTCCAGCCATCGGCAGACTTCATCCAGGCGCTGGCGCGAATCGGCCAGATCTTCCGGGGCCGCCAGTACCAGCTCCGGCAAAGGACAAATCTCATAGCTATCGAGCAACGGCCCTTTAAGGGCGTCCAGACAGCGCACATGCCAGAGATGGCGCAATGCTGTGGCGTTGATTTGGCTTTCGCCATACCCGGAGATGCGAATCTGGATGTTCCCGTGTCCGCATAAACGCGCCAGAAAAAGACGATCGGCCTCGCTGAGCGGCAGTTGGGTCAAATTGATGCTGTGAGGTTGCAACGCCGGATCGCGTACGTGCGCCAATAATTCATGGGCCAGCGGCAGTCCATTCATCAGGCCAGCGACAGGCGGAGGCAGCAGAGAGTCGTCAGGCAGCGTATCGGCAGTCGCCGCTTGCCATAATGTCAGGGGCGCGCTACCCGCTTCCAGACGATCCGTCAGCAGACGTCGGTTATGCAGATGGCGTACCCGCCACAGGCCGCAGAAGATGGTCTCCTGGATCTCGCTTTCACTCCCGTCCGGATGCTGAATGCGTACCGAGACTTCGCCTTCGCCCAATAGCGTATTGAGGAATGAGAGATCATCGGCATTCAGGGGAGATAACTCCCATCCCAGCACGTCGCCGACTTCCGGGATGCGCCGGGCAAGCTGACCTCGCAGATCGGTCAACAATGCCATCACCGCCGGGCTGTGAGCGCAGCGCTCCAGCGCCGCCATACTTGGGTCGCCATTGACCTGACAGGTGAGCGGTAAGGGATTCATCGAGAAACTGGCGTCATCAGGCTGCGTACCTGGCCCCAGCAGATGAAAAAAGGCGTTGCTCATTGTACTGTCTCCTGCGCTGCGGGAGTGTCAACCATCGAACGCATCAGCGTGAGCAGTTCAGCCCAGGGATGAATGCCGCTGAGCGCGCCGCGTAGCTCGCCGTCTGTAAAAACTAACGTCGCCGGAAACCGACGAACATTAAAGCGATCGCCGATAGCTTCGCTTTGTTCAAGGTCGGCCACCGCCACCTGCCAGTCAAACTGCGGGAACTCACGCAGGAGTTCGGCAATCATCACCGGGTTATCGCTGACTTCCGGCGTACGCCGCGGATCGCTACTTAACAGGATGACGCCATCTCCAACCCGTTTGATCCAGTCGTCTACCGTGGAAGCCTCTACCGGTTGCCATCCACGGGTTAACAGGCGTTGCCATAGCGCAGAGAACGGGGTGTCATTCGCCACTTCTTTTGCCCTCCAGACGTGTCTGATACTGACGTATGCGCACTCCCTCATAATTTTCCATCGACAGGCATTTATAGTTCAGGCAGCGTGCGACCTCGTTTGCCTGCGGTACGATCCCCCAGGCGGCCAGTTGCGCCAGGGCGGCCTGTTCCGCCGCCGGTAGCTGGCCGCGAGCTATTTCGCTCAGGCTACCGCCGTAGTCGTCCAGTAGCGCCGGTTGCAGGCCGACCAGAGCTATGTGACAGGGCAGATGCCCGCGGATGTCGGCCAGCGCCAGAACTTCGGAAAAACTGTTTTGATGCAGGCTCATTTTTTTGGCGCTGAGATACGCGGGGATTTTCTCGCCGGCATAGGTTCGCAGGCTGCCCGGCGCCAGGCCGTAATCGATCGCGTCAAGGAGCAGGAGATGGCTGGCTTGCTCAACATAACCTAACAGGTTTAGCCCTTGCGTACCGCCGTCCACAATTTCTACCTCTTCAGGCCAGTGATATCGGGCATACAAACGCTCCGCGACCCGGATACCGAATCCTTCATCGGCCCACAGCAGGTTTCCTAACCCCATCACCACTACGCGTTGCGCATTCATGAGGGCTCCTTGTCGTGCGGTTTGGGGAATTTATGGCTGCGATAGCCATTGATCATGGTGGAGATCACCGTATCGTCGGACATAATGTCTTCCCGGATAGCGAGGTAAACGTGCCCGACGATGAAGGCGGCGATCAGCCACATGCCCAGTCGGTGCCAGCTGTGAATATCGATGGAGTTGCCGCCGGTCCAGTAGAAAAATTCAACCACATAGCGGAACGGCGCAAAGATCGCGTACTGGCTATGCTCCCCAAACAGAGCGAAACCGGTGAGGATCATAAATACCGACAACAGGAAATAGCCGAACATCGCGGCCTGCGCGACAGGGTTATGTCCGATGTCGCTCCCCGGTTTTTTCTCCAGAAACAGATACCAGCGGACCACGGAGAAAGCGCCTTGCCACCAACTGCGACGCCAGACCGGGACGATAAACAGCTCTCGTGAATAGCGGTTGCCGACACAGGCCCAATAAATTCGCCCCAGCAGTAACACGGTAAAGATCATCGCGGCGGCAAAGTGGATCAGCCGGATATAGCCCATATAAAACAGATAGGTCGCCTCGCCACTCACCGACGGCAGCGGTCGGCCAATGAAGTAGCCTGTTACCATCAGTACCAACATGCAGGCCACCGTTAGCCAGTGCCACAGGCGTACCGGCGCTTCAAACACATAGTGGCTGACGGCAGTATCACGCGCCTCCCCGACGCGTGGAGATAGCTTTCCAGTCATCGTTCTTTTCCTTAACGCTTAGCGTACCTGGACGGCAATCAGTTCGCTGCCGTCGTCGCCGAGCACGTGGGTTGAACAGGCGAGGCAGGGGTCGAAGCTGTGCAGCGTCCTCAGGATTTCTAACGGTTGGTCGGGAATCGCCATTTGCGTTCCCATCAATGCCGCTTCATAGGCGCCGATCTGTTTTTTAGGATCGCGCGGGCTGGCGTTCCAGGTGGTGGGGACCACGCACTGATAGAGTTCAATCTTCTGATCGCGTATTGACGCCCAGTGTCCCAACGCTCCGCGAGGCGCTTCGGTAAAACCGATGCCGCGGCAGTGCTGCGGCCAACTGGCCGGTTCCCATTTCTCGGTATTGGCGGTGGCCAGGTCGCCGTTTTTCAGGTTGGTCATAAGCCTGTCGAAAAAATACTGCAGCTTACCGACGGCCCATTGCGCTTCGTGCGCGCGGCATAAAATACGGCCAAGCGTAGACTGGATACCGGAGAGCGGCAGTTTAAGGGCGGACATCATGCGATCTACCGACTCTATGGTGGCGGCATCCCCTTTGTGGTACGCGATAAGCGTTCGGGCAAGCGGGCCGACTTCCATGGCATGACCCCGCCAGCGCGGCGCTTTAATCCAGGAGTAACGTTCCTGCTCGTTGAGCTGCTGGATATGCGTATCGCTGCCTTTGACATCACCCGGGTTGTACCAGGGATCGGTAATGCCGTCAAAAGGATGACGCCCCAGCCGATCGTCCGGATAGCGGTACCAGGCGTGATCCACAAACTCCTGTATCTGCTGCGGATCGGCCAAATCTACCGGCATGACATTTTTAAAATCGCCATTGACCACCGCGCCGCCCGGCATTAACAGGCTTTGCTGGCTGAAGTCGTTGGCAATGTCCGGAAATGCGCCGTAGCTCAGCACGCATTTATCCGACAGACCGGTGCCAATTTGACTCCATGCTTTATTGAACTGGCCGATAGCCAGCGCGTCCGGAACCATCACGTTGTTAATGAAGTCGGCGGTGCGGGTGATGATCGACTGCACCAGGTTGAGGCGCTCCATATTGATAGCCCCGACCGCGCCGCTTTGATCGAGATTGATCGCGCACGGCATTCCGCCGACGATCCAGTTAGGATGGGGGTTCTTACCGCCAAATATGGTATGGATTTTGACGATCTCGCGCTGGAAGTCGAGGGCTTCAAGATAGTGGGCAAACCCCATCAGATTAGCCTCTGGCGACAGTTTGTACTGTGGATGTCCCCAATAGCCGTTACGGAATATCCCAAGCTGGCCACCATCGACAAATTTCTTTAATCGATTTTGTACGTCAAAGAAGTAGCCCGGCGATGACATCGGCCAGGCGGAAAGGCTTTGCGCCAACTGCGAGGTGGCGCGCGGATCGGCTTTCAGCGCATTCAGAACATCAATCCAGTCCATACCGGCTAACTGATAAAAATGGACCAGATGATCGTGACACCACAACGTAGCCAGCATGATGTTACGTATAATATTGGCGTTATCCGGCACCTGGATACCAATCGCATCTTCGATAGCGTACACCGATGCCAGAGCATGTACCCCGGTACATACACCACAAATACGTTCAACAAACGCCCAGGCGTCACGCGGGTCACGGCCTTGCAGAATGATCTCCAGCCCGCGGAACATCGTGCCGCAGGAAACGGCATTGGTAATGACGTTTTGCTCATCAATGTTCACTTCGCAGCGCATATGCCCTTCGATGCGGGTAATCGGGTCCACGATCAGACGACGGCCGGCGTCGTTAACGGTATAACCCTGGGTTTGATACTGGTTACTCATGCCTGTTTATCCTCATTGTCCGGCTGTTGTTCGGCTTGCGCTAACTGTTGTTTGTGGCGTTTACGTTGGTTGAGCGCGCTGGCGACAGCGTGACCGCCAACGCCCGCCGCGACCACGCCCAGCGCGGTCAGCCCCACCGTATCGGCGGTTGAATGGGTACCCATCTGGGGAATATCCACCACGCGGCTATAAAACGAGCCGCGATCCCAGAAACCATTTTCTGAACATCCCAGACATCCGTGACCGGACTGGATAGGAAAGGATACGCCGTCATTCCAGCGTGTGGAGGAGCAGGCGTTATAGGTGGTTGGCCCTTTACAGCCCATCTTGTACAGGCAGTATCCCTTGCGGGCGGCGTCATCATCCCAGCTCTCGACAAATTCACCGGCGTCAAAATGGGCGCGGCGGTAGCATTTATCGTGGATACGCTGACCGTAGAACATCAGTGGACGGCCCATGCGATCGAGTTCCGGCAGACGATCAAACGTCACCATATAGGTGATAATGGCGCTCATGACATCCGGGATTGGCGGACATCCAGGGACTTTCACGATCGGCTTGTCGGTGATCACTTTATCGATAGGCGTTGCCTGGGTTGGATTGGGGCGGGCGGCCTGGACGCAACCCCAGGAAGCGCAGTTTCCCCAGGCAATAATAGCGCTGGCGCCCGCGGCGGCTTTCTTCAGTTTTTCAATAAACGGGCGACCGCCGCTGATGCAGAACATCCCTTGTTCTCCTAACGGTGGATTGCCTTCCACCGCCAGAATGTATTTCCCGGCGTAGCGAGTGGTAATATCGTCAAAGACTTCTTCGGCCTGTGCGCCGGCGGCGGCCATCAGGGTGTCGTCATAATCGAGGGAAATCAGCGAGAGGATCACATCTTTGGCTAGCGGGTGCGAGGAACGGATAAAGGATTCGGTACAGCAGGTGCATTCCAGTCCATGAATCCAGACCACCGGAATCCGCGGTTTATTCTCCAGCGCCCAGGCGATCTTTGGCGTCATTCCGGCGCTCAGTCCCAGCGATGTGGCGGCAAGGCTACAGAATTTGAGAAAGCTGCGTCGGGTCACTCCCTTACGACGCATGGCTTGATAAAAGGTCTCCTCGTTATTCATAACGCGTATTTTTTCTCCTTTTTGCACCACGCTCCGCCAGGGGCATAAGGCGCTTTTGCGGGTCCGTTGACGTTCCGCCAGCAAGGCAAATCATTGGGTTACGCGCGAGCGCGGAAACGAGCCCGATTCACTTTGCACCGGCGTATATCGCCAGAAATAATGTAAAAAAAGCGTATCGGATTAACGATAAGAAACAATGTGAAGTGTGTGGGTATAGCTTATAGCGGTATATTTATACCCATTATCGGTTTTTCGGCGAAAGGGCCGTGGCGGGGAAGGACGGTTGAGCTTGTTCCAGGATGAGGTTTTCAGTGAGCAACCTCGGGTAGATTTAGCCTGGTCTCGCCATTTCAGGGATACGTAAGTTGACGCAAAAGGAGGGAGGGTTTGATGTCATCGTTAAAAGAAGCATACTTCGTGATGATTTTTATATAAAATGATGGTGCTGGTTTTAAAGGAATGCAAAAAAGAGACCATTTGAAAGAGGGCGCCCCATGAAAAATAACATCAGATTTGACTTATCCGATTATTTGATTCATTTTTTTCGGGACGTTAATTTAGAGACCGGTAGCCATATTTATTTGCCTGAACACTGTGGTTTTAATAATCAGCACCACGCCTGTTTCATTGATGCTAAATATTTACTTCGATTATCTTTACGCAGTCATAAAATTTTCTCGTCCTGGTCATACCGAAATGGGCAACGAACCGTATATGGTGACTCCCCGGTGGTATGCTTTACAGATATGCCGATTGCAGCTTATTTAGAAACTGGTGTTCGCCGATTAGAACGAAATGAAAAAATCGGTTTATATGCAATCGTTTTACCTAAAGAGCAAATGTTTAATTATGGGGCAAGGCCAGTCATATATGGGTTGGATGAGCATAACAATGCTCGATGCTCGCAAGGCAGAAACGGGGAACGTATTCTTGATGAAACTGCTCTTCCTTTGATTGAACAATATAGATATGTTACTTATGTTCCAGGTAAGATTGACTGGACACATGAACGCGAATGGCGATGGCCATATCGTGGCGATATTAAAAATTTCCTTAATCATATTAAAGAGTATGGTATTCCGGAAAACATTGAAAGTACCCCAGGGTTTGATTTTAGATCAAGCGAAATAAGTGGTGCGGGAATAATAGTCCCATTTGCAGAAGATATCTCTACCGTAGCTCACGATATTTTAACTTTAATTGACCGGGGTGTCATTGGAAGAAATACTTTCAAATTCATTATAGCTGTAGAGAGTTTACAATCATGGACCCAGCTCTCGGAACCGGGCGCGTTACTGTCTTGTATTAATGATAATACTTTCGGATTTGAATCTTTTTTTGATTTATCTGCATCTAAAGTAAAAAATTATGCTGATTCTATCAATGATTATGTAAATGAATTATACTCAAAAAAAGATTTTCTAAATGATAGTTATGCAATGGAATTTGGAAATGCTTGGGTCTGGATTCATGATAACCAATCCCAGGTGGTACGGGCGTTACTGCAGGCTGGAATGATCAACGTTAATAAAGAAGGGCGGTACTTATTAGATGTTAATTTGGCTTCTGTTGATTGGCCATTAAGAAGAAAAGAAGCTTTCGCAAGTCATATTGCGGGATGGCTAAAACATCGTTTTGATATCGAAGCGGGAAGGTATTCCGTTTGGGGAAAAGATGATTATGATGCGATCCCAAGTTATGAGACGCCGCTAAAGGACCAGCATCCTTTTTATAATCATACAGTGAATGTCGACTGGTAATTAAGAAAAGAACTTACTGTAAATAGACTCGTTTTAGTTCCATGCATTTTTGAGATCCCGGCCAGATTGATCCTGGCCCGATCTCTGACGAAAACCCTGAATCTTCGATGTTTCCAATTATGAATTTCTACACCAGTCTTTAAGTATCAATGCATTGTACCTGGTGCGCTGCTATAACTATGTAAGAGGGATTGACGCTTAGAGCCTATCCCATTAGGGCTATTTTACTTGCCATTTTGAACCTGGCAGTGCTCGCCAAAACGCGTTAGCGTTTTGAACGCCGCTAGCGGCGGCCCGAAGGGCGAGCGTAGCGAGTCAATCCTCACGTACTACGTGTACGCTCCGGTTTTTGCGCGCTGTCCGTGTCCAAACTGGCTGCGCCAATAACGCCTGGTGGGATCGGCTCTTAGTGTTAATGTACACCAATACACCAAAGGTCGATGTGTTTACCGCACTTGTGGCTTGGTATGCAGTGTGTATAATTATTGTGTGAATGTTTTCATAAATTGATTTGTCTCTTCTTTGGCCTCTTCTATTGATTTATGTTTATATATTTTTGATTGGTATGTGTATTTTTCTAACGCAGGTAAGTACTTAGAGACGTCGTTACCTTTTTTGAAATCTATAGGCATATGAATACTCGCATATAATATATTTATTCTCTGCGATGGCGTTAGCTCAGAATAATTTATACCTTGTTCATAATAAGAAAGCATCACATCATTGCAGATCCTGTCTTTATACGACTGCCCTATGTATGCGATGATAAGTCCATATATAAGTAGCAATCCAAAAGCGACACCTGCTTTGTGGCTATGAAGAAAATTATATGGTAGCCCAACAAAAAAAAGCACTTTTCTGATTAAAACAAGAATAAATGGTAAGGAAAATAAAAAACAACCGAAGTACATAATCACTTCGCCTGAATTCTGAAACATTTTATACCTTCCTGATAAATAATGGGTTAATTATCTGGTTAATATTCGTTGCCTATTATTTCTTTTATAAACATAGACGATTCTTTGAAATTTTTTTTGAAACTGGAGTAATTGCTAAGTGTTTTCGGTATGCAAAAGATGACTCGCCCATTTTTTACTATGGCATAATATCTTGGATACATTAGCGCTTCTTCTTTTGTGTTTGGAACACCGTCATAGTCTATTTTTTCATCAATAGAGTCAAGTTGGCTAAATAAAAAGACTCTTTTCCTTAGCAAAGTATTATGAACAATAGCATTTTCATATATATCAAGTGAGATTGTAAGACTCAATGCAGCAAATGAAAGTAATGCAATGATGGAAATTGTTAATATTGCTAATGACAAGCCTTCCAGGCAATATAAAACAAGACAAAAGAGTGGGATTGCAGGGAGGTAAGTGACCAACGGGTAAAAACGATCGATTTTTAAATGTGATATGATATTCTGAGGAGATGTGACATGGTCCTGAACGCCCTTGTTAAAGATAATGCTGTAAAGCGTCAAACTATTGTCAATTTTATTTATTGCTTTAGCTTTTATTCTTTGTGTGAATATAAAAAATGCTATCAAAAAGGCAATAAATAAGAAAATGATTAAATTAGAAATAAAACTATCCACGGCATCATCCTGTATATCTACCGAAATTTCCATGGTCACTATTCTACTATTATTAATGAATGTCAATATAAATTTGATGATAGTGCGTTCAACCGGTTGGATTTGATCTAAAATAAAACTTTCGGTATTTCTCTATAGTCACAGAGCAAACAGAGTTGATTCTTTGTTAAAAAATCATCTCAATATTTTAATATGAATTCCTTCACGCGATTCTGGAGTATTACAGTCTACGATTTTAATGATTTTTTATTCATTCATTATGCGTATTAAATTAATGGCAGTGCAATCACAAATTATATTTAGTTTCAGAATTGCAAAATGATTATAGTTTTATAGTTCATGAAGTTGGCCTAAGCTCCTCGGTGGTGAGTGTAGGGGGAACGCCTGAACAAGATCTGAGGCTATGTGCGATACTGTGATATGAGTTAACACAAACAGGCCATACGGTATCTATACCTTTCTAAAAAGCTTTTCGCTGGTATAGAGTCAAAACCTTAGACGAAACAACATTCACACTATGGCCCTGGCAGTGCGGCATTGCGTATCGGTGAGCATAACGGGGCCTTGTTTATTTATTATACCGTTCTAGTACTTACTTAAAATGAAGATGGAAGACTGTTGTACTCATTTTTGACAGCATTGTTACGAGATGAGTTGAGACATTATGAAATGAAAAATCCACGCAATGGCGTGGATTTTATAGCTTTTTGTGATTCTTATGAGATTCAGCGAAACCTCATGAGGCAACAGAAACGAATTAGACGTTGAACAGGAAGTTCATTATATCGCCATCTTTAACGATGTAATCTTTGCCTTCCGCTCGCATCTTACCGGCTTCTTTCGCGCCTTGTTCACCTTTATAGGTAATAAAGTCGTCAAAGGCGATAGTTTGGGCGCGGATAAAGCCTTTTTCGAAGTCGGTATGGATTTTACCTGCTGCCTGCGGCGCGGTTGCGCCAACCGGAATGGTCCATGCGCGAACTTCTTTCACCCCGGCGGTAAAGTAGGTCTGGAGGTTCAGCAGGCGATAACCCGCGCGAATAACGCGGTTCAGCCCCGGCTCTTCCAGACCCAGTTCAGCCATAAATTCGTCGCGCTCGTCATCATCCAGCTCAGCAATATCAGCTTCGACGGCGGCACACACCGGAACCACGACCGAACCTTCTTTGGCGGCGATTTCGCGAACCTGGTCCAGATACGGGTTATTTTCAAAACCGTCTTCATTGACGTTAGCGATATACATTGTCGGCTTCAGCGTCAGGAAGCTTAAATAACGGATAGCCGCTTTATCTTCGTCCGTCAGGTCCAGCGAACGCAGCATCCCCGCTTCGGCCAGGTGCGGCAGGCATTTTTCCAGCGCGGCCAGTTCCGCTTTGGCGTCTTTATCGCCGCCTTTGGCTTTCTTCTGTACGCGATGGATAGCGCGCTCGCAGGTATCGAGGTCAGCCAGCGCCAGTTCGGTATTGATAACATCAATATCTTCTGCCGGGTTTACTTTACCCGCCACATGGATGATATTGTCGTTCTCAAAGCAGCGAACCACGTGACCGATAGCTTCAGTTTCACGGATATTGGTCAGGAACTGGTTACCCAACCCTTCGCCTTTGGACGCGCCTTTTACCAGACCGGCGATATCCACGAACTCCATCGTGGTTGGTAGAATGCGTTGCGGTTTAACAATCTCAGCCAACTGGTCCAGACGCGGATCGGGCATCGGCACGACACCGGTATTCGGTTCGATAGTGCAGAACGGAAAGTTTGCCGCTTCAATACCGGCTTTTGTCAGCGCGTTGAACAGGGTGGATTTCCCGACGTTGGGCAGACCGACGATACCGCATTTGAATCCCATGATTTAACTCACCTTAATATCTTAATAATCAACCTGTTATAGAAAACAGATTGCAGAAATGGAAATAACTTCGCCTATTATACACGGCGTGCGGCAAAAATGCCGCACATCACTGGTTATTGCGCCTTAAAGGTATGCAAACGGCTTGTTGCTTTGGCCAGACCCTCTTTGAACCACAATTCCGTACAGCGTGCCGCTTCGTCAATGGCCTCATCAATTAATTTTTGTTCAGAAACAGGGGGTTTACCCAGCACGAAACCAACAACTTTATTTTTATCGCCTGGATGACCAATTCCAACGCGTAAGCGGTGAAAGTTGGGATTATTGCCCAGCTTGCTGATGATGTCTTTCAGACCATTGTGGCCGCCGTGGCCGCCGCCAAGTTTAAATTTCGCGACGCCCGGAGGGAGATCCAGCTCGTCGTGAGCGACCAAAATTTCGTCCGGCTGAATACGGTAAAAACTGGCCATTGCGCCAACTGCTTTACCACTGAGGTTCATGAACGTGGTGGGTACCAGCAGGCGAACATCTTCCCCTTCCAGCGTGATGCGTGAGGTATAACCAAAGAATTTAGGCTCTTCACGCAACGGCGCGCGCAGGCGCTCCGCCAGTAAATCGACGTACCATGCGCCTGCATTGTGTCGCGTCGCGGCATATTCCGCACCGGGATTCGCCAGACCAACAATCAATTTAATTGCCACGTTTTTTGTCCTGAGTAGATCCATAACTGGCGCGTAGTTTACTGTCTGTCTGCCCGCTTGACAAAACACAGCGACACTCTGAAGTAAATTAAATAATTGCCAGCATTGATTATTAAAAATGTAAACTGTTCAGTGTGTTATTTGTAAAGTTTTGTTAAATGAAACTTTACATTTGTGATCACACCCGCACTTACAAATGGAAGTGTTGTCTATACTTTACACATAAAGTTTAGGGGGATTTCCTAAAAACAACCCAAAAGTTCCGGAGGTGACATATGAAACGCAAAAACGCTTCGTTATTCGGTAACGTGCTGATGGGGTTGGGGCTGGTCGTGATGGTTGTCGGCGTGGGTTACTCTATTTTAAACCAACTGCCGCAGTTTAATTTGCCGCAATTTTTTGCGCATGGCGCAATACTGAGTATTTTTGTCGGTGCAGTTCTTTGGCTGGCAGGGGCTCGTGTAGGGGGGCATGAGCAGGTAAGCGACAAATATTGGTGGGTACGTCACTATGACAAACGTTGCCGCCGTAACGATAATCGTCGTCATAGCTAACCGGTTCAGGCCCGGTAAGCGTTATCGCCACCGGGCATTGTCCATTAACTGAGTAAATCCGCTAACG
The DNA here is from genome assembly GCF_043356775.1 of Salmonella sp. SJTUF15581. Taxonomy (NCBI): domain Bacteria; kingdom Pseudomonadati; phylum Pseudomonadota; class Gammaproteobacteria; order Enterobacterales; family Enterobacteriaceae; genus Salmonella; species Salmonella sp. SJTUF15581. Next base: position 36,126 of record NZ_JBEUJY010000022.1, on the reverse strand, counting down.
CCTCCGTCCTGTTCGGGAAGAAGGTCAGACGCCCAGGAATAGGTTTGATACCGGCACGCGCCATTGTGCGCAGCGGTTGGAACTCCAGATTACTGATACGCAATTCGCAACCCTCCGGCAGACGCTTCACAAAACGCTGAAAAGCATCAAGCCCGCCTGCATCCAGCACTGGTACTGCGTCCCATTTCAGAACGACGATACGTTTGCCCTTAATACGTGACTCAAGGTCAGTAAACAGTCCTTCCGCCGCGGCGAAAAAGAGTGGACCGATAACACGCAGCACCAGCACATCATCAGGCACATCGACATTGACCGGCGCAAGTCGAGTCATTCGCGCAATACGGCGCATAAACAGCAGGGAAGCAAGGACAATCCCCACGCTGATGGCGATGACCATATCAAACAGAACCGTTAATGACATGCACAGCAGCATAACGATGATGTCGTCTTTCGGCGCATGGCGTAACAGATCCACCACTTTATGGGCTTCACTCATATTCCATGCCACCATCAGCAGTAGCGCCGCCATCGCGGAAAGCGGCAGCCAGGAGAGTAGCGGGGCCAAGACCAGTAGCGCCAGAATGACCAGGATAGCGTGAATTACCGCCGAGATGGGAGAGGTCGCGCCAGCGCGGACGTTGGCGGCAGAGCGGGCAATCGCGGCGGTGGCGGTGATGCCGCCAAAGAACGGCGCGACCATATTCCCCAGTCCCTGGCCGATAAGTTCGCTGTTAGCTTTATGTTTGGTGCCGGTCATGCCGTCCAGCACGACGGCGCAGAGCAATGATTCGATTGCCCCCAGCATTGCCATCGAGAAGGCCGCTGGCAGCAGCGCGCGCAGTGAATCCCAGCTTAGCGTGAAATCGGAGCCAGGAAGACTCCACGGCAGCATCAGTTGCGGCAGGAGCTGCGGGATGCCGTTGCCCTGAGTGCCGTCAGCCAGAACATAATGGAACTGTGAGCCGATAGTCGCCACATTGCCGCCCAGCAGATTAACGATCCCCATCACGGCGCAACCAGCCAGCAGCGCGGGAAGATGTCCTGGCAGACGAATACCGAGACGCGGCCAGAAAATCAACGTTCCCAGCGTTACCACGCCAATGGCGGCATCGCCAATATTGACGGTGGGCAACGCCATAAACAGCGCGCCGACTTTCTGCAAATAGTGCTCTGGCACATGGGCCATCTGCAGACCAAGAAAATCTTTAATCTGCATGGTACCGATGGTAATACCAATCCCTGAGGTAAAACCCAACGTGACCGACACCGGGATATATTCAATCAATCGCCCCAGTCTCGCCAGGCCGAAAAGGATCAGGAAGAAGCCCGACATCAGCGTGGCGACCAGTAGGCCCGCCAGACCAAACTGTTGCGATACCGGATACAAAATCACCACAAACGCGGCGGTAGGGCCGGAAACGCTAAAGCGCGAGCCGCCGGTTAGCGCGATCACGATCCCGGCGACAGCGGAGGTATAGAGGCCATACTGCGGCGCAACGCCACTGCCAATTGCCAGCGCCATCGCCAGCGGGATAGCAATAATCCCGACGGTGATCCCGGCTATCACATCACGGGTGAACCGGGAGGCGGTATATTTTTCTTTCCAGCAAGCATCGATGAGAGCGCGGAAAGGCATCACATGTGAGGAAAATAATTTGTTCACAATAATGTTTCATCCATGAGCGCATCATCTGTCAACTAAATGGCAGGTGAAGGAGGCATAAGTCATACAAAAGGGTGTTACAGACAAAAAAACCCGCCGCAGCGGGTTTCAGATCCGGGTTCGATCAATGCTCGAACATGGCGGAAATCGATTCTTCGTTGCTGATACGGCGAATCGCTTCGGCCAGCATACCTGACAGGGTCAAGGTACGCACGTTCGGCAGCGCTTTGATTTCGTCGGTCAGCGGAATGGTGTCGCAGACAACGACTTCGTCAATAACGGAGTTGCGCAGGTTGTTTGCCGCATTGCCTGAGAAGATCGGGTGCGTCGCGTAGGCAAACACGCGTTTAGCGCCACGTTCTTTCAATGCTTCTGCTGCTTTGCACAGAGTACCGCCGGTATCGATCATATCATCAACCAGCACGCAGTCACGGCCAGCGACGTCGCCGATGATGTGCATCACCTGAGAAACGTTCGCGCGCGGACGACGTTTATCAATGATAGCCATATCGGTATCGTTCAGCAGCTTAGCGATAGCGCGGGCACGAACCACGCCGCCAATATCCGGAGAAACCACGATCGGGTTATCCAGATTCAGTTGCAGCATATCTTCGAGCAGGATTGGGCTACCGAACACGTTATCAACCGGAACGTCAAAGAAGCCCTGGATCTGTTCAGCATGCAGATCTACGGTGAGAACGCGGTCAACGCCGACGCTGGACAGGAAGTCAGCGACAACTTTTGCGGTAATCGGCACACGGGCGGAACGTACGCGACGGTCCTGACGTGCATAGCCAAAGTAGGGGATAACGGCGGTGATACGACCTGCGGAAGCACGACGCAGGGCATCAACCATAACGACCAATTCCATCAGGTTGTCGTTGGTTGGGGCACAAGTGGACTGGATGATGAAAATATCACCACCGCGTACATTTTCGTTGATTTGTACGCTGACTTCGCCGTCGCTAAAGCGACCTACGGCGGCGTCGCCGAGAGAAGTGTACAGGCGGTTGGCAATACGTTGTGCTAGTTCCGGGGTGGCGTTACCAGCAAAAAGCTTCATATCAGGCACGAGAAGAACCTCAGGCATGCGTCCATTGGTGGAAAGAATCTGCCGAAAACTGTGCGGGCCAGGCAAAATCCTATCCAGGCGGTGTATTAAAGAGCGCGATGCAACGTCTGGAACAAGGTGACGTTGTCACCGAAGCTCAGCTTGCCCGGCTTACTCGTCTTCATTCACGTTTCATGTGCGCTGGTATCGATGCCTCACACCGGTCAAATACGGCATATATGACCGGCGATTCGTCATTTCGCCATCTTCCTGAAACCCGAATGCGTTAGAGTAACTCTCGATGCAATGGGGAGAGGTTGACACCCTTCGCCACAAAAGCATTGAGCCATTCCGGGGCTTGCTCAAGCACCTGGCGAGCACAAGACTCTGTATCGAATTCAGCAAAGACACAGGCCCCTGTCCCAGTCAGGCGCGACGGCGCGTATTCTAACAGCCAGGAAAGCGCCGCATCAACCTCGCGAAAACGTTTTCTTGCGATAACCTCGCAATCATTGCTGAATTCACATTTTAGTAACGTATCTATTGACCTTTTTGGCGTATTACGCGGCAATTGAGGATCTTTAAAGATAACCGGCGTCGGAATGCTTACGCCAGGGTGCGCGACCAGATACCATTTTTCCGGCGGATTCACCGGCGTTAATATTTCGCCTACGCCTTCGGCAAACGCGGCGTGGCCACGAACAAAGACCGGGACGTCGGCGCCGAGCGTCAGGCCGAGCGTCGCCAGTTCATCAATGGAAAGCCCGCATTGCCAAAGATTATTGAGCGCCACCAGAACGGTCGCGGCGTTAGACGAGCCGCCACCCAGACCGCCGCCCATGGGAAGGCGCTTCTCAATGCTGATATCCGCACCGCTTCCGGCGGGCAGGCGTCCACTCTCCGAGGCGACTTTCATCAACAGCCGCGCGGCGCGGACGATCAGATTTTCTTCATTTTCAACGCCGGTAACCGGCGTTAATAAATGGATTTCGCCATCGTGACGCGGTTCGATGTGGAGTGTGTCGCCATAATCCAGAAACTGAAACAGCGTCTGCAGCGTGTGGTAGCCGTCTGCACGCTGTCCGGTGATATATAAAAACAGGTTTAATTTTGCCGGAGAAGGCCAATGGGTCATCATTTCACAATCCAGTTATCCATTTTCAGCTTAATGCGCTGACTGCCGTCTGAAAGCTCCATATTGGCAGGCATGGCAGGCTGCGTTTTGCTGTCATAGCCACCGTAAACCACTTTCCAGTTTTTACCATCCTGGCGGTAGTTCACTTCGCTCAGGCGGTACTGGTCGTCCAGTTTGTAGTCGGTGGCATCGCCAGGCAGACCGAGGATCCACTGCCGCAGGCTGTTTAACGGAATCGGCATCCCGGTGAGTTTGCCGATCATCTCTTCGGCGTCATCGGCGGTATAACGCTGGCCTTTGTTATCCACCAACTGGACGTTGCCCGGCTGGGCGTTAAGCTCCAGCTCGGTGCTGCCCAGCGGGTTGGTAAGCAGCAGGCGGTAGCGATCCTGTCCGGTCTGTTGCCAGAAGAAGCGCGCATAGACTTTCTGATCATCTGAGATGTAAGCAAAGGCGCCGCGCGTCTGGTATTGATTCAGATGACGCACCTCTTGCTGATGCTGGCGCCACTGAGGAGAATCCGGGCTCTTGCCCGGGCCTTCATGCCCAGGAAGCGTACAGGCGGTGAGAACCAGGCTTGCTAACGGCAGTAGACGAATCAGGCGAAAATCGGGCAGGGTCATAGTGATGACGAATCCTTGTGATACGGTGCAATAATTGTCTGATGGCGTTACGCTTATCAGGCCTGAAAACTGAACCTGCAGGCTGTAAAAACGTTCGCGCCGCGATTCGGCAAATTTTTGCTATCGGTTACAGTTATAGCCTTTAATGCTAGCGCCGCCTGGTGACATCGTCTACTTTCAAGTTGTCTTAAATCATCAAATTAGCGAGCGCTGCCAATTACTCCAAAAGGGGGCTCTCTCTTTTATTGACCACGCGCATCCTGTATGATGCAAGCAGACTAACCATATCAACGCTGGTACTACTCCCGCAGACATGACCCTTTTAGCGCTCGGTATTAACCATAAAACGGCACCTGTATCGCTGCGAGAACGCGTAACGTTTTCGCCGGACACGCTTGATCAGGCGCTGGACAGCCTGCTTGCGCAGCCAATGGTGCAGGGTGGGGTCGTGCTGTCAACCTGTAACCGTACAGAACTGTATTTGAGCGTGGAAGAGCAGGATAACCTGCAAGAAGCGTTGATCCGCTGGTTATGCGATTACCATAACCTGAACGAGGACGATCTGCGCAACAGTCTGTACTGGCATCAGGACAATGACGCCGTCAGCCACCTGATGCGCGTCGCCAGCGGTCTGGATTCACTGGTGCTGGGCGAACCGCAAATCCTCGGTCAGGTGAAAAAAGCGTTTGCGGATTCGCAAAAAGGCCACCTTAACGCCAGCGCGCTGGAGCGAATGTTTCAGAAGTCGTTTTCCGTCGCCAAGCGAGTGCGGACTGAAACCGATATCGGCGCCAGTGCCGTCTCCGTCGCGTTTGCCGCCTGTACGCTCGCCCGCCAAATCTTTGAATCGCTGTCGACGGTCACTGTACTGTTAGTTGGTGCGGGCGAAACTATTGAACTGGTGGCGCGTCACCTGCGCGAGCATAAAGTACAAAAGATGATTATCGCCAACCGAACCCGCGAGCGCGCGCAAGCCCTGGCGGATGAGGTTGGCGCTGAGGTTATCTCGCTCAGCGATATCGACGCCCGTTTGCAGGATGCCGATATTATCATCAGTTCGACCGCCAGCCCGCTGCCGATTATCGGTAAAGGCATGGTGGAGCGCGCATTAAAAAGCCGTCGCAACCAGCCGATGCTGCTGGTGGATATCGCCGTACCGCGCGACGTTGAGCCGGAAGTCGGCAAACTGGCGAACGCTTATCTTTATAGCGTCGATGATTTACAGAGCATCATTTCGCATAATCTGGCGCAGCGTCAGGCTGCGGCGGTGGAAGCGGAAACGATTGTTGAGCAGGAAGCCAGCGAGTTTATGGCCTGGCTACGCGCCCAGGGGGCCAGCGAGACCATTCGGGAATACCGTAGTCAGTCGGAGCAGATTCGTGACGAACTGACTACCAAAGCGCTGTCGGCCCTTCAACAGGGCGGCGATGCGCAAGCCATCTTGCAGGATCTGGCATGGAAACTGACCAACCGCCTGATTCATGCGCCAACGAAATCACTTCAACAGGCTGCCCGTGACGGGGATGACGAACGCCTGAATATTCTGCGCGACAGCCTCGGGCTGGAGTAGCAGCACACACCACACTTTTTTACAGGGTGAATTTACGCCTATGAAGCCTTCTATCGTTGCCAAACTGGAAGCCCTGCACGAACGCCATGAGGAAGTTCAGGCGTTGCTGGGCGATGCGGGAATTATCGCCGACCAGGACCGCTTTCGCGCATTGTCGCGCGAATATGCGCAATTAAGCGACGTTTCTCGCTGTTTTACGGACTGGCAACAGGTTCAGGACGATATCGAGACGGCTCAGATGATGCTCGACGATCCTGAAATGCGGGAAATGGCGCAGGAAGAACTGCGCGAAGCGAAAGAAAAAAGCGAACAACTGGAGCAACAGTTACAGGTACTGCTGCTGCCGAAAGATCCGGACGATGAACGAAACGCGTTCCTTGAGGTTCGCGCCGGCACAGGCGGCGACGAAGCCGCGCTGTTTGCCGGCGATCTGTTCCGCATGTACAGCCGTTATGCCGAAGCGCGCCGCTGGCGCGTGGAGATCATGAGCATGAGCGAAGGCGAGCATGGCGGTTATAAAGAGATCATCGCCAAAATCAGCGGCGACGGCGTGTATGGCCGACTGAAATTTGAGTCCGGCGGACACCGCGTACAGCGTGTTCCGGCGACCGAGTCGCAGGGGCGTATCCATACCTCCGCCTGTACCGTCGCCGTGATGCCGGAGCTGCCGGAAGCCGAGCTGCCTGATATTAACCCGGCGGATCTGCGCATTGATACGTTTCGTTCTTCCGGCGCGGGCGGTCAGCACGTTAACACCACCGACTCCGCTATCCGTATTACCCACTTGCCGACCGGCATCGTGGTGGAATGCCAGGACGAGCGTTCGCAGCATAAAAACAAAGCGAAAGCGCTCTCGGTGCTCGGGGCGCGCATTCACGCCGCCGAAACGGCAAAACGCCAGCAGGCCGAGGCGTCAACGCGCCGCAACCTGCTTGGCAGCGGCGATCGCAGCGATCGTAACCGGACCTATAATTTCCCGCAGGGGCGCGTGACCGATCATCGTATTAATCTGACGTTATATCGCCTTGATGAAACGATGGAAGGTAAGCTGGATATGCTGATTGAGCCGATTGTTCAGGAACACCAGGCTGACCTGTTAGCCGCCTTATCCGAGCAGGAATAATGGATTTTCAGCACTGGCTACATGAGGCGGTAAACCAGCTCCGGGACAGCGACAGCCCCCGGCGCGACGCCGAGATCCTGCTTGAGTACGTTACGGGCAAGGGGCGGACGTATATCATGGCCTTTGGCGAAACGCCGCTTACCGACGTCCAGCAACAACAGCTCGCGGATCTGCTGCAGCGGCGTAAACAGGGCGAACCTATTGCGTACCTGACGGGCTTACGCGAATTTTGGTCGCTGCCGCTCTTCGTTTCTCCCGTCACGCTAATCCCGCGCCCGGATACCGAATGTCTGGTTGAACAGGCGTTGGCGCGATTGCCGGTCAAAACCTGTCGTATTCTGGATTTAGGCACCGGAACCGGCGCGATTGCGCTGGCGCTGGCCTGCGAGCGACCGGATTGCGAGGTGACTGCGGTCGATCGTATGCCTGATGCGGTTGCGCTGGCGATACGCAACGCGGAACATTTGGCTATCCGGAATGTGCGTATACTGCAAAGTTGTTGGTTCAGCGCGCTATCGGGGCAGCAGTTCGACATGATTGTCAGCAATCCGCCCTACATTGACGCGCAGGACCCGCACCTTAGCGAAGGCGATGTACGCTTTGAACCGCGCTCGGCGTTGGTGGCGGACGAAAACGGTATGGCGGATCTTACGCATATTATCGATAACGCCCGCCAGATGTTAACGCCCGGCGGCTTCCTGCTGCTGGAACACGGTTGGCAGCAGGGCGAAGCGGTAAGAGCGGTTTTCAGGCGGTCTGGTTACTCGGATGTAGAAACGTGTCGTGATTATGGTGGTAATGAACGCGTGACCTGCGGACGTTTTACGCCATGACAATTGCAATGTTGCTCACGCTTCATCTTATCTGTGTTGCGCTCTCCGTCAGTTTGTTTGTCGCTCGTTACTGGTGGCGCTATTGCGGCCATGCGTTGGCCGACGCGCGCTGGACACGAATCGTGCCTCCCGTCATAGATACCCTGTTACTGCTTAGCGGTATTGGGTTAATCGTTAAAACGCACATCCTGCCATTCACGGAGTCGGGCTCATGGCTGACTGAAAAACTGTTTGGCGTTATCATCTACATCGTTTTGGGTTTTATTGCGCTTGATTATCGTCAGGCGCGCAGCCAGCAGGCGCGTTTTATCGCTTTCCCGCTGGCGCTGGTGGTGCTGTACATCATCATTAAACTCGCCACCACAAAAATACCGTTACTGGGGTAAGTCATGAGGTCGTTAGCTGATTTCGAATTTAACAATGCGCCGCTGTGTGATGGCATGATCCTGGCATCAGAGATGATTCGCCTGGATTTTCCCACGCAGTTTGTCTACGACGAACTGGAACGTCTGGTCAGTCTGGCGCAGGAAGAAATTAGCCAGCTCCTGTCTCAGGATGAGCAACTGGAAAAATTGCTGGCACTTTTTTACGGCGAGTGGGGGTTCACGGACTCCCGCGGCGTCTACCGTCTTTCTGATGCTTTATGGCTCGATAAAGTCCTGAAAAAACGCCAGGGTAGCGCGGTATCGTTGGGCGCTATTTTATTATGGATAGCAAACCGTCTTGATTTGCCGTTGGTGCCCGTTATCTTCCCAACGCAGCTGATTTTGCGTATTGAATCGCTGGAAGGGGAAATGTGGCTGATTAACCCGTTCAACGGTGAAACGCTTGATGAACATACTCTGGAAGTCTGGTTAAAAGGCAATATTAGTCCGGTCGCCGAGTTGTTTAACGAAGATTTGGACGAGGCGGATAACGCCGAAGTGATTCGTAAGCTACTGGATACGCTGAAATCCTCGCTGATGGAGGAACGGCAAATGGAGCTGGCGCTGCGCGTTAGCGAAGCATTGTTGCAATTTAACCCGGAAGATCCTTACGAAATCCGTGACCGCGGGTTGATCTACGCGCAGCTTGAGTGTGAACACGTTGCGCTGACTGATTTAAGCTACTTCGTTGAACAGTGTCCGGAAGACCCGATCAGCGAAATGATTCGTGCGCAGATCAACACCATTGCGCACAAGCAAATTGTTCTACATTAATTAACCGACATTTTACCTATAAGTGTAAGGCGATCCTATGAAACAAAAAGTGGTTAACATTGGCGACATTAAGGTGGCAAATGACCTGCCGTTTGTGCTGTTTGGCGGTATGAACGTGCTGGAGTCACGCGATCTGGCAATGCGCATTTGTGAGCACTACGTAACCGTTACCCAGAAGCTGGGTATTCCTTACGTGTTCAAGGCCTCTTTTGATAAAGCCAACCGTTCCTCTATTCACTCTTACCGTGGGCCGGGCCTGGAAGAAGGGATGAAAATCTTCCAGGAACTCAAGCAGACATTTGGCGTAAAAGTGATCACTGACGTCCACGAAGCCAGCCAGGCGCAGCCTGTGGCTGATGTGGTTGACGTGATTCAGCTCCCGGCGTTTCTGGCGCGCCAGACCGACCTGGTGGAAGCGATGGCGAAAACCGGCGCTGTGATTAACGTGAAAAAGCCGCAGTTCGTAAGCCCGGGTCAGATGGGCAATATCGTGGATAAGTTCCATGAGGGCGGTAACGATAAGGTGATTCTGTGCGATCGCGGCGCGAACTTCGGCTATGACAACCTGGTGGTGGATATGCTGGGCTTTAGCGTGATGAAAAAGGTCTCCGGCAACTCGCCGGTGATTTTCGACGTTACCCATGCGCTGCAATGCCGCGACCCATTTGGCGCCGCCTCGGGCGGTCGTCGTGGTCAGGTGACCGAGCTGGCGCGCGCCGGTATGGCTGTCGGTCTGGCGGGCCTGTTCCTTGAGTCGCATCCGGACCCGGCTAACGCGAAGTGCGACGGTCCTTCCGCGCTGCCGCTGGCGAAACTGGAGCAGTTCCTGACCCAGATAAAAGCGATTGATGATTTGGTGAAAAGCTTCGACGAGCTGGATACCGAGAACTGATTGCGGTTTTTAGCTTGTGTAGGCCGGATAAGATACTATCCGGCTTTTTTATATCAGGCAAAAATCGTCATCAGATAGGCGGCAAATAAAGCCAGATGCGCCGCGCCGTTTAGCACGTTGGTACGTCCGGTAGAGAACGAAATATGGCACAGCACTAACGAGGCCACCATCACTACCATTTCCGGCGCACCTAAACCAAACACCAGATCATTACCTGTCGCCCAGGCGATGAGCGTGACGACCGGCACGGTTAATGAAATCGTCGCCAACACCGATCCGAAGAACAGATTCATTGCCCGCTGAACCTGATTATTCAGTACCGCCTTCAGCGCGCCCAGTCCTTCCGGCGAGAGAATTAACAACGCGACCAGGAAACCGGTAAAGGCGACCGGGGCGTTCATGCTGGTCAGCAACGCCTCCAGCGGGCTGGCATTCATTTTGGTAACGGCAATGACCGCAATTAAATGAATGAGTAACCAGACCGTATGCCAGCCGCTACTGTGCGCGGAGGGTTTACCGTGGTGTGGATTGTCATCATCGCCTTCATCTTCATGTTCATAGATAAATAAGCTCTGGTGCGTTTTGGTTTGAATCAACAAAAATACGCCGTACATCGCGGCGGAAATTAACGCGACCAATAATGCCTGACCGGTAGAGAAATTGGCTTGCGGCAATGCCATTGGAAAAACCAGCACAATAATCGCCAGCGGAAACAGCGCGATAAGATACTGCTTAATCCCAAATAAATTCATATATTGCGTTGCGAATTTACGCCCGCCCAACAACAACGAGAAACCGACCAGTCCCCCGGTGACAATCATAATAATAGAGTAGAGCGTATCGCGCATAAGCGTTGGCGCAGCATCGCCGGTAGCCATCAGCGCTGAAATTAAACTCACCTCAAGAATAACGACGGACAGGCTTAAAATAAGCGATCCATAGGGTTCGCCGAGTCGATGCGCTAATACATCGGCATGACGGACCACGCTAAATGCGCTGCTTAAAATACCAATAAGTGCAAGGATATTGATGCCAATAACCACTGGTAGTGACTGGCTGCTTCCCCAAAGGAACAGCACTACCAGCGCAAGAACCGGGAAAATAAGCGAAGTCTCCTTATGGCGGGTTTTCACCGCCTCACAGGCATGTGTCATGAGGGTCTCCCTTGTGCAGGTGTTAATATTTTGGAAAGAGTAAAGAAGGTAAAAATAGCAGAAATTTGTATTTTTTTAGTGGTTTTTTACGTAGTTTTACGGCGTAGACGATTTTTTTCTTTCAAGGTCAGTAAAACAAGCATCTTGTTTTAACAGTGTTTAAATAACAAAAAGTTAATTTCCGTAAAAAGCAAAAATCCTCCTCGACTGGCGTAATAACGCATTGTTTACCACACTTAATGTTTTCCCTGAAGACGGAGGCGCTGATGCCGTATAAAGCCAAAAGTGATTTACCCGATAATGTGCGGAATGTTCTTCCAGCCCATGCCCAGGACATTTACAAAGAAGCGTTTAATAGCGCCTGGGAGCAATATAAAGATAAAGCCGATCGTCGTGATGACGCCAGCCGCGAGGAAACCGCACATAAAGTCGCCTGGGCGGCGGTTAAAAACGATTATGAAAAAGGCGAGGATGATAAATGGCATAAGAAAAAATAAACGCGGTATTACTCGCGTGTTGGCCTGATTTTCTTGCCGGAAGTCTATCCTGACGCGGGAGCTTTTCCCGCGTACAGATTCAAAATGTCAGCACTTTGTCCGCCGCCAGCGTCCATTGCGCCAGCTCGACCAGCGTTCCGATTTCCACACCGTCAATCAGCGGCAGGGGAGTGATACCACGTCCGTCCGCACAGGTTTTGCATAATTTTACCGGTACGTTTTGCGCGGTTAGAATTTCCAGCATTTGCTGAATATTGTAGCCTTCGGCTGGTTTTTGACCGCGTAACCCTGCGGTTACGGCATCTGACATCAAAAACAGGCGTAAATCGAGATGGCTTTCCTGCTCGCACAGCGCAATGGCCAGACGCAGGCTATTAAATAATGATTCGCTGCCGTAGGCGGCGCCGTTAGCGATAATGACGATATTTTGCATGGATAACCCTTCTCCTTGAGAAATTTTGTCGGCAATGGCGTTATGTTACCTCGGGAACCGGGTACCGCCAAATGCGTGGATAAAATCCCGGGACGCTCTGCGGAAAAAATAAGGATATTCCTGGAAGCACGAGAAAAGGCTGCAAAACCTGTCCGGACACGTTATGGTTTACTCTGATGCCATTCCTCTTATCTTTTGTTGTAGAAGTTGCCGACACGTTGAGCCGTATTGTTTTTCGTTCATTCTCACTCTCGCTTCTCTTGCTGGCTGCCAGCGGTACGATCCGTGCGCAGGCGCAAGACCCTTTCACGCAAAACCGTCTGCCGGATTTAGGCATGATGCCGGAATCCCACGAAGGGGAAAAGCATTTTGCCGAGATGGCCAAAGCGTTTGGCGAAGCCAGCATGAAAAATAACGATCTGGATACCGGTGAACAGGCGAGGCAATTCGCTTTCGGACAGGTACGCGATGTGGTCAGCGAGCAGGTTAACCAGCAGCTTGAAAGCTGGCTATCAGCCTGGGGCAGCGCCAGCGTGGATATTAACGTCGATAACGAAGGTCATTTTAACGGCAGTCGCGGAAGCTGGTTTATCCCTTTACAGGATAAACAGCGCTATCTGACCTGGAGCCAGTTTGGTCTTACGCAACAGACTGACGGACTGGTAAGCAACATTGGCGTAGGACAGCGCTGGGCGCAGGATGGCTGGCTTCTTGGCTATAATACCTTTTACGATAATCTGCTGGATGAAAATCTGCAGCGCGCCGGCTTTGGCGCGGAGGCGTGGGGAGAATATTTGCGTTTATCCGCCAACTATTATCAGCCTTTTGCCGACTGGCAGACGCATACGGCGACCTTAGAACAGCGAATGGCGCGCGGATATGATATCAACGCGCAAGTGCGGCTGCCGTTTTACCAGCATATCAATACCAGCGTTAGTCTGGAGCAGTACTTTGGCGATAGCGTGGATCTGTTTGACTCCGGAACGGGGTATCACAATCCTGTCGCGTTAAAACTGGGTCTCAACTATACGCCAGTACCTTTGCTTACCATGACCGCCCAGCACAAACAGGGCGAGAGCGGGGTCAGTCAGAATAACCTGGGGCTGACGCTTAACTACCGCTTCGGCGTGCCGCTCAAAAAGCAGCTTGCCACCAGTGAAGTGGCGCAAAGCCAGTCATTACGCGGTAGCCGCTATGATACGCCGCAACGTAACTCGCTGCCGACAATGGAGTATCGGCAGCGTAAAACGTTAACGGTTTTTCTGGCGACGCCGCCCTGGGATCTTACGCCTGGTGAGACGGTTGCGTTAAAATTGCAGGTGCGCAGCGTGCACGGTATTCGTCATTTGAGCTGGCAGGGCGATACACAGGCCTTAAGTTTGACGGCAGGAACGGACACCCGCAGTACCGAGGGCTGGACAATCATTATGCCGGCCTGGGATCACCGCGAAGGCGCGGCAAATCGCTGGCGTTTATCGGTGGTGGTTGAGGATGAAAAAGGTCAGCGTGTCTCTTCCAATGAGATCACGCTCGCGCTGACTGAACCGTTTATCACGATGCCGGACGATAATCCGCATTGGCAACCGTTCCAGGAGCAATAATTAAAAGATGCGTTCCTGATGCACCCAGACGGCGGCCTCCACGCGCGATTTCAGCTTCATTTTCTTGAGCATATGTTTCACGTGCACTTTGACCGTACTTTCGGTGATATCCAGACGCCGGGCAATCATCTTATTTGGCAATCCCTGCGCGATGAGCTTCAGAATATCGCGCTCACGCGGGGTGAGTTGCGTTACATCGCGATCGGTGGTGGCGCGGTTGGCCCGCAGGCTGGCCGCCAGTACCGGCGTTAACGCTTCACTTAATACCATTTCGCCGGCGGCGGCCTGTTGTAACGCTTTGAGCAAGTCCTCCGGCTCCATGTCTTTCAACAGATAACCGTCCGCGCCGCGCTTTAGCGCCGTGACGACATCTTCTTCATGGTTGGATACGCTGAAAACGACAATACGTCCTGACAGCGCTTTTTCGCGTAATTTATCCAGCGTTTCGAGACCATTCATTCCCGGCATATTCAAATCAAGGAGGATCAGATCGGGATCGAGCGATTCCGCCAGGTCAATACCCTGCTCACCGTTGCTGGCTTCTCCGACCACGCTGATATCGGGCGCCATACTCACAAGCTGCTTTACACCCGTGCGTAGCATCGGATGGTCGTCAATTAACAGGATAGTTGCCGGTTCCTGATTATTCATGGGTATCTCCCTGGGTTTCTGTGAAGTTTGTTTCTGGAATAAAAGTAACAGTGACCTCTGTTCCGCCAGTCTCGCGTCGGCGTACCTGGCAATCGCCGCGCAAACTTTGCGCCCGATCGCGCATGATGATCATGCCGTAGTGATTACTGCGTTCGGCGTTTTCCGGGACGCCGCAGCCATTATCCTGCACTTTTAGTTTGACCTGTTTGCCACATTGCGTCACTGTCACCACCACATCGTCGGCATGAGAGTGTTTAAGGGCGTTGCTGAGGGCTTCCCTGGCAATTTGCAACAGGTGTATCGCCTGGTGTGACGGCACCAGGCGGGGGGGAAGCTGATAATCCAGTTTTACCGTAAAGCCAAACCTGGCGCTGAACTCCTGGCAGCTTGCTTCCAGCGCCGGACGTAGCCCGGGTTCCGTCAACTGTAAGCGGAAAGTGGTTAACAGTTCGCGCAGTTGCGCCCAGGAGCAGTTCAGCTCATTGCGAATTTGGCTGAGTAACTCACGGCTGCTTTCCGGTAACACGTCGCCCTGCATTTGCAGGCAGCTCACCTGCATCTTCATACAAGAGAGCGACTGGGCAATAGAATCATGCAGTTCGCGGGCAATGGTGGCACGCTCTTCCATGACAATCAACTGCTGCTGGCGCTCCTGATGCCTGTCGAGCGCCAGAGTCGCGGTAAGCTGTTCAACCAGCGTGTCCACCAACTGTTGCTGATCGTGGCTGAGATGGCGTCCATAGGGCAGCGTCGCCAGCAAAATACCGTATTGGGTGTGAGAGTCGGTGAGCCGCCATTTTAAGGTGGTGCCGCCGTTAATCATCGGCAGGGCGCTACGTGGGCAAAGGTGGCAGCCTTTATCATCGCAACTGATGTCCGACTGACAGGTAAATTCCTGGTGATTATCTTCATCTTCCAGGTCATAGACTCGCAGCTCAATATCATGCAACTGGGTTAAATTTTGCAGGCCATTCAGTACCGGTGAAAGACGCTCACATAGCGGAGCCTGTGAATGCAGTCGGCGGTTGGCTTGCCACAAAAACGAGAGAATCTGGTTTTTATGTTCCAGACCGGCTGTTTTTTCCTGTACGCGCTGTTCCAGTACCGCATAACTTTCGGCCAGTTCTTCAGACATATTATTGAGCGCAGAACCCAACGCGGCCATCTCATTGCGTCCACTGATATTGGCACGTTGGGTAAAGTCGCGCTGACTGACGGCGCGCGCCATTGATAATAACTGTTTCCAGGGCTGCAAAAGGCGAACACGTAGCCAGATAATCGTAAATACCAGCAATAGCGCCATAAAGATCGCCATTACCCGGTGAACTAATACCACGCGTTCGATACGCAATTCAGTAGTATGGTCGAACGACGTCACCAGGCGATCCAGGCCCGCCACAAAGCGCGTGACATCTTCTGCGACCGCGTGCGCGTTTTGCGCGTGCTGTAGCCCTGGCGAGAGTTCGTTATGCCAGTAATCCTGCAACGCTTTAAGCTGCTTCTGCTGCCCGTCTCGCTCAGCGGCGCGGGTTAGTTCCGGGCTGAATGCCGTTTGCTCCATCTCATCCAGCAGCTTTTGATCTTTAGCATCCAGCGGGACAGCTGCCAGTAGTCGATAGCTTTGCATACGCAATGAGCCCGCTTTATTAATCGCATGAGCGCTACCCTGTACGCCCTGAACCAGCCAGCCGGAAACCGCCATCCCCGCCACGCCGATAGCGGTAGAGAGCATGACAATCAGCGCCAGTTGGTTAACCAGCGTAAGAGGAGAGAAACACCGTTTAAACATGTTACCTTCTTTCTTCGGGGTAATGTCGCCGAAAAAACGTAGCAAAAAAGAGGGGCGTCAATCGGCTGTGCCGCTATTCTCAACGATACAGCGGAGTATACCCATACCTATAACGAGTTACTCCTTAATTGCCGCCGTAGAGAGGTATCTGCGACGGGAAGGAGTAGACAGACACAGCATGGTGAAAAACCACAGCTTTTTTACCAAAATAGCCTACTCATTAAGGGTAATAACTATTTTTAGTCGCCGGTGATGACGACTTTTCCTTTGATTTATATCAACTTACCTTCGGCAGTAAACCCTAATGTGGCAGACATCAAATCAAGAATCAGAGGTGTCTATGAGTCACTCATCCGCCCCGGAAAGGGCAACTGGCGCTGTTATCACGGAATGGCGTCCGGAAGATCCGGCATTCTGGCAGCAGCGCGGCCATCGTGTCGCCAGCCGTAATTTGTGGATTTCTGTCCCGTGTTTACTGCTGGCGTTTTGCGTCTGGATGCTATTCAGCGCAGTGGCGGTGAACCTGCCGAAAGTGGGATTTAATTTTACGACCGATCAGCTCTTTATGTTGACTGCGCTGCCATCTGTTTCCGGCGCGCTGCTACGGGTGCCTTACTCCTTTATGGTGCCGCTATTTGGCGGACGTCGCTGGACAGCGTTCAGTACCGGTATCCTCATCGTGCCTTGCGTATGGTTAGGCTTTGCGGTTCAGGATACCAGTACGCCATTTAGCACTTTCATTATTATTTCCTTGCTGTGTGGTTTTGCCGGCGCGAACTTTGCCTCCAGTATGGCGAACATCAGCTTTTTCTTTCCTAAACAAAAGCAGGGCGGCGCGCTGGGTCTGAACGGCGGTCTGGGCAATATGGGCGTGAGTGTGATGCAGCTGGTTGCGCCGCTGGTGGTTTCGCTCTCTATCTTTGCCGCCTTTGGCAGCCACGGTGTAGAGCAGCCGGACGGTTCTCAGCTCTATCTGGCGAACGCAGCCTGGATTTGGGTGCCTTTCCTGGCCATTTTTACGCTGGCAGCGTGGTTCGGCATGAACGAACTGGCGACGTCTAAGGCCTCGCTAAAAGAGCAACTGCCGGTGCTCAAACGTGGTCATCTGTGGATCATGAGTCTGCTGTATCTGGCGACCTTCGGATCGTTTATCGGTTTCTCCGCGGGGTTCGCTATGCTGTCTAAAACGCAATTCCCGGATGTGCAGATCCTGCATTATGCGTTTTTCGGTCCGTTTATCGGCGCGCTGGCGCGTTCGGCAGGCGGCGCAATTTCTGACCGTCTGGGGGGGACTCGCGTCACGCTTATCAACTTTGTCCTGATGGCGATTTTCAGCGGTCTGCTGTTCCTGACATTACCTACTGGCGGCGTTGGCGGTAGCTTTATCGCGTTCTACGGGGTATTTCTGGCGCTGTTCCTGACGGCTGGGTTGGGGAGTGGTTCTACCTTCCAGATGATCTCCGTTATCTTCCGTAAACTGACGATGGACCGGGTAAAAGCGGAAGGCGGGTCGGACGAAAGAGCCATGCGTGAAGCGGCGACCGATACGGCGGCGGCGCTGGGCTTTATTTCCGCGATTGGCGCGATTGGCGGCTTTTTTATTCCGAAAGCGTTTGGTTCATCTTTAGCCTTAACCGGTTCGCCAGTCGGCGCGATGAAAGTCTTTCTTATTTTCTATATCGCCTGCGTCGTTATTACCTGGGCGGTATATGGACGTCATTCTAAAAATAAAAAGTAACTTTTGATTATCCTTTGCGCGGCGTTAGACCGCGCTTTTTTTTACCCGCATTTAGTTACAACATACTTATAATCAAGAAGAGAGGCGCGACAGGGCTGACCACGCACATTTTTATCGGTCATCCAGGGGGATACCCCTTAATACCCACTTGTTGAAAATTTAACATTCATGTCGTGCGTAAATTTAATTTTATGTAATTAAATCAGTAAGATATATAAATAAAACTCCTCCTCCAAAAGGAGTATGCAGGAGGTTTGCGCGCCATTTGCATCCCTGTCCGCCTTGATCGTTATCAATTCTCACGCCCATTCAGCGCGTTACCTTCGCCCTTAGTTAAGCAATGTCGATTTATCAGAGAGCCGTAAGGTTCCACACAGGAGAAACCCGATGAGTAAATTCCTGGACCGGTTTCGCTACTTCAAGCAGAAGGGCGAAACCTTTGCCGATGGGCACGGCCAGCTTCTCGAAACAAACCGGGACTGGGAGGACGGATACCGCCAACGTTGGCAGCATGACAAAATTGTGCGCTCAACCCATGGGGTGAACTGCACCGGTTCTTGTAGCTGGAAAATTTATGTCAAAAATGGTCTGGTGACCTGGGAAACACAGCAAACCGATTACCCGCGCACCCGTCCTGATATGCCAAACCATGAACCTCGCGGCTGCCCGCGCGGCGCAAGCTACTCCTGGTATCTCTACAGCGCTAACCGACTGAAATATCCGCTAATGCGCAAACGTCTGATGAAGATGTGGCGCGAGGCGAAAAAACTGCATCGCGATCCGGTAGAGGCATGGGCCTCAATTATTGAAGATGCCGATAAAGCCAAAAGCTTCAAACAGGCGCGTGGTCGTGGCGGCTTTGTTCGCTCCTCATGGCAGGAAGTGAACGAGCTGATCGCCGCTTCCAACGTGTACACCGTGAAAACCTATGGCCCTGACCGCGTCGCGGGCTTCTCACCCATTCCGGCGATGTCGATGGTTTCCTACGCTTCCGGCGCACGTTATCTTTCGCTGATTGGCGGTACCTGCCTGAGCTTCTACGACTGGTACTGCGACCTGCCGCCAGCCTCCCCGCAAACCTGGGGCGAGCAGACCGACGTGCCGGAATCCGCTGACTGGTACAACTCCAGCTATATTATCGCCTGGGGCTCTAACGTGCCGCAAACCCGTACGCCGGACGCCCACTTCTTTACCGAAGTACGTTACAAAGGCACTAAAACCGTCGCGGTGACGCCGGACTATGCCGAAATCGCCAAACTGTGCGATCTGTGGCTGGCGCCGAAGCAGGGGACTGATGCGGCGATGGCGCTGGCGATGGGCCACGTCATGCTGCGCGAGTTCCACCTCGACAACCCGCGCCAGTACTTCACCGATTATGTCCGTCGCTATACCGACATGCCAATGCTGGTGATGCTTGAAGAGCGTGATGGTTATTATGCCGCAGGTCGTATGCTGCGCGCTGCCGATCTCGTTGATTCGCTGGGGCAGGAAAATAACCCGGAATGGAAAACCGTCGCCATTAACAGCAACGGTGAAATAGTGGCGCCAAACGGTTCAATTGGTTTCCGCTGGGGCGAAAAAGGCAAATGGAACCTCGAACAGCGCGACGGGACTACCGGTGCAGAAACTGAATTGCAGCTCAGCTTGCTGGGCAGCCAGGATGAGATTGCTGACGTGGGCTTCCCGTATTTCGGCGGCGAAGGTTCAGAGTACTTTAATCATGTGGCGCTGGATAACGTCCTGCTGCACAAATTGCCGGTTAAACGTCTGCAACTGGCCGATGGTTCTACCGCGTTAGTCACTACCGTGTATGACCTGACCATGGCGAACTATGGTCTGGAACGCGGCCTCAACGATGAAAATTGCGCCGCCAGTTATGATGATACCAAAGCGTATACGCCAGCATGGGCCGAGCAGATCACCGGCGTGCCGCGGGCGCAGATCATCCGTGTCGCACGGGAATTCGCCGATAACGCGGACAAAACGCACGGGCGTTCAATGATTATCGTTGGCGCCGGTCTGAACCACTGGTATCACCTCGATATGAACTATCGCGGGCTGATCAATATGTTGGTGTTCTGTGGTTGCGTTGGTCAGAGCGGTGGCGGTTGGGCGCACTACGTCGGCCAGGAAAAACTGCGTCCGCAGACCGGCTGGCAGCCGCTGGCGTTTGCCCTTGACTGGCAGCGTCCGGCGCGTCACATGAACAGCACCTCTTACTTCTATAACCACTCCAGCCAGTGGCGCTACGAGACGGTGACCGCCGAGGAGTTACTGTCGCCGATGGCGGACAAATCCCGCTATAGCGGTCATCTGATTGACTTCAATGTGCGCGCCGAGCGTATGGGCTGGTTGCCGTCGGCGCCGCAGTTAGGCACTAACCCGCTGTATATTGCGCGTGAAGCGGAAAAAGCCGGTATGACGCCGGTAGACTATACCGTCAAATCCCTGAAAGAGGGTTCGATTCGCTTTGCCGCCGAGCAGCCGGAAAACGGTAAAAACCACCCGCGTAACCTGTTCATCTGGCGTTCTAACCTGCTTGGCTCTTCCGGTAAAGGCCATGAGTACATGCTGAAGTATCTGCTGGGTACTGAGCATGGTATTCAGGGGCTGGATCTAGGTAAACAGGGCGGTGTGAAGCCGGAAGAAGTGGAGTGGCGTGACAATGGCCTGGACGGCAAACTGGATCTGGTGGTGACGCTGGACTTCCGCCTGTCGAGCACCTGCCTGTACTCCGATATCGTACTGCCGACCGCCACCTGGTATGAAAAAGACGATATGAATACCTCGGATATGCATCCGTTTATTCATCCGCTGTCTGCCGCCGTAGATCCGGCCTGGGAATCGAAAAGCGACTGGGAAATCTACAAAGGCATTGCGAAGAAATTCTCCGAAGTCTGTGTAGGCCACCTGGGTAAAGAGACTGACGTCGTGACGCTGCCGATCCAGCACGATTCTGCCGCTGAACTGGCGCAGCCGCTGGACGTGAAAGACTGGAAAAAAGGCGAATGCGATCTGATTCCAGGGAAAACCGCGCCGCACATCATGACCGTTGAGCGCGATTACCCGGCGACTTACGAACGCTTTACCTCTATCGGCCCGCTGATGGAGAAAATCGGCAACGGCGGGAAAGGGATTGCCTGGAACACGCAGAGCGAAATGGACTTGCTGCGTAAGCTTAATTACACCAAAGCGGACGGTCCGGCGAAAGGCCAGCCGATGCTCAACACGGCGATTGACGCGGCAGAGATGATCCTGACGTTAGCGCCGGAAACCAACGGTCAGGTGGCGGTGAAAGCCTGGGCGGCGCTGAGCGAGTTTACCGGTCGCGACCATACGCATCTGGCGACCAATAAAGAAGAAGAGAAAATCCGCTTCCGCGATATTCAGGCCCAGCCGCGCAAAATTATCTCCAGCCCGACCTGGTCTGGTCTGGAAGATGAACATGTGTCTTATAACGCCGGTTATACCAACGTTCACGAGCTGATCCCGTGGCGTACGCTGTCTGGTCGCCAACAGTTGTATCAGGATCACCAGTGGATGCGCGACTTCGGCGAAAGTTTGCTGGTGTATCGTCCACCGATCGACACCCGCTCGGTGAAAGCGGTGATGGGGCGTAAATCCAACGGTAATCCGGAGAAGGCGCTCAACTTCCTGACGCCGCACCAGAAATGGGGTATCCACTCGACCTACAGCGATAACCTGTTGATGCTGACCTTGTCGCGTGGCGGCCCGATTGTGTGGATGAGCGAAACCGACGCCAAAGATCTGGGCATTGAAGATAACGACTGGATCGAAGTCTTCAACAGTAACGGCGCATTGACCGCACGTGCAGTGGTCAGCCAGCGTGTACCGGCGGGCATGACCATGATGTACCACGCGCAGGAACGTATCGTAAACCTGCCGGGGTCGGAAATTACCCAGCAGCGCGGCGGTATTCATAACTCGGTGACGCGCATTACGCCGAAACCGACCCATATGATCGGCGGCTATGCGCAGTTAGCCTACGGCTTTAACTACTACGGTACCGTCGGCTCCAACCGCGATGAGTTTGTGGTGGTACGTAAGATGAAGAACATTAACTGGTTGGATGGCGAAGGCAATGACCAGGTACAGGAGAGCGTAAAATGAAAATTCGTTCACAAGTCGGCATGGTGCTGAATCTCGATAAGTGCATCGGCTGTCATACCTGTTCAGTCACCTGTAAAAACGTCT
This sequence comes from Salmonella sp. SJTUF15581, assembly GCF_043356775.1. Classification (NCBI taxonomy): domain Bacteria; kingdom Pseudomonadati; phylum Pseudomonadota; class Gammaproteobacteria; order Enterobacterales; family Enterobacteriaceae; genus Salmonella; species Salmonella sp. SJTUF15581. The sequence continues at coordinate 13,959 of NZ_JBEUJY010000022.1, read as the reverse complement.
GGACCAGTCGCGAAGGTATGGAATACGCGTGGTTTAACAACGTGGAAAGTAAGCCAGGCGTTGGTTTTCCGAATGACTGGGAAAATCAGGAAAAATGGAAAGGCGGCTGGATCCGCAAAATCAACGGCAAACTACAGCCGCGCATGGGCAACCGGGCGCTGCTGCTGGGTAAAATCTTCGCTAACCCGCATCTGCCGGGCATCGACGACTACTACGAGCCGTTTGATTACGACTACCAGAACCTGCATACCGCGCCGGAAAGCAAACATCAGCCGATCGCGCGTCCGCGCTCGCTGATTACCGGCCAGCGGATGGACAAAATTACCAGCGGGCCAAACTGGGAAGAGATTCTGGGCGGCGAGTTCGAAAAACGCGCCAAAGACCAGAACTTCGAAAACATGCAGAAGGCGATGTACGGCCAGTTCGAAAACACCTTCATGATGTACCTGCCGCGCCTGTGTGAGCACTGCCTTAACCCGGCGTGTGTGGCGACCTGCCCGAGCGGTGCTATCTACAAGCGTGAAGAAGATGGCATCGTGCTGATCGACCAGGACAAGTGCCGCGGCTGGCGTATGTGCATCACCGGCTGCCCGTACAAGAAGATTTACTTCAACTGGAAGAGCGGGAAGTCTGAGAAGTGTATCTTCTGTTACCCGCGTATCGAAGCGGGTCAACCGACCGTTTGCTCCGAAACCTGTGTGGGTCGTATCCGTTATCTCGGCGTACTGCTGTATGACGCCGATGCGATCGAAAGCGCGGCAAGCACCGAGCACGAAAAAGATCTGTACCAGCGTCAACTGGACGTGTTCCTCGATCCGAACGATCCGGCTGTCATTGAACAGGCGCTAAAAGATGGCATTCCACTGAGCGTCATCGATGCTGCACAACAGTCTCCGGTTTACAAAATGGCGATGGACTGGAAGCTGGCGCTGCCGCTGCATCCGGAATACCGCACGCTGCCGATGGTCTGGTACGTACCGCCTTTGTCACCGATTCAGTCTGCAGCCGACGCGGGTGAACTGGGCAGCAACGGTATTCTGCCGGATGTAGACAGTCTGCGTATCCCGGTGCAGTACCTGGCGAACCTGTTGACCGCTGGCGACACCCAGCCGGTACTATTGGCGCTGAAACGGATGCTGGCGATGCGTCACTACAAACGTGCGGAAACCGTAGACGGTAAAGTGGATACCCGCGCGCTGGAAGAGGTGGGTTTAAGCGAAGCCCAGGCGCAGGAAATGTATCGTTACCTGGCAATTGCTAATTATGAAGATCGCTTTGTGGTGCCGAGCAGCCATCGTGAACTGGCGCGTGACGCATTCCCGGAGAAAAGCGGTTGTGGCTTTACCTTCGGCGATGGTTGCCACGGGTCTGATACCAAATTCAATCTGTTCAACAGCCGCCGCATCGACGCTGTTGATGTGACCAGCAAAACGGAGCCGCACGCATGATTGAACTCGTCATTGTTTCGCGTCTGCTCGAGTACCCGGATGCTGCCCTGTGGCAGCATCAGCAGGAGTTGTTCGATGCGCTCGCGTCATCTGAGAACCTGGATAAAGAGGATGCCCAGACTCTGGGCGTTTTCCTGCGCGATTTAACCGCGCAGGACCTGCTGGATGTACAGGCCGCTTATAGCGAACTGTTTGACCGTGGTCGCGCCACATCGCTGCTGCTGTTTGAACATGTACACGGGGAATCCCGCGATCGCGGTCAGGCGATGGTTGACCTGATGGCACAGTATGAACAGCACGGTTTGCAGCTCGACAGCCGCGAACTTCCCGATCATCTGCCGCTGTATCTGGAATACCTTGCGCAGTTGCCGAAAAGCGAAGCGTTAGGGGGTTTACAGGATATCGCGCCGATTCTGGCGCTGCTCAGCGCACGTTTGCAACAGCGTGACAGCCGTTATGCGGTGCTGTTCGATCTGCTGTTAAAACTGGCGAATACCGTTATCGACAGCGACAAAGTGGCTGAAAAAATTGCGAATGAAGCACGTGATGATACCCCACAGGCGTTGGATGCGGTCTGGGAAGAAGAGCAGGTGAAATTCTTCGCCGATCAAGGGTGTGGCGAGTCGGAAATCTCCGCTCACCAGCGTCGTTTTGCCGGTGCCGTGGCGCCGCAATATCTGAATATCACCACCGGAGGACAGCACTAATGCACTTCCTGAATATGTTCTTCTTTGATATCTACCCGTACATTGCCGGATCGGTATTTCTGATCGGTAGCTGGTTACGTTACGACTACGGCCAGTACACCTGGCGGGCGGCTTCCAGTCAGATGCTGGATCGCAAAGGAATGAACCAGGCGTCAAACCTGTTCCACATTGGGATTCTGGGTATTTTCGCCGGTCACTTCCTGGGCATGTTAACGCCGCACTGGATGTATGAAGATTTTCTGCCGGTCGACGTGAAGCAGAAGATGGCAATGATTGCCGGCGGCGCCTGCGGCGTGCTGACGCTGGTTGGCGGTATTTTACTGCTCAAGCGTCGTCTGTTCAGCCCACGTGTCCGCGCCACCACTACCGGCGCAGATATTTTGATTCTCTCATTGCTGGTGATTCAGTGCGCGCTGGGCCTGCTGACCATTCCGTTCTCCGCCCAGCATATGGACGGGAGTGAAATGATGAAGCTGGTCGGGTGGGCGCAGTCAGTTGTGACCTTCCACGGTGGCGCATCCGCACATCTGGACGGTGTGGCCTTTATCTTCCGTATGCACCTGGTACTGGGGATGACGCTGTTCCTGTTGTTCCCATTCTCGCGCCTGGTGCATATCTGGAGCGTGCCGGTCGAGTATCTGACCCGCAAATACCAGATTGTACGTGCGCGTCACTGATTTTCTCTCGATGCCCTAAACTCCGCTTCGGCGGAGTTTTTTTATGGCTGTTTGCCGGAGTGCGGCATAAATGCCTTATCGACCGCCGCCTTGTTTCGTTTACAGCGGATCTGCCATGTCTGGCATCTGAATCCGGACTCTTTGTTTCTGAGTTTATTCAGCATCTGTGCGAGTTTTTTGTAAGCAGAAAAAGGATGATGCAGCATATAATCACGCCATAAACGACAATAAGGATAGTTGTATGCGTTTTTCATCAATTTTCAAAATAATAATATTAAATATATTTATTTCAAAAATGGCTCACGCTGCTGTCTGCGAGGATCGCTATCCCCCCGACTCGGAAGAATGCCAGTACGTTCAGGAATTAGAGCAAAAAGCGGAACAAGGAGATGAAAGCGCGCAGTTCTCGCTTGGAAGCTGGTATGCGGAGGGGCGATATGTTAAGCCTGATTATAAACTAGCCATAAAATGGCTGGAGAAAGCGGGTAAACAAGGTTCTGATTTTTCCTATTTCATCCTTGGCTATCATTACAACTATGGTGAAAATTTTCCACTTAGTCGACAAAAAGCGCTGGAGTGGTATCGCAAGGCGGCAGAGCTAGGGGATAGTAGTACGCAAGAAATCCTCGGTGATGCCTATATGTATGGCGATGGGTTTCCCCAAAATACCCAGCTAGCGCTGGAGTGGTATCGAAAAGCCGCCTCTCCAACCAATGATGCGGGCGTTGTCCGCGGACAGGGTTCAGCTTCGTCAGCACAATTTAAGCTTGGAGTAATGTACGCCCACGGTCAGGGCGTTCCTCAGGATTATCAGCAAACGGCGATCTTGATGCGTAAAGCGGCGGAAAATATGTACTACCCCGCGCAACTTTATCTCGGCGTTGCCTATTTTTATGGTGAAGGCGTGCCTCAGGATTATCGTCAGGCAGTTTACTGGCTTAATGAAGGTATACCAAGCAGCTATACGCCAGGCCACATTCCGCTGAATGCGCTCTATGATAAAGCGCATCCCGCTGACCGGGTTCACTCTCAGACGTGGTATCGAAAAACAGCGCAACGCGTGATGGCAAAGGTACAGTACAATTTTGGCGTATGGTATTACAACGGTTATCACTTATTGAAAGATCACAACCTGGCGCTGGAGTGGTATCGCAGAGCTGCAGCGCAGGGATTGGCCGAGGCGCAGGATGCGATCGGCGTGATGTTTATGCAGGGTGAGGGCGTTTCTCAGGACTACCAACAGGCGCTGGCGTGGTATCGCAAAGCCGCACGCCAGGGACTGCCTGCTGCGCAAACGCATCTTGGCATCATGTCTGCATTTGGTCGCGGCGTCGCGCAAAGCGACAGACAGGCTATCGCATGGTATCGAAAAGCAGCAAAACAGGATTTTGCGAAAGCGCAATATCAGCTTGGCGTGGCATATAGCACGGGAAGAGGCGTGCCTGAAAATAGCCGGAATGCGCTGAAGTGGTACCTTAAAGCGGCAGAACAGGGGTTTACTCCGGCACAATCAGCGCTTGGGGAAATTTATGCTCATGGGCGCCAGGGTGTGCCTAAAGATAATAAGCAGGCCTATATTTGGTATTACATGGCAAGTATGTATACGGAAAAATCTAAGGATGATTGTTCAGCGCTCATTGCCGAAAGAAACCGACTCAAGGGAACGCTCACCCCAGATCAACTTAGCGAGACATATGCCGCCTTTGATCTCATCAGGCGAAAAATCAACCAATCAAAGGAGGCGAAAAAGATTGCCAGGAAGAAGTATTGATAAGATAACCAATAAGCTATGGCGCCATGGTGTGAAGTCTGCCTGTGGGGTAAGGATATGGGGCAGTGCTGATTGATTTGAAATTGGTGCTTTATGAAGTCATGGTGGTGGGGGAAGGATGACTCAGCGCTGCGCGCTTCGCCCTTCGGGCCGTTGCCGTTGGCAACGTTCTCTCGCTTTCGCTCGAATCGAACCTTAGTCGAAGCTTCTCATCCTTCCTCGTACGGAGAGATATGAGACACTATGCTTAACGGGGATAAGATACGCGACGGAAGTGATGGTGGTGGGGGAAGGATGACTCAGCGCTGCGCGCTTCGCCCTTCGGGTCGTTGCCTGCGGCAACGCTTTCTCGCTGCGCTCGAATCGAACCTTAGTCGAAGCTTCTCATCCTTCCCCGTACGGAGAGATATGAGACACTGTGCTTAACGGGGATAAGATACGCGACGGGAGTGATGGTGGTGGGGGAAGGATTCGAACCTTCGAAGTCGATGACGGCAGATTTACAGTCTGCTCCCTTTGGCCGCTCGGGAACCCCACCAGGGGTAATTCAAATTGTAGGTAAAGCTTGAAGATGGTGGTGGGGGAAGGATTATTCGTCGCTTCGCTCCTCACCCTACGGGCCGTTGCCGTTGGCAACGTTCTCTCGCTTTCGCTCGAGCCGAACCTTAATCGAAGGTTCTCACCCTTCCCCGACAAGTGCAAACTTCTGCATTGCTCATCGAGTTAACTACATCGCTGTAGTGAATAATGGTGGTGGGGGAAGGATTCGAACCTTCGAAGTCGATGACGGCAGATTTACAGTCTGCTCCCTTTGGCCGCTCGGGAACCCCACCACGGGATAAATTCATTATGCTGCTTGCATTCTATATCGGGAAGGATTATTCGGAGCTAAAGCTTCTCACCCTTCGGGCCGTTGCCTGCGGCAACGTTCTCTCACTATTGCTCGAGTCGAACCTTGAAGTCGATGACGGCAGATTTGCAGTCAGCTCCCTTATGATCGCTCGGGAACCCCACCACGGGGTAATGCTTAATACTGGCCCGCTTCCTTTCGGGAAGCGGGGCGCATCATATCAAATGACACGCCGCTGTAAAGCATTCCTTTGCCTGAAATGAACTGTTTGCGTACTTTTCATCCGTAACGGATTAAAGCTAATCAATTCATATTACTGACGATTAAAGAATAATCGTCCGATTGCCGTAAACAAAGACCCGCTGCGCCAGAACCTGATACAGCGCGCGGCTTAATACGTTTTTCTCAACGTCGCGCCCGGCACGCATCATATCTTCTGCGGTGTAGGTGTGATCGACGTGAATCACGTCCTGCATAATGATTGGGCCTTCATCCAGATTATCATTCACATAGTGCGCGGTAGCGCCGATGATTTTCACGCCGCGCTCATAGGCCTGATGATAAGGACGCGCGCCGATAAACGCCGGCAGGAATGAGTGGTGGATATTGATAATTTTGTTCGGGAAGCGCGCCACAAAACCTGGCGTCAAAACACGCATATACTTGGCCAGCACTACATAGTCCGGTTGATGGGCATCAATGGCGTCCGCCATCTTCGTGTCATGCTCTTCACGCGTTAATCCCTCATGGCTGACCAGTTCGAAAGGGATCTCAAAACGTTCAACCAGCGAGCGTAACGTTTCATGGTTGCCAATGACCGCGGCGATTTCAACATCCAGCCCGCCATAGTTGGCTTTCATCAGCAGGTCGCCCAGACAATGCGCCTCTTTGGTAACCAGAATCACTACCCGACGGCGTCCGGCGGGATTGAGTTCACGAACAGAGCCTTCCGGTAAGGCGCTGTCCAGATCGGCCAGAAGAGTGGAATCATTGAAGATGCCTTCCAGCTCGGTCCGCATAAAAAAGCGTCCGGTGCGATGGTCCACAAATTCATTGTTTTGCACAATATTAAGCTCGTGCTTATAGCAAATGTTGGTAATCCGCGCGATAAGGCCTTTTTGATCGGGACAAATAGTACGCAGAACTTTACGTTGTAGTGATTGCATTGCCGGAAAAATCCTGTTGAGAGTGTTTGCTGTATCGATACTGTCAGGCGTCACTGGCCGCAGCACTTTTTAAATTTTTTGCCTGAACCGCACGGGCAGGGATCGTTTCGACCCAACTGCGGGCGGGTACCGTCAATATAATACCACTGACCGTTTTCTTTGATAAAACGAGAACGTTCGATAATCGCCCCGGTTTTCCCTTGTTCGGAAAAACGCGCGATAAAACTAACATACCCTGTATTTTCTGCTTCTGACCAGGTATGTTCAAAAATAGTCAGGCCGAGCCACCTGGTATTGGCAAATCCGGCGATGATATCATCACGAAACGCGGCCGCATTGCAGGTTGGATGCCAGCTCTTAATTAAGTAATCTGCGTCTTTCATCACAAAAGCGCAGTAACGAGAGCGCATGAGATGTGACGGATCGGGTGCTACTCGTTCTCCGGACACAATACGACCACAACATAGGCTATACTCGTCAGCGCTACCACAGGGACAAGGCTGAGACACAATAATCTCCCTGAATATAAAAAACGGCGTTGAACGCCAGGGTGGCATTATGTTAACTGAGCAGTGGCGATGTTGCTACGTCTTGAAGCCAGGGGAAGTCGTTAAGTACGATGAGAAAAATGAAAATAGGGCTGGCGCTGGGATCTGGCGCAGCGAGAGGATGGTCTCATATTGGGGTCATCAAAGCCCTCAAGCAAACAGGCATTGATATTGATATCGTTGCAGGATGCTCAATAGGTTCACTGGTCGGCGCCGCGTATGCCTGTAATAAATTATCGGCGCTTGAACAGTGGGTATGTTCATTCCGCTACTGGGATGTTTTACGCCTGATGGATGTATCCTGGGGCAGAGGAGGGTTGCTTCGCGGCGAACGCGTATTTAATCACTATCGGGATATTATGCCCGTCACGGATTTTGACCACTGTTCAAGACGTTTTGGCGCGGTCGCGACGAATCTTAGCACTGGACGAGAGCTATGGTTTACTGAAGGCGATCTACACCTTGCCGTACGCGCGTCGTGCAGTATGCCAGGGCTGATGTCTCCGGTTGAGCATAACGGTTACTGGCTGGTAGATGGCGCAGTCGTTAATCCGGTACCTGTTTCGTTAACCAGGGCGCTGGGGGCTGATATCGTTATTGCGGTAGACCTGCAACATGATGCCCACCTCATGCAGCAAGATTTGCTCTCTGTAAATGTCGGGAATATCAATGAAGAGAGCGATGATGCGCTGCCCTGGCATAAGCGTTTAAAAGAACGTTTCAGCAGCCTGACTTCACGCCGTGGCGTGAGTTCGCCTGGGGCAATGGAAATCATGACAACCTCCATCCAGGTGTTGGAAAATCGTCTTAAACGTAACCGTATGGCTGGCGATCCGCCTGATATTCTCATTCAACCATTCTGTCCGCAAATCTCTACGCTGGATTTTCATCGCGCCCATGCCGCTATTGCGGCGGGTCAGTTAGCCGTAGAGAAAAAGATGGACGAACTTATACCCTTGGTGCGTACCGACGTTTAATGTACCTTTTACGATCACTTAAGCAAATTCTGACAGGCGCAAGCGGCAATACCATGCCACTATTGATTAAAGCCAGTCAGGGGAGAGAACATGACGCAGCCATTGGTCGGAAAACAGATTCTTATTGTTGAAGACGAGCCTGTATTTCGCTCGCTTCTGGATTCGTGGTTTTCCTCTTTGGGAGCGACAACGGCATTGGCAGGCGACGGGGTGGATGCCCTGGAGTTGATGGGGCGTTTTACCCCTGATCTCATGATATGTGATATCGCGATGCCGAGAATGAACGGTCTCAAACTGGTAGAAAACTTACGTAATCGCGGAGACCAGACGCCTATTCTGGTTATTTCCGCAACAGAAAATATGGCGGATATCGCCAAAGCGTTACGCCTTGGGGTTGAAGATGTCTTGCTGAAGCCGGTAAAAGATCTCAACCGCTTGCGGGAAACCGTATTCGCTTGCTTATACCCTAATATGTTTAACTCGCGGGTTGAAGAAGAAGAACGCCTGTTTCGTGACTGGGATGCAATGGTGAGTAATCCAACCGCCGCAGCGCAATTGTTGCAGGAATTGCAGCCCCCGGTACAGCAGGTGATTTCCCATTGCCGCATTAATTACCGGCAGCTCGTCTCCGCCGATCAGCCTGGACTGGTGCTGGATATTGCGCCGCTATCTGATAACGAACTGGCATTTTATTGCCTGGATGTCACCCGGGCGGGCGATAACGGCGTGTTAGCCGCATTGTTGCTGCGAGCGCTATTTAACGGCTTATTGCAGGATCAGCTCGGCCAACAAAAGCACCGTTTACCGGAGTTAGGCGCGCTATTAAAACAGGTAAATCATCTGCTCAGACAAGCCAATTTACCTGGGCAATTCCCGCTATTTGTCGGCTACTATCACAGTGAGCTCAAAAATTTGATTCTCGTCTCCGCCGGATTGAACGCCACCTTAAATACGGGCGCTCATCAGGTTCAAATTAGCAGCGGCGTGCCGCTAGGAACATTGGGTAACGCCTACCTTAACCAATTAAGCCAGCGTTGCGACTCGTGGCAGTGTCAAATATGGGGCGCAGGAGGGCGCCTGCGATTGATGTTGTCTGCGGAATGACCAAACGGAAGAGTGAGCGGAAATTGCTTTACCGGCCTTTCCCGACGAGTGTTACTATCTGCGGCAGATTTATAAGTATTTGTCTTAATTATACCAATATAAGTCCTTTTTGGACCTGAGGCTTGTTCTGGTACTGATATACTGGAACACGATACAGATTAATGAACACGTTCAATACATGAACAGTCCAGGAGAATTTTAAATGGCTGCCCTTAATTCGAAAGTCAAAAAAGCCGTTATCCCGGTCGCGGGATTGGGAACCAGGATGCTGCCAGCGACCAAAGCTATCCCGAAAGAGATGCTGCCGCTGGTTGATAAGCCATTAATTCAGTACGTCGTGAACGAATGTATCGCTGCTGGCATTACTGAAATCGTGCTTGTTACGCACTCGTCTAAAAACTCTATTGAAAACCACTTTGATACCAGTTTTGAGCTGGAAGCGATGCTGGAAAAACGCGTTAAGCGTCAGCTTCTGGAGGAGGTTCAGTCTATTTGCCCTCCGCATGTCACTATTATGCAGGTACGTCAAGGGCTGGCAAAAGGCCTGGGCCATGCCGTATTGTGCGCGCATCCCGTTGTCGGAAACGAACCTGTCGCTGTTATTCTGCCAGACGTTATTCTTGACGAATATGAGTCCGACCTGTCTCAGGATAACCTGGCTGAAATGATCCGCCGTTTCGATGAAACCGGCAATAGCCAGATTATGGTTGAGCCAGTAGAAGATGTGACTGCATACGGCGTGGTCGATTGTAAAGGCGTTGAGCTGGCGCCGGGCGAAAGTGTGCCGATGGTTGGCGTGGTTGAAAAACCAAAAGCGGATGTCGCGCCGTCTAACCTTGCGATTGTCGGGCGTTATGTGTTGAGCGCGGATATCTGGGCATTGCTGGCGAAAACCCCTCCGGGCGCCGGGGATGAAATTCAGTTGACCGATGCTATCGATATGCTGATCGAAAAAGAAACGGTTGAAGCCTACCACATGAAGGGTAAAAGCCATGACTGTGGTAATAAGTTAGGATATATGCAGGCATTCGTTGAATATGGCATCCGTCATAATTCGCTGGGTGCTGAATTTAAAGCCTGGCTTGAAGAAGAAATGGGTATTAAGAAGTAACGATACGTTATAAATTTTTTAACAGAAGCGCTGGTAAATCCGGCGCTTTTTTTATGCCTGGGGTCGTCAGCGGAGAACTCAGGCAAAAAAAAATCCCGCCAGCGGCGGGATTTTAAGCATCCAGGAAGTAAATTATTCCTTGATCAGGAAATCTTCCAGTTGCTTACCTTGTTCTTCCATTGCTTTTTTGATTACAGCCGGTGTACGACCCTGGCCAGTCCAGGTTTTAGTTTCACCGTTTTCGTCAACATAGCTATATTTAGCCGGACGAGCTGCGCGTTTAGCTTTGGTACCGGATTTAGCGGCAGCCATGCTATTCAGCAGTTCATTCGGGTCAATGCCGTCGGCAATTAACATTTCACGATACTGTTGCAGTTTACGAGTGCGTTCTTCCACTTCAGCAGCAGCAGCGCTTTCTTCTTCACGACGCTCATTAACGACAACTTCTAATTTTTCCAGCATTTCTTCAAGCGTTTCCAGAGTACATTCTCTTGCCTGCGCACGAAGAGTACGGATGTTGTTCAGAATTTTAAGTGCTTCGCTCATTGTAGTAATCTCAAACTTATATTGGGGTGGTTTGTTGAGCTAATAATAGAGCGATAAATTCAGTTGTGCAATAGCCAGGAATGTAAGGAATTCAAAATTACGCTTTATTAAGCACACGTTTTAATTATCTCAACTTAAATTTTCCTTGAGGCGCCGCACAAAAAAGAGCTTATTGGCAGGGGGGATACTCACCGTCTGTCGCTAAAAATTTAGGAGTCAGGTCACATTTTATCATGATGAAATACGATCTCATTGCAGAGATATCAATCTCTTGTATTAGCTTTCCTTACAAGAAAACCCTATTACTTTGCACCGGGTATGAGTAACGGTAACAATAAGTACAAGGTTTTCATATTGGCGGGTGATGATAAGCATTGTTGATGAATTTTAACGGCATAATTTGTGAAGGAATGTGTATATACCCTTCATACTTCAAGTTGCTTATGTGTTGGCTACGCTCGCTCACCCCAGCCACATAGTTATCTATGCTCCTGGGGACCCACTCCCTTGCCGCCTTTAAGCAACTCGAATTATTTTGGGTATAGTGAGCGATGTTTGTACAATTCTTAATACTCACCGGAGCGCGAGCCGCGCCGTCGCGTCGGTAAATTATGGTACAATCCCGCCAATCTTTATTTCACTCAGGTGAGGTCCTGCGACCAATGGCACAGCTATATTTCTACTATTCGGCAATGAATGCGGGTAAGTCGACTGCACTGCTGCAATCTTCATACAATTATCAGGAACGCGGGATGCGTACCGTCGTATATACGGCGGAAATCGACGATCGTTTCGGCGCAGGCAAAGTCAGCTCTCGTATCGGTTTGTCGTCGCCGGCAAAATTGTTTAACCAAAATACATCCTTGTTTGAAGAGATTCGTGCCGAGAGCGCGCGGCAGACAATACATTGCGTGTTAGTCGACGAAAGCCAGTTTTTGACTCGCCAGCAGGTTTATCAATTATCCGAGGTTGTCGACAAATTAGATATTCCAGTACTTTGCTATGGGCTACGAACAGACTTTCGTGGGGAGCTCTTTGTCGGCAGCCAATACTTGCTGGCATGGTCAGATAAGCTGGTGGAGTTAAAAACTATCTGTTTCTGCGGTCGTAAAGCCAGTATGGTTCTGCGCCTTGATCAGGACGGCAGGCCTTATAACGAAGGCGAACAGGTGGTTATTGGCGGGAATGAACGCTACGTTTCAGTTTGCCGTAAGCATTATAAGGACGCGCTGGAGGAGGGCTCACTGACGGCGATTCAGGAGCGTCATCGGCACATATGATACCTGAGGTAAAGATCGGCTTATAAAACGCCCTGTAGCGCTTTGGAGGTCATTATTCAGGCCTCCTGACGAAGGGCGTGCCGTGAGCACGTAGGCCAGATGATCAGCATAGCGCCTTCAGGCATCAGATAAACAGGTAAAACAAAAAAACGGCCTCAATTGAGGCCGTTATTGTCATGCTAAAACAGATAACGAATTAAGCGGATTTTTTCGCTTTTTTCTCTGCTTTCGGTGCGGCAACGACGTCTTTCTTCGCTGCAACTTCACCTTCGGTGAAATCACGACCGTAGTAGGTATCCAGCAGAATCTGTTTCAGTTCGGAGATCAGTGGATAACGCGGGTTAGCGCCGGTGCACTGGTCATCGAAGGCATCTTCAGACAGTTTGTCAACGTGTGCCAGGAAGTCAGCTTCCTGCACGCCTGCTTCACGGATAGACTTAGGAATGCCCAGCTCAGCTTTAATGCTTTCCAGCCATGCCAGCAGTTTTTCAATCTTAGCGGCGGTACGGTCGCCCGGCGCGCTCAGGCCCAGGTGGTCAGCAATTTCAGCGTAACGACGGCGTGCCTGCGGACGATCGTACTGGCTGAAAGCGGTCTGCTTGGTCGGGTTGTCATTCGCGTTATAGCGGATAACGTTACAAATCAGCAGGGCGTTCGCCAGACCGTGCGGAATGTGGAACTGAGAGCCCAGTTTGTGCGCCATGGAGTGACATACACCGAGGAAGGCGTTGGCAAACGCGATACCGGCGATAGTCGCTGCACTGTGAACACGTTCACGCGAAACCGGATTTTTAGACCCTTCGTGGTAAGACGCCGGCAGGTTTTCTTTCAGCAGTTTCAGGGCCTGCAGAGCCTGACCGTCAGAGAACTCAGAAGCCAGTACGGAAACATAAGCTTCCAGAGCGTGAGTTACCGCATCCAGACCACCGAACGCACACAGGGACTTCGGCATATCCATCACCAGGTTGGCGTCGACAATCGCCATATCCGGGGTCAGGGCGTAGTCAGCCAGCGGATATTTCTGACCGGTTGCATCGTCGGTCACAACCGCAAACGGTGTGACTTCAGAACCGGTACCGGAAGTGGTGGTGACGGCGATCATTTTCGCTTTCACGCCCATTTTCGGGAACTTGTAGATACGTTTACGGATGTCCATAAAGCGCAGCGCCAGCTCTTCAAAGTGGGTTTCCGGATGTTCGTACATGACCCACATGATTTTCGCGGCGTCCATCGGGGAACCACCGCCCAGCGCGATGATCACGTCCGGTTTGAAGGAGTTCGCCAGCTCAGCGCCTTTGCGAACAACGGAAAGCGTCGGGTCGGCTTCAACTTCGAAGAAGACTTCGGTTTCAACGCCAGCCGCTTTCAGCACAGAGGTGATCTGGTCTGCGTAGCCGTTGTTGAACAGGAAGCGGTCAGTCACGATCAGCGCACGTTTGTGGCCATCGGTAATCACTTCATCCAGCGCGATGGGCAAAGAGCCACGGCGGAAGTAGATAGATTTCGGAAGTTTGTGCCACAACATGTTTTCAGCTCGCTTAGCAACGGTTTTCTTGTTGATCAGGTGTTTCGGACCAACGTTTTCAGAGATGGAGTTACCACCCCAGGAACCACAACCCAACGTCAGGGAAGGTGCGAGTTTGAAGTTGTACAGGTCACCGATACCACCCTGAGAGGCCGGGGTGTTGATCAGGATACGCGCGGTTTTCATCATCTGACCGAAGTAAGCAACGCGTTCTGGCTGGTTATCCTGGTCAGTGTACAGGCAGGAGGT
>NZ_JBEUJY010000021.1:0-74836 GCF_043356775.1 Salmonella sp. SJTUF15581 | reverse complement strand
GGATAACGCGGGTTAGCGCCGGTGCACTGGTCATCGAAGGCATCTTCAGACAGTTTGTCAACGTGTGCCAGGAAGTCAGCTTCCTGCACGCCTGCTTCACGGATAGACTTAGGAATGCCCAGCTCAGCTTTAATGCTTTCCAGCCATGCCAGCAGTTTTTCAATCTTAGCGGCGGTACGGTCGCCCGGCGCGCTCAGGCCCAGGTGGTCAGCAATTTCAGCGTAACGACGGCGTGCCTGCGGACGATCGTACTGGCTGAAAGCGGTCTGCTTGGTCGGGTTGTCATTCGCGTTATAGCGGATAACGTTACAAATCAGCAGGGCGTTCGCCAGACCGTGCGGAATGTGGAACTGAGAGCCCAGTTTGTGCGCCATGGAGTGACATACACCGAGGAAGGCGTTGGCAAACGCGATACCGGCGATAGTCGCTGCACTGTGAACACGTTCACGCGAAACCGGATTTTTAGACCCTTCGTGGTAAGACGCCGGCAGGTTTTCTTTCAGCAGTTTCAGGGCCTGCAGAGCCTGACCGTCAGAGAACTCAGAAGCCAGTACGGAAACATAAGCTTCCAGAGCGTGAGTTACCGCATCCAGACCACCGAACGCACACAGGGACTTCGGCATATCCATCACCAGGTTGGCGTCGACAATCGCCATATCCGGGGTCAGGGCGTAGTCAGCCAGCGGATATTTCTGACCGGTTGCATCGTCGGTCACAACCGCAAACGGTGTGACTTCAGAACCGGTACCGGAAGTGGTGGTGACGGCGATCATTTTCGCTTTCACGCCCATTTTCGGGAACTTGTAGATACGTTTACGGATGTCCATAAAGCGCAGCGCCAGCTCTTCAAAGTGGGTTTCCGGATGTTCGTACATGACCCACATGATTTTCGCGGCGTCCATCGGGGAACCACCGCCCAGCGCGATGATCACGTCCGGTTTGAAGGAGTTCGCCAGCTCAGCGCCTTTGCGAACAACGGAAAGCGTCGGGTCGGCTTCAACTTCGAAGAAGACTTCGGTTTCAACGCCAGCCGCTTTCAGCACAGAGGTGATCTGGTCTGCGTAGCCGTTGTTGAACAGGAAGCGGTCAGTCACGATCAGCGCACGTTTGTGGCCATCGGTAATCACTTCATCCAGCGCGATGGGCAAAGAGCCACGGCGGAAGTAGATAGATTTCGGAAGTTTGTGCCACAACATGTTTTCAGCTCGCTTAGCAACGGTTTTCTTGTTGATCAGGTGTTTCGGACCAACGTTTTCAGAGATGGAGTTACCACCCCAGGAACCACAACCCAACGTCAGGGAAGGTGCGAGTTTGAAGTTGTACAGGTCACCGATACCACCCTGAGAGGCCGGGGTGTTGATCAGGATACGCGCGGTTTTCATCATCTGACCGAAGTAAGCAACGCGTTCTGGCTGGTTATCCTGGTCAGTGTACAGGCAGGAGGTATGACCGATACCGCCCATTGCGACCAGTTGCTCCGCTTTATCTACCGCATCGGCAAAATCTTTTGCTCGGTACATGGCGAGCGTCGGAGAGAGTTTTTCGTGAGCGAAAGGCTCAGAGACGTCCGTTGCACTCACCTCCCCTATCAGAACCTTGCTGTTTTCAGGCACAAAAATGCCGGCAATCTCTGCGATTGTAGCCGCTGACTGGCCGACAATTGCCGCATTCAGCGCCCCATTTTTGAGCAATACTCCGCCTACAGCTTTCCTCTCTTTTTTATTCAGAATCACCGCGCCGCATTTCGCAAAACGCTCGCGCACGGCATCGTAGACGGAATCAACAACGACAACAGACTGTTCAGAAGCACAGATTACGCCGTTATCGAAGGTTTTCGACATCAGGATTGACGCCACAGCGCGTTTGATGTCAGCAGTTTCATCAATCACTACCGGGGTGTTACCTGCGCCTACGCCGATTGCCGGTTTGCCGGAGCTGTATGCTGCTTTCACCATGCCTGGACCACCCGTCGCAAGGATCAGGTTAATATCCGGGTGGTGCATCAGCGCGTTAGACAGTTCTACGGAAGGTTGATCGATCCAGCCAATCAGATCTTTCGGCGCGCCGGCAGCGATTGCCGCTTGCAGAACGATATCTGCCGCTTGGTTGGTTGCCTCTTTAGCGCGCGGATGCGGAGAAAAGATGATGGCGTTACGCGTTTTCAGGCTAATCAGCGACTTGAAAATCGCGGTAGAGGTCGGGTTAGTGGTTGGAACGATACCGCAAATAATACCGACAGGCTCAGCAATCGTAATGGTCCCGAAAGTGTCGTCTTCTGACAGCACACCGCAGGTCTTTTCATCTTTATAGGCGTTATAGATATATTCGGAAGCGAAGTGGTTTTTAATCACTTTGTCTTCTACGATGCCCATACCAGATTCGGCGACCGCCATTTTGGCCAGCGGAATGCGGGCATCAGCGGCGGCCAGAGCGGCGGCGCGGAAGATTTTGTCTACCTGTTGTTGCGTGAAACTCGCGTACTGACGCTGGGCTTTTTTGACGCGCGCAACCAGCGCGTTTAATTCTTCAATGGAATTAATCGACATGGAAACCTCAAACGGAAACAGAGAAGCGCCGCCGCAGGACGCGGCGGCGAAAGTCATTAACGCAGACGATGCTTAATTTTTTCTACCATCATCGCGGTGGAGATGCCGTAGCGATCGTGCAGCGTCGGCAGCGCGCCGGCCAGCAGGAATTCGTCAGGCAAACCAACGGTATCCAGCTCACAGCGTACGCCTTTGCGCATCAGCAGCGCGGCAACCGCCTCCCCTAACCCGCCGACCGAGGTATGGTTTTCCGCGGTCATCACCAGGCGACCGGGCTTCGACGCCTGCTCAATAATCGCTTTTTCATCAAGTGGCTTGATTGTCGGCACGTGCAGTACGGCCACGCTGATATTATCGGCGCGTAGCTTTTCAACCGCCTCCAGAGCACGCATGGTCATCAGCCCGGAAGAGATAATCAGCACATCATTGCCGTCCTCCAGCAGTTTCGCCTTGCCCAGCTCAAACTGATAGTCGTACTTATCCAGCACCAGCGGCACCTTACCGCGCAGCAGGCGCATATACACCGGGCCGTTATGGTCAGCAATTGCCGGTACCGCCTGCTCTATCTCCAGCGCATCGCAAGGATCGACGATAACCATGCCGGGAATGCCGCGCATAATCGCCAGATCTTCGGTTGCCTGGTGGCTTGGGCCATAACCCGTCGTCAGGCCCGGCAGCGCTGCACAGATCTTCACGTTCAGATGCTCTTCGGCGATCACCTGATGGATAAAATCATAGGCGCGACGGGTGGCAAACGCAGCGTAGGTGGTAGCGAAGGGAATAAATCCCTCTTTCGCCATGCCCCCCGCCGCTCCCATCAGCAGCTGTTCCGCCATTCCCATCTGGAAAAAGCGATCCGGGAAAGCCTGGGCGAAAATATGTAGATCGGTATATTTTGACAGGTCCGCGGTCATACCGACGATTTCAGGGCGCTGCGCCGCCAGTTTTGACAGCGCGACGCCAAACGGTGCAGGGATCGTCGCCTGGCCTTCATCGGCGATAGAAGCAATCATCGCGGACGTTTTTAAACGTGGTTTACTCTGGCTCATTACAGCACTCCTTCCGGTTTGTTAGCGTCCAGCACCGCAATCGCTTTTTGCCACTCGTCAGCATCGACGCGAATAAAATGGTTCTTATCGCGGGTTTCGAGGAACGGCACCCCTTTGCCCATCAGCGTGTCGCAGAGAATGACCCGCGGCTGGTTGCCGGCATGACTTTTCGCGTTGTCAAAGGCCGCAATCACCGCAGCCAGATCGTTACCGTCCACGCGCTGTACGTACCAGCCGAAAGCGGCCCATTTTTCATGCAGCGGCTCAAAGCCGAGGATTTTGCGCGAATCGCCGTCCGCCTGCTGTTTGTTAACATCAACGATGTTAATCAAGTTAGTCAGGCCATAGTGGGCTGCCGACATCGCCGCTTCCCAGGTTGAACCTTCGTCCAGTTCCCCATCCGACATAGAGTTATAAACCCAGGAGGTACTACTTTTTTGCTTCAGCCCGAGCGCCATTCCTACGGCAATGGACAGCCCCTGCCCCAGCGAACCACCGGACATCTCCATTCCTGGCGTGTAGGTCGCCATCCCCGACATCGGTAGTCGGCTGTCGTCGGAGCCGTAGGTTTCCAGCTCCTCTTCCGGGATAATTCCCGCTTCCAGCAGCGCCGCATAATAGGCGATGGCGTAATGGCCGTGAGAGAGCAGGAAGCGGTCGCGCCCTTCCCACTCAGGGTCTTCCGGACGGTAGGTCATCGCGTGGCTGAACGCGGTTGCCAGCACATCGGCATAGCCCAGAGCCTGGCCGATATAGCCCTGTCCCTGAACTTCCCCCATTTGCAGGGCGTAGCGGCGGATGCGCCACGCCGCTGCGGCGACTTTTTGTGATTCGGTCATCTTCATCTCATTGCCTCGCTTAGTGAATTAACATGCCGCCGTTAACATCCAGGGTGATACCGGTGGAGTAGGACGCGAGATCGCTTCCCAGGAACAGCGCGGCGCGCGCGATGTCTACCGCATCGCCCAGGCGGTTCATCGGGATCCCGGCAAGGATGTTGGCCGTCATTTCATCGGTCAGCTTACCGGCGGTGATGTCGGTCTGAATCAGCCCCGGAGTGATGCAGTTTACGCGGACGTTATCGGGGCCAAGCTCACGCGCCATCGCCCGCGCCAGACCGAGCACGCCGGCTTTTGCCGCGCTGTAGTGCGGGCCGCCGAAGATACCGCCGCCGCGCTGGGCGGAAACGGAGGAGATGCAGACAATGCTGCCGGATTTTTGCGCTCTCATGACCGGGATAACCGCCTGTGACATCAACAGCGTGCCGCGCAGGCTGACGTCAAGCACCGCGTCATAATTAGCGCGCTTAATGTCCATTAGCTTCAGCGGCTGAGTAATACCGGCGTTATTCACCAGTACATCGACCCGACCATATTTAGCCATGATCTGTTCAATTGCCGCCTGAACCTGAACTTCGTCAGCGACGTTTGCCGCCAACCCGAGATGACCTTCGCCTAATGCCGCAGCTGCGGCTTCACTGGCTTCGCCATTGAGGTCGATAATGACCACTTTAGCGCCGTTTTCAGCAAATAATTTCGCGGTAGCAAAACCCAAACCGCGTGCGGAGGCCGCGCCAGTAATAATGGCGACTTTATCTTTTAATAACATATTTTCACTCCATGACATTACGTCATATTAATTAACAGGATATATTTCCGTTATTGTGGCTCATCGAGGAAGAGAATAACCACCAGACCAATTGCTGCGCAGATACCGAAATAGGTAAATACAGAATTAAAGCTGCCGGTCTTATCAAGTAGAAAACCCGCAGCCATCGGAGCGACAAACCCGCCGAGGTTGCCGCCGCTATTGATAATAGAAGAGGCAATGGGATAAGTTTTCGTGTCCGAAACCGCCATACCGTATGCTGTGAATGCGGGCCAGCCAATATTCAGGCATAAACCGACGAAGAATAACCCAACACATACCGCCCAGGTGCTTGCCGGAATATTCAGCATAATTAACATCATGACCACGGTAGAAATAGCAGTAAACATCATCGTTGGCTTACGACGACGGCCTAATACTTTATCCGAAATCCATCCGCCGCCAATCGCGCCAATAAACCCGCCGATGCACGGCATACTGGCTACAAACCCCATACTCATGACATCAAAACCGCGCTCTTTCACTAAATAGAGCGGAATCCAGGTTAATAAGCCGTACAGCACGCTAACCATCATAAAATAGGCCAGGCAGTCACCGAGGATATTTTTGGAAGTAAATAATCCTTTTGCCGTATCGATAGGCGCCATTTTTTTCACCCGAATAATTTTATCCAGCAAAGTGAAACGATCGGCAATTAATATATTTTCCCGCACGGTGTTTTTATGGATATCACGCCCGGCATTAATCTCTTCCAGTTCACTTTGCGAAACAAATCCGCTCTCTGAAGGTTTTGACTTAACCAGTAAATACCAGGCAATCGCCGCCACGATCCCCGGGATCGCAAAGGAGAAAAAGACCCACCGCCAGCCCCAGGTGACCGCAATCCACACCGCCAACGGCGGCACGATAATCGGCGCAAACATGGTGGCCGCGATATAAACGCCGGTTGCCGTGGCTTTCTCTTTCGGCGGAAACCAGTTATTAATGGTTGAAGCCAGCCCCACCGGGCATGGTCCTTCGCTAAGCCCCAGTCCCAGTCGCACCATCTTCAGGCTAAACACCGAACTTACCGTGCCCATCAGCCAGGTGAAAGCGGAAAAGCCGAAAATTGATAGTGAAACTAACCCCCGCGTGCCGCGTTTGGCGATAAAAAAACCTGCCGGGATCTGGCTTACCGCGTAGCCAAGGAAAAACATACTGGCGATGGCCCCGGCTTCAAAGTTGTTGATATGAAACTCATCAATGATAAACGGCAGCACCGCGCCGATATTGGTTCTGTCGGCGTAATTTATTGCATACACCAGGAAAATCATCGTCAAAACCACCAAACGATATTTTGTCTTCCTGGCGTCAGTACAGACTACAGTATCTATACGTGACATAGGGTATCCTCATTATTGTTTATACCCTTCATACTTCAAGTTGCTTATGTGTTGGCTACGGATACTCGGCCCATCCATGGGCCTCGCCCTGACGGGCCGTCGCACGCGACGTTCAAATCTGCTCCCGGCAGATTTGTCGCTCACCCCAGTCACATAGTTATCTATGCTCCTGGGGACTCACTCCCTTGCCGCCTTTAAGCAACTCGAATTATTTTGGGTATATGTTTTTTTCGCGAACCTTACCGCATCGCGCCTTGTTATCAGGCCTGTGGTTGCAATATAACAATCCCCAAAAGAAACGGTATTCAAAAAACCTCAATTATGAATGAGGAAAATTTGCTTCGTGACTGGATTCAAATTATTGTTGAATCAGCTTGACCGACAGAAATGGCAGATAAAACTGTTAACTTCATCACGAATTACCCCATAACTTATTTTTCGCCTATGTTAAGCTGACCAGGTATTAGGGGAGTAACCGCTGAATTTACTTCCTGGGGTAATAAAATTGGGCGATCATCATTCCATTCACCGGAGATAATCATGAACCAGCCACTACAGAATAAAAGCTTGCCTGTACCATCTTTACGCAATATCCAGGCATTCATTGAAGTGGCTGATACCAACAGCCTGAATCTGGCAGCTGAAAATCTCAATGTTACGGCCTCCGCGGTAAGCCATCAGATAGCCAGTCTGGAACAGTATCTGGGAAAGAAACTTTTTTCGCGCAGCAGTAAAGGCGTCGTATTGACCGCGATTGGTGAAAAATATTTAAAAGAGGTTTCGGGGGCGTTAAACATTATTGGACAGGCTACCAACCAGGTCATAAATGATATTCACCAGGATTATTTACGCATACATTCAGCACCGAGTTTTGGATTACTATGGTTGATGCCCCGTCTGAATAAATTTCGCCAGGCCTGGCCTGAGCTTAAAATTAGCCTGACCTGTTCTTACGAAAGTATTCAGTTCTCCCGTGATAATATCGATATCGATATCCGCCACGGCCTTTCACAATGGCCGACGCTGGTCGTCAAAACCATAAAAAATGAACGTATGCTCCCCTATACATCATCGACTTATTTAGCGAGTCATAGCATTCAAAACATTGAAGATTTACTGGGTTGCGATCTTATTCATTCAGATAGCACGCTGATCAACTGGAGCAACTGGCTGTCCTGGCATAAGGTTCGCGGCTGGAATAAAAACTTTATTTTTAATTTTGACCGTTCCTATATGAGCATTGAGGCTGCACGTATGGGCATGGGTATTATTCTTGAAAGCAATTTACTGGCCGGACAAAGCGTTAGCCAACGCCACCTGGCGCCCGTTTTTACGACTGACGTGAGTATGCCGGTTAACGCTCACCACTTCGTTTTGCCACACCACAATGAACAAAAAGAGAAAGTGAGGATATTCTTTAATTGGGTTTCCAAAGAGCTAAGCCGCGAAGGATTTCAGATCTAATAGCTGGCGGTAGACAAACCTGAAATGTGCGCCTAAAGTTAATCAATCGATTGATTAAAAATTAGGGCGTGTGATGAATATTCCCACCACGACCACCAAGGGCGAGCAGGCGAAAAGTCAGCTCATTGCCGCCGCACTGGCGCAGTTTGGCGAGTATGGCCTCCATGCCACCACGCGCGATATCGCCGCGCTGGCGGGGCAAAATATTGCCGCCATTACTTACTATTTCGGCTCAAAAGAGGATTTATACCTCGCCTGCGCCCAGTGGATTGCCGATTTTCTTGGCGAAAAATTTCGCCCCCATGCTGAAAAAGCGGAACGTCTGTTTAGCCAGCCTGCCCCTGACCGGGACGCCATACGCGAACTCATTCTGCTCGCCTGCAAGAACATGATTATGCTGCTGACGCAGGAAGACACCGTTAACCTGAGCAAATTTATTTCACGCGAGCAGCTCTCTCCCACGTCGGCCTATCAATTGGTCCATGAACAGGTTATCGATCCGTTGCACACCCATCTGACAAGATTGGTTGCCGCTTATACCGGCTGCGACGCCAATGATACGCGCATGATTTTGCATACCCATGCCTTACTGGGCGAAGTGCTGGCGTTCCGTCTCGGCAAAGAAACTATTCTGTTACGTACCGGCTGGCCGCAGTTTGATGAAGAAAAAGCGGAGCTGATTTACCAGACGGTAACCTGCCACATCGATCTTATTCTGCACGGTTTAACGCAAAGGAGTCTGGACTGATGAAAAAACCTGTCGTTATCGGACTGGCAATCGCAGCGATCGTCGCTGTGATTGCCGGTGGAACCTGGTGGTATCAAAGTCGGCAGGACGATGGGCTGACGCTATACGGTAATGTCGATATCCGTACCGTCAATATCAGCTTTCGCGTCGGCGGCAGGCTGGCGTCGCTGAATGTTGATGAAGGCGATACTATCAAAGCCGGACAGGTGCTCGGCGAACTGGATCACGCGCCATACGAAAACGCGCTAATGCAGGCGAAAGCTGGCGTGTCGGTCGCGCAGGCGCAATATGATTTGATGCTGGCAGGCTATCGCGATGAAGAGATAGCCCAGGCCGCCGCCGCCGTCAGACAGGCGCAAGCCGCCTATGACTACGCGCAAAACTTTTATAACCGTCAGCAAGGATTGTGGAAAAGCCGCACCATTTCCGCTAACGATCTGGAAAACGCCCGCTCATCGCGCGATCAGGCGCAGGCGACGCTGAAGTCCGCGCAGGATAAACTGAGCCAGTACCGTACCGGTAATCGTGAACAGGATATCGCCCAGGCGAAAGCCAGCCTGGAACAGGCAAAGGCCCAACTGGCGCAGGCGCAGCTTGATTTGCAGGACACCACGCTTATCGCGCCTGCCAACGGAACCTTGCTCACCCGCGCGGTCGAGCCTGGCAGTATGCTGAGCGCCGGCAGCACGGTATTAACGCTCTCGCTGACCCGCCCCGTCTGGGTGCGCGCCTATGTCGATGAACGCAACCTCAGTCAGACGCAACCGGGGCGCGACATTCTGCTATATACCGACGGTCGTCCTGACAAACCTTACCACGGCAAGATTGGTTTCGTTTCGCCCACCGCGGAATTTACGCCGAAAACCGTCGAAACGCCGGATCTGCGTACCGATCTTGTCTATCGCCTGCGCATTATCGTCACCGATGCGGACGATGCGTTACGCCAGGGGATGCCAGTCACGGTGAAATTTAATGACGAGGCACGGCATGAGTGAGGCCGTTATTACGCTGCACGGTCTGACGAAGCGCTTTGCGGGAATGGATAAACCCGCCGTCGCGCCGCTCGACTGTACCATTCATTCCGGTTATGTCACCGGGCTGGTAGGGCCGGACGGCGCAGGAAAAACCACGCTGATGCGTATGCTGGCGGGCCTGCTCAAAGCCGATGGCGGCAGCGCGTCAGTATTAGGCTTCGACCCGATACAAAACGACAGCGAGCTGCACGCGGTTCTGGGCTATATGCCGCAGAAATTCGGCCTGTATGAAGATCTTACCGTCATGGAGAACCTTAATCTCTATGCCGATTTACGCAGCGTTACCGGCGAGATACGGGAAAAGACCTTTGCCCGTTTGTTGGAGTTTACCGCCCTCGGCCCTTTCACTGGCCGTCTGGCGGGGAAATTGTCCGGCGGGATGAAGCAAAAACTGGGGCTGGCCTGTACGCTGGTCGGCGAACCGAAAGTGCTGCTGTTGGATGAACCGGGCGTTGGCGTTGACCCGATTTCACGGCGCGAGTTGTGGCAAATGGTCCACGAACTGGCGGGCGACGGGATGCTGATTTTATGGAGCACCTCCTATCTGGATGAAGCCGAACAGTGTCGCGATGTACTGCTGATGAATGAAGGCGAGCTGCTCTATCAGGGCGAACCTAAAGCGCTGACGCAAACGATGGCCGGTCGTAGCTTTCTGATGAGCAGTCCACAGGAAAACAACCGTAAGTTGCTACAGAGAGCGCTCAGACTGCCGCAGGTGAGCGACGGCATGATTCAGGGACGTTCGGTACGCCTGATCCTGAAAAAAGAGGCGACCGCAGCAGATATTCGTCAGGCCGAAGGGATGCCGGAAATCACCCTCAATGAGACCGCGCCGCGCTTCGAAGATGCGTTTATCGATCTGCTTGGCGGAGCGGGAACCTCGGAGTCTCCGCTGGGTTCAATCCTGCATACGGTTGAAGGCACTGCTGGCGAAACGGTGATTGAAGCGCAGGAACTGACGAAAAAATTTGGCGATTTCGCGGCCACGGACCATGTTAATTTCGTCGTACAGCGCGGCGAGATTTTTGGCCTGCTCGGCCCGAACGGCGCGGGTAAATCAACCACCTTTAAAATGATGTGCGGCCTGCTGGTGCCGACGTCCGGCAAGGCGCTGGTGCTGGATATGGACCTGAAAGTCAGCTCCGGCAAAGCCCGTCAGCATCTGGGCTATATGGCGCAAAAATTTTCGCTTTACGGCAACCTGACGGTTGAGCAGAACCTGCGTTTTTTCTCCGGCGTCTACGGTTTGCGGGGCCGCGCGCAAAATGAAAAAATTCAGCGCATGAGTGAAGCGTTTGGTCTGAAAAGCATCGCGTCGCATCCCACCGATGCGCTGCCGCTGGGCTTTAAACAGCGACTGGCGCTGGCCTGCTCGCTGATGCACGAACCGGATATTTTATTCCTTGATGAACCAACGTCCGGGGTTGATCCCCTCACCCGCCGTGAATTTTGGCTGCATATTAATAGTATGGTGGAAAAAGGGGTCACGGTAATGGTGACGACCCACTTTATGGATGAGGCGGAATATTGCGATTGCATCGGACTGGTTTATCACGGGAAGCTTATCGCCAGCGGTACGCCGGACGATCTCAAAGCGCAGGCCGCCGATGAGCAACAGGCCGATCCGACGATGGAGCAGGCCTTTATCACTCTCATCAATGACTGGGATAAGGAGCATACGCATGAGTAAGTCTCTCTCCTGGCGCCGCGTGCGTGCGTTGTGCGTCAAAGAGACGCGCCAGATCGTGCGCGATCCCAGTAGCTGGCTGATTGCGGTGGTGATCCCGCTGCTGTTGCTGTTTATTTTTGGTTACGGTATTAACCTCGACTCCAGCAAGCTGCGGGTGGGGATTCTGCTTGAACAACAAAGCCAGGAGGCGCTGGATTTCACTCATGCGATGACCGGTTCACCCTATATCGACGCGACCATTAGCGATAACCGCCATGAATTAATTGAAAAAATGCAGGCCGGACGCATTCGCGGACTGGTGGTGATTCCGGTGGATTTCGCGCAGCAAATGGCGCGCGACGGTGACAGCGCGCCGATTCAGGTGATTACCGACGGCAGCGAGCCAAACACCGCCAACTTCGTTCAGGGTTATGTGGAAGGCATCTGGCAAATCTGGCAACAGCAGCGGGCGGAAGATCGCGGCGACACCTTTGAACCGCTCATCGACGTCCAGACACGCTACTGGTTTAACCCGGCGGCGATCAGTCAGCATTTTATTATTCCTGGGGCGGTGACCATTATCATGACGGTAATTGGCGCAATCCTCACCTCGCTGGTCGTTGCCCGCGAATGGGAGCGCGGCACGATGGAGGCGCTGCTCTCAACCGAAGTGACGCGTGTTGAACTGCTGCTGTGTAAGCTTATTCCCTATTACTTTCTCGGTATGCTGGCGATGCTGCTCTGTATGCTGGTATCGGTGTTTATTCTCGGCGTGCCGTATCGCGGTTCGCTGGTGATTCTGTTTATCATCACCAGTCTGTTTTTACTGAGTACGCTGGGGATGGGGCTGTTGATTTCCACCATCACTCGCAACCAGTTTAACGCCGCGCAGGTGGCGCTGAACGCCGCCTTTTTGCCCTCAATTATGCTGTCCGGGTTTATCTTCCAGATAGACAGTATGCCTGCGGTGATCCGCGCGGTGACCTATATTATTCCGGCGCGCTATTTTGTTAGCACCCTGCAAAGTCTGTTTCTGGCCGGCAATATTCCGGTCGTGTTAGGCGTTAACGTACTGTTTTTAATCGCCTCGGCGGTGATGTTTATTGGCCTGACGTGGCTAAAAACCAAACGACGGCTGGATTAAATATGTGTATGGATAATTGTCGTCGTAGGCCGGATAAGGCGTTCACGCCGCCATCCGGCATTATGCCTGATGCGCTTTGCTTATCAGGCCTACAAACTGGACTGAGAGGACGGACATGTTTCATCGTTTATGGACGTTAATTCGCAAAGAACTGCAATCGCTTTTACGCGAACCGCAAACGCGCGCGATCCTGATTCTGCCGGTGCTGATTCAGGTCATCCTGTTTCCGTTCGCCGCGACGCTTGAAGTCACTAACGCGACTATCGCCATCTATAACGAAGATAACGGCAAACATTCGGTAGAACTTACCCAGCGCTTTGCCCGCGCGAAAGCGTTTACCCATGTGCTATTGCTGAACAGTCCGCAGGAGATCCAGCCGACTATTGATACGCAAAAAGCGCTGCTGCTGGTGCGCTTCCCGGCGGATTTCTCGCGGAATCTGGATACCTTCCAGCCAGCGCCGATGCAACTCATTCTTGATGGACGTAACTCCAATAGCGCGCAAATCGCCGCCAATTATCTGCAACAGATCGTCAAGGAGTATCAGCAGACATTGATGGACGGCAAGCCAAAGCCCAACAATAGCGAACTGGTGGTACGCAACTGGTATAACCCGAATCTGGACTACAAGTGGTTTGTGGTGCCCTCGCTGATCGCCATGATCACCACTATTGGCGTGATGATCGTCACTTCGCTGTCCGTCGCCCGCGAGCGTGAACAAGGCACTCTGGATCAGCTGCTGGTCTCTCCGCTCACCACCTGGCAGATTTTCGTTGGTAAAGCGGTGCCGGCGCTGATTGTCGCGACCTTCCAGGCCACGATCGTGCTGGCTATCGGCATTTGGGCATACCAAATCCCCTTCGCCGGTTCGTTAGCGCTGTTTTATTTCACGATGGTGATTTACGGGCTGTCGCTGGTAGGCTTTGGCTTGCTGATATCATCGCTTTGCGCCACGCAACAGCAGGCGTTTATCGGCGTCTTTGTCTTTATGATGCCGGCGATTTTGCTCTCGGGGTATGTCTCGCCGGTGGAAAATATGCCGGTCTGGCTGCAAAACCTGACGTGGATAAATCCTATCCGCCACTTTACTGATATTACCAAGCAAATTTATCTTAAGGATGCGAGTCTGGGAATTGTCTGGGGAAGTTTGTGGCCGCTACTGGTGATAGCGGCCACCACGGGTTCAGCGGCGTATGCGATGTTTAGACGCAAAGTGATGTAGCTTTTTATCTTTCGCCAGTAGCGAGACCACGGCGGGCCCGGCCAGGATAGCCAGCCCCGCCAGCGCCAGCAAAACATTGTTTTGCAATACGCGGGATAGCAGCCAGAGGACAATCAG
This sequence comes from Salmonella sp. SJTUF15581, assembly GCF_043356775.1. Taxonomy (NCBI): domain Bacteria; kingdom Pseudomonadati; phylum Pseudomonadota; class Gammaproteobacteria; order Enterobacterales; family Enterobacteriaceae; genus Salmonella; species Salmonella sp. SJTUF15581. Next base: position 60,853 of record NZ_JBEUJY010000021.1, on the reverse strand, counting down.
CGCGGTGCCGAAGTACCAGGTGGTAGTCAGCTCTTCCAGCACATCCGCCACATCGCGCCAGCGTTGCTCATGATGGCGCTGCAACGCCAGCATCAGCAGTACCGTCACGCCATAAAGCACGCATAATCCCAGGCCGACGCGCACTAATGTGCCGCTCATCCAGCCTATTACCAGCATCGCCACTACCAGTAAATGCAACATAATCTGCCAACAACCGAGGCCGGTTGCGACACGAACGCGTTGTTGCCACTTCATGGCTTTTCTCCTGAAGCATTTTTCTCTCATTATTCAGAGTACCGAACTTTACGGAAAATTCCGTAAGACCGCATCTTTTTGTGACGACGACTACACTATTTCAATCAGGATAGTGACGCGGACAGGAAGAAAATGACTCAACACACGCGAAATTTTTCATTCAAAGTGCTCACAATTAATACGCACAAAGGTTTTACCGCCTTTAATAAACGCTTCATCCTGCCGGAGCTACGCGACGCCGTCAGAACGGTTGGCGCCGATATCGTCTGTCTGCAAGAAGTGATGGGCGCGCATGAAGTACATCCGCTGCATATCGAAAACTGGCCGGACACTACCCACTATGAATTTTTGGCCGACACCATGTGGAGCGATTTCGCCTATGGCCGCAATGCGGTCTATCCGGAAGGCCATCACGGTAACGCGGTTCTTTCTCGCTATCCCATTGAACATTATGAAAATCGCGACGTCTCGGTCGGCGGTAGCGAAAAACGCGGCGTGCTCTATTGCCGCATTACGCCGCCCATGCTCAACCGCCCTATCCACGTCATGTGCGTACATCTCGGCCTGCGGGAGAGCCACCGCCAGGCGCAGTTAACCATGCTGGCGGGATGGGTGAATGCCTTGCCGGAATCAGAACCGGTGCTGGTGGCCGGAGACTTTAATGACTGGCGGCAAAAGGCCGGCCCGCCGTTAAACGCGGCCGGGCTGGAGGAGATATTCACCCGTGCCCATGGCCGACCGGCGCGCACATTCCCGGTGAGTATGCCGCTGCTGCGACTCGATCGTATTTACGTCAAGAATGCGAACGCCAGTTCTCCTACGGCGCTGCCGCTGCGGAACTGGCGACATTTATCAGACCATGCCCCCCTTAGCGCGGAGATCCATCTATGAAATGCGGCTGGCGTGAAGGTAATCAAATTCAGCTACTGGAAAACGGCGACCAGTTCTATCCTGCCGTGTTTGAGGCTATCGCTCAGGCACAGCAAAAAATCATTCTGGAAACCTTTATCTTATTTGAAGATGAGGTGGGTAAAAAACTCCATGCCGCTCTGCTAAAAGCCGCACAGCGCGGCGTAAAAGCCGAAGTATTACTCGACGGCTACGGCTCTCCCGATCTCAGCGACGCGTTTGTCGGCGAATTAACCTCGGCGGGCGTGATTTTTCGCTATTACGACCCCCGCCCGCGTCTACTGGGGTTGCGAACCAATATCTTCCGCCGAATGCACCGCAAAATTGTGGTGATTGATGATCGTATTGCTTTTGTCGGCGGCATTAACTACTCCGCCGAGCATATGTCGGATTACGGCCCGCAGGCGAAACAAGACTACGCGGTACGGGTCGAAGGGCCTGTTGTGGCCGATATCCTGCAATTCGAAGTCGAGAATTTGCCGGGGCAAAGCCCCGCGCGCCGCTGGTGGAAGCGCCATCATCAGGCCGAAGAAAACCGCCACCCCGGCGAAGCGCAGGCGCTGTTTGTCTGGCGGGATAATGAAGAACACCGCGACGATATCGAACGTCATTATCTGAAAATGCTGACCCAGGCAAAGCGTGAAGTGATTATCGCTAACGCCTATTTTTTCCCCGGCTATCGCTTGCTCCACGCAATGCGTAAAGCCGCCCGCCGTGGCGTGAGCGTAAAACTGATTGTCCAGGGGGAACCAGACATGCCGATAGTCAAAGTCGGCGCGCGGTTGCTCTATAACTATCTGGTGAAGGGCGGCGTGCAGGTTTATGAATACCGACGCCGTCCGCTGCATGGCAAAGTGGCGCTGATGGACGATCACTGGGCCACGGTAGGGTCGAGTAATCTCGATCCGCTCAGCCTGTCGCTTAACCTTGAAGCTAACCTGATCATTCACGATCGTACCTTTAACCAGACCCTGCGCGATAATTTACAAGGCATCATCGTGAATGATTGTAAGCAGGTCGATGAGTCTATGCTGCCGAAACGCACCTGGTGGAACCTGACCAAAAGCGTGCTGGCGTTCCACTTTTTACGTCATTTCCCGGCGCTGGTCGGCTGGCTACCTGCGCATACCCCGCATCTGGCGCAGGTTCCCCCGCCTGCCCAGCCAGAAATGGAAACCCAGGATCGCGTTGATCCAGAAAATACAGGAGTGAAGCCCTAATGGCTAAATCGCATCCGCGCTGGCGGCTGGCTAAAAAAGTGCTGACCTGGCTGTTTTTTATTGCGGTCGTCGTCCTGCTGGTGGTTTATGCTAAAAAGGTCGACTGGGGCGATGTCTGGACCGTCATCCGCGACTATAACCGCACGGCGCTTTTAAGCGCTGTGGGACTGGTGATCGTTAGCTATCTTCTGTACGGCTGCTACGACCTGCTTGGACGGCTTTATTGCGGCCATAAACTGGCGAAGCGACAGGTGATGTTGGTATCGTTCGTCTGCTATGCCTTTAACCTGACGCTCAGCACCTGGGTCGGCGGGATCGGGATGCGTTACCGACTATACTCTCGCCTCGGGTTGCCCGGCAGTACTATCACGCGCATTTTCTCACTCAGCATTACCACTAACTGGCTAGGCTATATTCTGCTTGGCGGCATCATTTTTACCTTCGGCATTGTCCAGCTTCCCGACCACTGGTATATCGATGAAGGCACGCTACGAATTCTCGGTATCGTTTTATTGTTGATTATCGCGGTCTATCTGTGGTTTTGCGCCTTTGCGAAGCGGCGGCATATGACGATTAAAGGACAGAAACTGGTGCTGCCGTCATGGAAATTCGCGCTGGCGCAGATGGCGATCTCCAGCGCGAACTGGATGGCGATGGGCGCCATCATCTGGCTGCTGATGGGTCAGGATGTGAACTATTTCTTTGTGCTGGGCGTACTGCTGGTGAGCAGTATCGCGGGCGTCATCGTGCATATTCCGGCAGGCATCGGCGTGCTGGAGGCCGTATTCATCGCGTTGCTGGCGGGCGAACATACGTCGCAAGGCACGATTATCGCCGCCCTGCTCGCGTACCGCGTGCTTTACTATTTTATTCCCCTATTGCTGGCGCTGGTGTGCTACCTGATCCTGGAGAGCCGGGCGAAGAAGCTGCGGGCGAAAAACGAGCGGGCGATGGCGAAATAAATTTAAGCAGACGCGTTTTCGCTTTCCAGCACAACGCGTTTTATCCGGTAAAAATAAACATATGCTGAGAAAAAAGACGTATTCATCTGTAAGCGGGAAAAAAGCAGCAATGACCAGCTAAACAGCAGCAGGAGCACTTCGTGAAACTCGCCCATGAATACTGATGACAGGGTACAGAACGTTGCCAACGTAACGGAAATAATGGCCAGCAATAGCGCATAGCGGTAAATAATGACCCCGCTCATTCTTCCTTTAAGCAGGAGCTGATTTGACGGGGTAAGAAAAGCGATATAGCCCACGGCCAGGAAGAAGACCAGCTCCAGATGCTTTTTATTGTGCAGCTCAAACTGCGCAATAACCATGTTTATACTGACGATCCATGTCATGGTCATCATGATCGCCGTAAGCCCAATAACGCCTCCGTGAGGAATACCTTGTTCATACCAGTTTTTTTTGTAGTGGCTGGCCGGATACACAGGTAACTTAATTTCTGGCGGGATCAACTGCCCTTTTTTCACCAGCTCCGCCAGTGTTTTTCCTGTTAGCCACGTCATCAGGTTCATGGGCTTATCATTTCCTTGTCTGTGAGGTGAGATATTTTTGTAATGCGACTCGCACTAATCGACGCCCCAGGCAGAAACGAATCATCATCGTAAACGTTTCGCCATTCATCACCCAGCGGCAAAGCACAACCATAATAATCGCGATAACCAGATCACTCTTTAGTTCGCTATTTTGATGGCACAACACGTCAAATAATCCAGTACCGCAGAGCATAATATTTAATAAAAACAGTAAAACGCAGAGGCGCAACCCCAGGATAAAACCTTTGGCAATAAGCCATACCTCAGCCATAACACATAGCATCATACCTATAGCACTGCCAAAATAAATAATTATATTTAGTGGCCAATACAGGATAAACTTATCAAAAACAAAATGCGCACTGCACACACCTCCCACAAGAAGCATAAAACTAAACGCGCAAACAGGCGCAGGATTGGGTAATGAATGTTCCCATGACAATCCGGTAATGAAATGAGAAATCAGCGCTGGCGGGCATTTCTGATTAAAATCCTCGCCGCCATTTTTAATGGCGCGAGTGACGTCTTTAGCTTCACAAAACGCTAACCAAAATTGTTTGCCACATAATTTACTCATTATACCCATCATCACCAACCTGAATAAAAAACCTGCAACGCCTACGGCCTGAAAGATAATAGTATTTCCAGAATCATCAAAATGATATAACGACACAGCGTAACCACAGCATTAATAATGCCAAGGTAAAGCGTCAGCGCGCCAAATAAAGCGCAACGAGACAGGGATGAAAACTCGCTGTGGTATAATATGCGGGCATAACCATGAAGTGTCGATTTTTCTAGTGCTGTAATCAATGTCCATACCAATACCGTCAGCATACTGACTATCCAGACCAGAGTGCTACTGGCCACCAGGCTATTGACAACTATCGCAGCGATGATCCCGCTTACCACCATAAAAATTAACGGCCTGAATAGACCAGAACTGATATTCAGGTAGAAAATAAATAAGGCATTAAGACTAAACATGATTCCAACAATCACGAAAATGGTCGCGCCACCTGAGAAAAGGTAAGCTAATGACACGCCGGTAAGCGTAATGATGGCAATATATATCAACGTTACGACAACAGTGCCAAAGCGGGAAAGACAGGTAACGGTCCCATACCCCAGGCCAAGCAAAAGTGCTGATATCCACAAAACAACAACAGGTTGAACGTGAGTTATCAAAAAATGAGTATACAACGTTAACCATATAATGCCGGCGGTACACCATAGTCCCAACGCAGTATACCAATAGGTAAGGGATAACATTGTCGCGGGAATAAATGCTATTTGCCGTATACGTATTGCAGCCAGAGGTCCCACTTGTCATTTATCACTCTTCACATGATCACGGTGATAAGAATGGCAAGCGCAGGAAAACATTTCTAAGATATTTATGCTGTTTCGCCCTAAATATAGTCCTAAAAAAATCCTGGCGCAGGGCCAGGATTTTAAGAGATCGCTATAATTAGCGGCGATTACCAAAAATACGCAGTAACATCAGGAACAGGTTGATAAAGTCCAGGTACAGCGTTAACGCGCCGAGAATCGAATATTTACGCAGATTAGCGCTATCGCGGGTATCTATTTGCTCGCCGATATTTTTCAGTTTCTGCGTGTCATAGGCGGTCAGACCGACAAACACCACCACCCCGATATAGGTTACCGCCCACATCAGCGCTTCACTCTTCAGCCAGAAATTGACCAGCGACGCCAGAACGATACCAATAAGCGCCATAAACAGCATGTTGCCGAAACCGCTAAGATCGCGTTTAGTGGTGTACCCGTACAGGCTCATGGCGCCAAACATTCCCCCCGTCACCACAAACGTGCTGGCGATAGAGGAGTAGGTGTAAACGATAAAAATACTGGATAACGTCAATCCGGTTAGCGCCGAATAGAGCATAAACAGCGTCGTCGCCATTCCGGCGCTAAGTTTATGCACCAGTCCCGACAGAACAAACACCAGCGCAAGCTGGGCAATAATTAAGCCAAAGAAGGTGATCTTACTGGAAAAGACAAACATCATGACGGCTGGCGTATTAGCCGCATACCACGCGATAAACGCGGTCAGTAACAGTCCGACCGTCATCCAGCCATACACTTGCGCCATATAGGTCTGCAGGCCGGATCGCGCCTGCACTATTGAATCAGATCGTGGAAATCTGTCCATGATGAACTCCTGTGTGGAAATGATACCCTAAAGCGTATCACATTCTGCTACCAACGTTTCGCCAACTGCTGGTCGCTGTCGCGCGCTTCGACCCAGCGATCGCCTTCCGGCGTGGCTTCACGCTTCCAGAACGGCGCACGGGTTTTCAGATAATCCATAATGAACTGACCGGCGTCGAACGCGCTACTGCGGTGCGCGCTGGTGACGCCGACAAACACAATCTCATCGCCCGGCCATAATTCGCCAACGCGATGAATCACCGTGACCCGCCCCAGCGGCCAGCGGGAACGCGCCTTCGCGACGATCTCCGCCAGAGCTTTCTCAGTCATGCCGGGATAATGCTCCAGCGTCAGCGCCTTAACGCTATCGCCCAAGTTATGATTGCGCACTTTTCCGGTAAAGGTGACGACTGCGCCGTCTTCGTCGCGCGCCGCCAGCCAGGAATATTCCTCCCCGACGCTAAACGGCGCAGGGCCGACTACAATTCGCGTTTCACGCATGTTAGCCCCCCGTGACTGGCGGGAAAAACGCCACTTCATCGCCCGCCGTCAGCGGATGGTCAAAACTTACCAGCGTCTGGTTGACCGCCGCCAACAGCTTGCCGTCTTCCAGCGCCAGTGCCCAACGATCGCTCTTTGTCGCCAGATGCTGTCGCAGCGACTCAACGGTGGAAAAATCTGCTGGAAGCTCCAGCGCGTCAGTTCCTGTAAGCTCGCGAACCTGGGCGAAGAAAAGCACCTTAATCATGCGCATCCACCTTAAAATCCCCCGATTTGCCGCCGCTTTTCGCCAGCAGGCGCACCGGACCAATTACCATATCTTTTTGTACCGCTTTACACATGTCGTAGATGGTTAACGCCGCGACGGACGCCGCGGTTAACGCTTCCATTTCGACGCCGGTTTTACCGGTCAGACGGCACAGAGACTCAATACGCACGCGGTTATGCTCCGGCTCGGCCTGCAGCTGAATCTCCACTTTACTTAGCAGTAGCGGGTGGCACAGCGGGATCAGCTCCCAGGTGCGTTTGGCGGCCTGAATACCGGCAATACGGGCAGTCGCGAAAACATCGCCCTTGTGGTGTTTGCCATCAACAATCATCGCCAGCGTTTCACTACGCATGGTAACGAATGCTTCCGCACGCGCTTCACGAACGGTTTCCGCTTTCGCGGAAACGTCCACCATGTGCGCTTCGCCTGCGGCGTTTATATGGGTTAATTGCGACATCGTTATTTCTTTAAATGAGGGTGAAAATTACATGGGCGTGTACGGGCATCCAGCTGCGGCGCAATGATATTCTCCCATGCGGTTCTGCACGCTTTTGTGGAGCCCGGCATGGCGAAAATCAAGGTATTATTCGCCACGCCAGCTACCGCGCGCGACTGCAGAGTTGCGGTACCGATCTCTTCAAACGAGAGCATGCGAAACACTTCGCCAAATCCTTCCACTTCACGATCGAACAGCGGCAACAGCGCTTCCGGCGCCTGATCGCCTTCGGTCAAACCGGTCCCACCAGTTATCAATACGACCTGCACCTCATCACTGGCGATCCAGGCGGAAACCTGGGCGCGAATCGCGTAACGGTTCTCTTTAACGATGGCTTTCGCCACCACTTCATGCCCGGCCTCCTGCGCCGAATCACGCAGATAATGACCGGAGGTGTCGTCTTCTTCGCCGCGTCGGCTGGAAACAGTAAGAATAGCGATGCGGGTCGGGATAAATTCAGCGCTGACCTGACTCATCTGAAATCTCCTTATTAAGGATTAACCGCCAATGTAAGATAAATTTTGCGTAATACCAGTATTGCTCTGGTGAAGGAAATGGGTCTGCTTTTTCTCCCGCAACGCGTCGGAAATACGTTTCTCAAGCGCGTATTGCTGCGCGTCATCCTGTAACAGGTCGCGTAAACTCACGCCGCCGTCGCCAAACAGACATAAATGCAGCTTACCGACGGACGAAACACGCAGGCGGTTACAGGTGGCGCAGAAATCTTTTTCATACGGCATAATGAGACCGATCTCACCGGCGTAATCGGGATGACAAAAAACCTGCGCCGGGCCATCGCTGCGCTGGCGGAGCTGGTGGATCCAACCGCGCTTAATCAGCTCGTCGCGTAATACCTGACCCGAAATATGATGTTTGCGGAAGAGATCGCTCCCCTCGCCCGTCTCCATAAGTTCAATGAAGCGTAGCTGAATGGGGCGAGGCTGAATCCAGGCAAGGAAGGTATCCAACTGATGGTGATTCACGTCGCGCATCAGCACGGTGTTGACTTTCACCTTTTCGAAACCGGCGTCAAAGGCGGCATCGATGCCCGCCATCACTTGGCGGAATTTGTCCTGACCGGTAATCGCATGGAACTGACGCGCATCCAGACTATCCACGCTAACATTGACGCCCGTCAGCCCCGCTTCGCGCCAGTTCACGGCATCGCGCGCCAGTCGATAACCGTTAGTGGTCACTGCGATCTGGCGAATAGCATCATTTTCACCCACGGCGGCAATGATGTCGGTAAAATCGCGGCGTAATGAAGGCTCGCCGCCGGTAAGACGCACCTTTTCCGTGCCAAGACTGGCAAAAGCGCGCGTAACGCGACGAATTTCATCGACGGTAAGGAAACCGTTGTTAGTGACGCCGCCAGGTTTGTAGCCATCCGGCAGGCAGTAGGTGCAACGAAAGTTACACACATCGGTAATCGACAAACGCAAGTAGTAAAACTTACGCGCGAAAGCATCGGTAAGTTGTGAAGCCATGTACACCTTTCCAAATACGGGAGGCGGAGTCATTTCTTCCTGCGCCCTGGTGGCAAACGTTAAACGTTGTCACGGCCAAAGCACCATATCAAAAATGACCCAGGTGCAGAGGCTAGAGTGTTTACTGTGGTTACGCCGATACTAGCGTGTAAATGACAATTTCGCCATCACGCTTTCGCTATATAAACATATACATAGCGATATGATCGTGCTATTTAGCGATAGAATACGTGAAAATCACACTTTTACATTGATATATATCATTTAGCCGTGGTAACGCCCTCGCTATAAAGGGGTAGTCGGGAATAATTAATTGTCTTTTAGCCGGTCGGCTAATTGCTGAAAACCCGCGACTTGCGCTACTGTAGCGCTGCTTATTTGACTTCAGGAATTTTTATGCGCAATCGTACGCTGGCTGACCTTGATCGTGTCGTTGCCCTCGGCGGAGGGCATGGATTAGGACGCGTCCTCTCCTCGCTTTCTTCATTAGGTTCGCGCCTGACCGGCATTGTGACTACCACAGATAACGGGGGGTCAACTGGCCGTATTCGCCGCTCGGAAGGCGGGATCGCCTGGGGCGATATGCGCAACTGTCTGAATCAGTTAATTACCGAACCCAGCGTCGCATCCGCTATGTTTGAGTACCGTTTTGGCGGTAATGGCGAACTTTCTGGTCATAACCTCGGAAATTTGATGTTAAAGGCGTTAGATCACCTGAGCGTGCGGCCTCTGGAAGCGATTAATTTAATTCGTAATCTGCTTAAAGTGGACGCGCAGCTGATCCCGATGTCGGAGCTACCGGTAGATCTGATGGCGATTGACGATCAGGGGCATGAGATTTATGGCGAGGTGAATATCGATCAGTTAGCGACGCCGCCGCAGGAGATCATGTTAACGCCAAACGTTCCGGCGACGCGGGAAGCGGTACAGGCCATTAATGACGCGGATCTGATTCTGATTGGCCCTGGCAGTTTTTATACCAGCCTGATGCCTTGCCTGCTGCTGGATGAACTGGCGCAGGCGCTGCGGCGCACCCCAGCGCCAATGGTGTATATCGGCAATCTGGGTCGCGAACTGAGTCTGCCCGCCGCCAGTTTAACGCTGGTCGATAAGCTGGCGATGATGGAGCAATATATTGGCAAAAAAGTCATTGACGCAGTAGTGGTTGGGCCGCGAGTTGACGTCAGTGCGGTGAACGATCGGCTGGTGATTCAGGAAGTGCTGGAGGCCAGCGATATCCCCTATCGCCACGATCGTCAGTTATTACATAATGCGCTGGAAAAAGCGCTACAGGCGTTGGGTTAAGCCCGTTTACCGACGACGCTGCGCTTATCAGAAGCCTGTTTACACCGAAGGGTAAACAGGCTCTCTCCCCCTTCTGATAAACTGCGTTCAGCTACCGCCAGTAGGCGCTCATGAGCGAGCTCACCTCTTTTTTCAGCAATATATTCTCCATGAGCTCAGTACAGAGTGACTGATTAATTTCTTCCATTATTTTTTTCCCAATAGCACGCTCTGCGTCAGAGTCGTCTGCTATTCTTAACGCTTCCAGTTCAGCATTGACCCGGCTCTGATACTCATCCGTTTCAATACACTCAGCCCTTTTGTCCATCATTTCACGCCACTCTTCTGGCGCTATACGCTCCAGCACTTTATGCCACGGCCCCCACAGCGCAAACCATTTGTGAAAATCCCTATTTTCAGCAATTTTTATCCTTATTTCCGCATCGTCCAGGTCAGACTCAGTAATACCCGAAACGTTATAGAACCGCATATCCTGGGTCATTGTTGTCAGCGACAGCGACTCTCGTAACTGATTCTGAAAACCCAGGTATACTTCGACTTCGTCAATAAAAAACAGCCGTTTTACCTTTTCTCTGGCGAGCGATTCTATTTGCTCCAGCCGAAAAATTTCACGCCCCGCCATAATCAGTTCCGCTAAGTGGCTATCAAAGGCGCCTCTTTCAGCATCATGAACCAACGTCGCTTCCTGCATTTGGTGGTATGCCAGTGTGACCCGATCTTCACAGCTTATCGTTGCATCCATCGCTATAAAAAATGCGGTTTCTCTTAGTGCGCTATCATCAGCCAGGCGCATTAGCCAGGCGGAGACTTGTTCCTTAAAATCCGGGTGTCGGGTGTTCTGCGTATCGCTAAGACGATCCAGAAACATGCTGAAGGCTGCCGCGTTTACTTCCGTCTCAAACGCCCGCCATTGGTTGACGTCTTCCTCCTCGAGATTGGTTAGCCACCACCGGACAGCTTGATGCAGTGGTCGAGTTACCCGAACAGTTGAAAAGTCGCCCATGGCGAAAAATACCTCGGGTCCCTGATAACCCGCAGAGGACATTAGCCGCTGCATATTCTGTATTGTTCGTTCTGAAAAAGGATTATGTTCTACGATTATTCTTGTAGGTCGAGGTCCTTCACCACGAAAATGGGGTAACGACTCCGGGAGACGGACCAGGCGATTGCGAGAGGCCTGCATTATTTGTAATGCTGCCGGGAGGTTTTCCGGAAGATTACTCAATGCGTTACGGGAAACGTCCAGCGTTGTTATCGTGGGAGGTAGTGTTTCAGGCAGAACAGTAATCTGATTTTTACTTACATCCAGGAACTGTAATTCTGGTGGTAACGATGCGGGCAGACTGGTTAAGGCATTTTCGCCGGCCTCCAGATTCTTCAGGCCCGGCGGCAATGTTTCAGGCAGAGCGGTTAACGAATTACTCTGCACATTCAAACGGATAATCCCTGACGGAAGATGTTCTGGCAATGTCCTTATGCGGTTATCATAAACGCTCAGGTACCGAAGTTCCTCAGGTAGATTTTCAGGTAAAAAACTAATTTTATTATGGAAAAGATCCAGCGATTGAAGCGCTGAAGGCAAACGTTCCGGCAATTCAGTAATACGGTTAATGCTCAGCTCCATTTCCTGTATGGTATCCGGTAACGAGGCAGGGATACTGGTTAGCTGATTACAGCTGGCATACAGGGTCTTTATATTTCCCTGTAAATTTTCCGGCAAACTTTTCAGTTCATTGTTATCGAGTATCAGAGTAGTTATCTGCTCAGGAATACAGGCGGGTATAGTGGTAAGTCCTAATATTTTCAGACGGAGTTCCGTCTTATTATTTTTCAGGCAGTCACGCATCCGTTGTACGGCTTCTTCACGATTTGCTGCCTCTTCCGCTGGCGCCGCTTTTACCCACTCAGACCAGATTAACTCATAATTCACAGTATCTTTGGAGCCGGAAGCGCTACTCGCCTGCTCACTTTCTGTCACACGGGTATAGGTGACTGACTTTCCCCCTCCCTCAACGGTATAGCCCTCTGTATTAAAAACTATAGACAGAATTTCCTGACTATTTTCACTCAAAATACAGTATTGGTCTGCCCCTCCTCTACTATACTGAATATTATCCGCATACGCCGGGAAAGCTAACATCCTTAAACATTCAAACTTACTTTTGATCTCTTCTGGTGAGGCGGTTTCAGGTGGATGACAAAGATAAGCGATGCAGTTTTGTGCTTCAACCTGATGTTCTGAAGAGAAAAAGGCACTTATTTTATTCCATATCTCTTCTTTTAAAGGCACCTCTGTTGAGGCCTCATTGCTAATACTTTGATGCCTTGCCGTAGATTGTATATTAGTAATATTAAACATATTTTCCCTACCTGATCTGAACGTAACCTAAAGTAACAGATAAGGATATTCTCAACTTTAAATAAGAGGTCACAGTCGTCATTATTTCGGACAAATCATTCAGTATTTGCAGCGCTTGACTTATAAATGCTCACGCTTCTATCACCTCTTTTTTTTACGTAGGATGATGTTATCTCTTGCCATGACACGATTTCAACGAACTCACATAAGATTAAAATGACGATCATGAGGATAGCTATACCGATAATACGGGGCGTTTTTTTTCATAGCCGAGGAGAGAGGGAAAATTAGCGTTGGGTTCAGCCTCAACGCTAATTTTCTTCAGTTGTGATTAAACTAGCTACCCCATTGATGTTTTGACTTTTTCGACAATCTCGTTAGTCAAAGCCTGTCACTGTTTTTCATTCCTGACTGACTTAGCCCTGACTATTGCACTGAAATTCTCAAAAGCGAGCCATGGTAACGATGACTCGCTGGCGATCGACACATTGTCAGGACGCCGCGATAAACAACTCGCGTAACTGGTGCAACTGGTCGCGAATTTGCGCGGCTTCTTCAAACTCCAGATTTTGCGCGTGCTGCATCATTTGCCCTTCCAGTTCATGAATTTTCTGCTGCAACGCTTTCGGCGTCATATCCAGTTCGACAATTCCGGCTTTTGCCGTAGAACGGCCCTTGCCTTTCCCCTTCGCTTTGGTTTTCGCAATGTTCTGCCCCAGCGCCAGGATGTCGACCACTTTTTTGTTCAGCCCCTGCGGAGTGATACCGTGCTCTTCGTTGTACTTCTGCTGCTTCTCGCGACGTCGCTCGGTTTCGCCAATCGCCTTTGCCATTGACGGCGTGATTTTATCGCCATACAGAATCGCTTTACCGTTAACGTTACGCGCCGCGCGCCCTATGGTCTGAATCAGGGAGCGCTCGGAGCGCAGGAAGCCCTCTTTATCGGCGTCCAGAATCGCCACCAGCGAGACTTCCGGCATATCCAGCCCTTCGCGCAGCAGGTTAATCCCCACCAGAACGTCAAACTCGCCCAGACGCAAATCGCGGATGATTTCCATGCGCTCCACGGTATCAATATCTGAGTGCAGGTAACGCACGCGCTCGCCGTGCTCTTCCAGATATTCGGTCAAATCTTCCGCCATCCGTTTGGTAAGCGTAGTGACAAGGACACGCTCATTAATGGCCGCACGCTGACGAATTTCGGACAGCAGATCGTCCACCTGGGTCGCCACCGGACGCACTTCAATAATCGGGTCCAGCAGCCCGGTCGGTCGCACGACCTGATCCACCACCTCATCACCAGATTTTTCCAGCTCATAGTTGCCGGGCGTGGCGGAAACATAGATAGTTTGCGGCGCTAAGGCTTCAAACTCCTCAAACTTCAGCGGGCGGTTATCCAGCGCCGAAGGCAGACGGAAGCCATACTCGACCAGCGTCTCTTTGCGCGCCCGGTCGCCGCGGTACATGCCGCCTATCTGCGGGATGGTGACATGAGACTCATCCACCACCAGCAGTCCGTCGGCGGGCAGATAATCGAACAAGGTTGGCGGCGGTTCGCCCGGCCCGCGGCCCGACAGAAAGCGGGAATAGTTTTCAATGCCTGAGCAGTAGCCCAGCTCGTTCATCATCTCTAAATCGAACTGCGTGCGCTGGCTTAATCGCTGCTCTTCAAGCAGCTTATTATTTGCCAGCAAGACCTTACGCCTGTCCGCCAGCTCATCTTTTATCTCTTCCATCGCCTGCAGAATACGCTCGCGCGGCGTCACGTAGTGCGTTTTGGGATAGATAGTATAACGTGGCACCGTTGACTCTACCTGCCCGGTTAACGGGTCGAACAGCGACAGGCGTTCCACTTCTTCATCAAACAGCTCAACGCGTAGCGCGATGTCGTCAGATTCAGCCGGGAAGATGTCGATCACTTCGCCGCGCACGCGAAAGGTACCACGCTGAAAAGCTTGATCGTTACGGGTGTATTGCAATTCCGCCAGCCGACGCAAAATCGCGCGCTGGTCAATCAGCATTCCCACCGTCAGATGCAGCATCATTTTCAGGTAGAGATCCGGATCGCCCAGACCGTAAATCGCGGACACGGAAGCCACCACCACGACATCGCGTCGCTCAAGCAACGCTTTCGTTGCCGACAACCGCATTTGCTCAATATGTTCGTTTACCGAAGCGTCTTTTTCGATAAACGTATCCGAACTTGGCACATACGCTTCCGGCTGATAGTAGTCATAGTAGGAGACGAAATACTCGACCGCGTTTTCCGGGAAAAACTCTTTCATTTCGCCGTAGAGCTGCGCCGCCAGGGTTTTATTGGGCGCAAGCACCATCGTTGGCCGCTGCAAGTCCGCAATGACGTTGGCAATGGTGAATGTCTTCCCGGAGCCGGTCACGCCCAATAACGTCTGATGCGCCAGCCCGTCCTCCAGCCCCTCTTCCAGACGACGTATAGCGTCCGGCTGATCGCCAGAAGGTTTAAAAGCGGAATTCAGTTTGAACGGTTTACTCATGAGCGGCTACCTGAAGGAGTGAGCGGGCAGGGATGTAATTTTACTCTCGACGGTGAATATTGCCAATAAAAAACACTGGATGAAAAAACAGTAACACTCCAGTGTATAATGGCTATCGGCAGATACCCCACGCTATTTAGAGGTAAAACATAGACAGTCGCGGGGTAAAATTCCAGCAGTGTGCTGGTTATCCCCAGACCAGAGTCTTTTTTAACATTTGTCAAGTCGGATGATGAAAGTTTTATGTCAACGTATCCCCCTTCCTTTACAACCATTGATTTTATATAACTTGCTGTCTGAAAAGGGATATTTTCTCAAGCCGTCTTTCGCGCCAATTTAGTCGCAGGCCGCGTCGCCTCTCGCTTACGTTGTGTTTTCTAACTCTAATACACAAGGTTATCCACAGGAATAGTGGATAACTGCTTCCAGCCCGTATCCCCTGCCGCCTGGCAAAATCAGCCCTTGACGTTTTCGCCGGGCGATAAAAAAAAATTATCGCTATTTTTGGCAGATTATTGGCTAACGAGAAGGGAAAAATTGAGGCGTAGACGCTCACATTTTGCACATTTTTAGCATGGCGACGTCAGGAGGGTCTGGCGAAAGAGCAGCAGGATCGTCTGATCCTGCAAGAAGGCGGTTTTTAAGCGCGGTCAGGCGCGTTCCAGGGGGCTAAGGTCCAGATACTGTCCTGTCGCCGCCTGCGATGGAGAAACGTCCAGCCACGGGATTTCCCCTAACAGCGGGGCCGGTATGACGCGGCGAAGCGTCGCGAGATATTCACCATGACGCGCGCCTGGCGGCTGTATGTCGTTGGCTATCCATCCGACAAGTGGTAATCCGGCCTGTTCTACCGCCAGCGCCGTCAGCATGGCGTGATTAATACAGCCCAGCTTGACGCCAACAACCAGAATCACCGGCAGCTGTTCCGTCTGTACCCAGTCGGCAAACGTCAGCGTGGCAGAGAGCGGTGTAAACCAGCCGCCCGCCCCTTCGGTCAACACCCAGTCTGCCTGCGACTCCAGCGTTCGCAATCCGCGTGATAATACCGCCGCGTCTATCGCCCGGCCTTCGTCGGCGCTAACGATGTGGGGAGAGGTAGGCTCGGCAAAAGTATAAGGATTGATAGCGGAATAAGGTTGCGGCAGGCTGCTGTTACGCTGCAAGGCCAGGGCATCGCTATTGCGTAGCCCGTCGGTTGTCATTTCGCTGCCGGAAGCGACGGGCTTATAGCCTACGGTTTGATAACCTAACTGCGTTGCGGCCTGCAATAAGGCGCAACTGGCGACCGTTTTACCGACTTCAGTATCAGTACCGGTCACAAAATAGCGTTTAGTCACGTTCAATCACTCCCATAAAAAGATGGTACGTCAGCGGATATTTCCCCTGCCGCTGCGGCCATGCCAACTGAATCTGTCTAAGCCGGGCGCGGGTTAATACATCCGACTCCCGCCCTTCATGAAGATGGGTGGCGCCAATGCCTTTAAGCGAGCGCATCGCGCTCAGGGCATCCTCAAACCACAATGTCATCGCCTGAGTATGACGAGACGCCCGCCAGCCGCGCAGCGCGTGGTCAATGGCCTCTTCCGGCAAAAAGCTATTCGCGTGAGCGCGATTATCGACGGCCTGCCATGCCTGACGCAGCTCCGGCAACGACCCCTGGCACAAGGTGGTAAACGCCACCACGCCGCCGGGCCGTACAACCCGATACAACTCGCTCAACGCATCACGTAAATCGCCACACCACTGGACCGCCAGGTTGCTCCAGGCCAGGTCAAAAACTTCGGCGTCATGGGGAATCGCTTCGATATCCGCCAGCAAATAGTGATGCGCCGCCTGACGATCGCGCGCCTGTTGCAGCATCGGCAGAGAAAGATCCAGGGCGGTTACTTCGCTCCCCCGCTCTCGCCAGTAACGACTCATACGTCCGGGGCCGCAGCCTGCGTCCAACACACTGGCAAACTGGCGGCCTGTCAACAGCGTCAGCAGCGCATCCGCGCTGTGTTGCTGCAAAGAGGCATGCTGTTCATATTGCGATGCGGCCCGGCCAAACGCCGCCGCAATAGCCTGCTTATTCACCTGCGCCATGCAGCACCTCCAGCAGACGGTCGATATCACACGCTTCATGCGCCTGCGTTAACGTTAAGCGCAGGCGCGCCGTACCGACAGGCACCGTCGGCGGACGAATCGCCGTCGCCCAGCATCCTTGTTGACGCAGCGCCTCCGCCAGGCCCAATGCACGGCTGTTATCGCCCACGATTAACGGCTGGATGGCGCTATGGGCATTCAGTAGCGTAAATCGGGACGCGTTAACGCCGGCCCGAAAGCGCTGAACCAGAGCGGCGAGTTTTTCGCGCCGTTCACGACCTTCATCGCTACGGATCACCGCCAGCGAGGCGCTTAACGCCTGCGCCTGGGCGGGCGGCATACTGGTGCTGTAAACCAGATGACGGGCAAATTGCAGCAGATAATCCGCGACGCTTTCCGAGCAGAGCACCGCTGCGCCGCTGACGCCAAACCCCTTACCGAAAGTCACCACCAGCAACTCAGGCTTCACCCCCCGTTGCCAGCAGGTGCCCCGCCCCTCATCGCCAGTCACGCCGATGCCGTGCGCATCATCAACCAACAGCCAGGCATGATGCCTGCGGGCAATGTGCTGGATTTCCGCCAGCGGCGCGCTGTCGCCGTCCATGCTGTATACACCTTCTGTCACCACCAGTTGCTGACCCACGCAGGGCGATTGCAGTAAACGCGACAGATGCTGCGTATCGTTATGGATAAAGCGGCGAAGCTGCGCCGGACTCAGATTGGCGGCCTCCAGCAGGGAAGCATGACTCAACCTGTCGGCCACAATCCGGTCATTTTTTTTCATTAAGGCGGTAATGACCGCCTGATTCGCCGCAAAGCCAGAGATAAACAGCAGCGCGCGTGGATATCCTAACCATTGCGCCAGTTCCTCCTCTAACGCCTGGTGCGCCACGGAATAACCGCTGATATGACCCGACCCGCCGCTGCCGACGCCAAAACGCATCGCTGCCTGTTGCCAGGCGCGAATAATCTGCGGGTGTTGACTTAAGCCGAGGTAATCATTGCTGGAGAAGTTAAGATACTGTCGCCCGTTCGCTACCAGCCAGCGTCCGGCACCCTGCGATACCACATAGCGGCGGCGCAACGTATCCGTCGCCCGACGCGCCGTCAGCGCATCGTCGACGCGTTGTTGCCAACTCATAAGGCTGCCGCGTTGTAATAATCATCGGTGTCAGGCGTCATCAGCGTCTGCTCCAGACGTTGCTGCTGCTCGTTATCGCCCGCCAGCACCCTGGTCTGCTGCGGATTCAGCCCCAGCTTACGGAATAACTGCAGATCCTTGTCCTCTGCCGGATTTGGCGTAGTTAACAATTTGCAGCCATAGAAAATCGAGTTCGCCCCGGCCATAAAGCACATCGCCTGGGTCTGCTCGTTCATCTGTTCACGCCCTGCGGAAAGACGCACGTATGAGGTCGGCATCATGATGCGCGCCACGGCGATAGTACGAATAAAATCAAACGCATCCACGTCATCGTTATCCGCAAGCGGCGTGCCTTTTACCTTCACCAGCATGTTGATTGGCACGCTTTCCGGCGGTGTCGGCAGGTTCGCCAACTGCAACAACAGTCCGGCGCGATCGGTAACCGTTTCGCCCAGACCCACAATGCCGCCGGAGCACACTTTAATCCCTGCTTCACGGACTTTTTCCAGCGTGTCGAGGCGCTCCTGATAGGTACGGGTAGTGATGATATTGCCGTAAAACTCCGGCGAGGTATCGAGGTTGTGGTTGTAGTAATCCAGCCCGGCGTTAGCCAGACGCTGCGCCTGGCTTTCGTTCAACATGCCGAGCGTCATACAGGTTTCCAGCCCCATCGCTTTGACGCCCTGTACAATCTTCTCCAGATAAGGCATATCGCGTTCATGCGGATTCCTCCAGGCCGCCCCCATACAGAAGCGGGTCGAACCAGCGTTTTTCGCTTTACGGGCGGAGTCCAGTACCTGCTCTACTTCCATTAAACGCTCGGCTTCCAGCCCGGTTTTATAGCGCGAGCTCTGCGGGCAGTATTTACAATCCTCCGGGCAGGCGCCGGTTTTGATCGACAGCAGCGTACTAACCTGTACCTGCTGCGGATCGAAATGCTGGCGATGAATTTGCTGCGCTTCAAACAGCAATTCCAGCAGTGGTTTTTCAAATAATTCGGTTACTTGCGACAGTGTCCAGCGTGGGTGGCGAGCCATCGGGCTTCTCCAAAATATGTTGTTTGTTTTTGATATGGTGTAGACTCGTAAACCTAAATCTTTTTAATTTGGTTTACAAGTCGATTATGACAACGGACGATCTGGCCTTCGATAAACGCCATATTTGGCATCCTTACACTTCCATGACCTCGCCGCTGCCGGTATATCCCGTTGAGCGGGCCGAAGGCTGCGAGCTGGTTCTCGCCTCGGGCGAACGCCTGATTGAGGGGATGTCCTCCTGGTGGGCGGCCATTCATGGTTATAACCACCCGCAATTGAACGCGGCGATGAAAGCGCAAATTGACGCCATGTCGCATGTCATGTTCGGCGGCATAACCCATCAACCTGCGGTGAATCTGTGCCGTAAGCTGGTCGCGATAACGCCTGAACCGCTGGAGTGTGTCTTTCTGGCCGACTCCGGTTCGGTGTCGGTGGAAGTGGCCATGAAGATGGCGCTGCAATACTGGCAGGCGCGGGGCGAATCGCGTCAGCGTTTTCTGACGTTTCGCCACGCTTATCATGGCGACACGTTCGGCGCGATGTCGGTGTGCGATCCGGATAACTCCATGCACAGCCTGTGGAAAGGCTATCTGCCGGAGAATCTGTTCGCGCCGGCGCCGCAAAGCCGGATGGATGGCGAATGGGATGAAAGCGACATCGCGCCATTTGCTCGCCTGATGGCCGCGCATCGCCATGAAATAGCCGCCGTGATTCTGGAACCTATCGTTCAGGGCGCGGGCGGGATGCGCATATATCATCCACAATGGCTCAGGCGTATTCGTAACATGTGCGATCGCGAAGGCATTCTGCTGATTGCCGATGAAATAGCCACCGGGTTTGGCCGTACCGGCAAACTGTTCGCCTGCGAGCACGCCGGGATCGCGCCGGATATTCTGTGTCTCGGCAAAGCCTTAACCGGCGGCACCATGACCCTCTCGGCAACGCTCACGACACGCCAGGTTGCAGAGACTATTAGCAACGGCGAGGCGGGGTGTTTTATGCATGGCCCGACGTTTATGGGGAATCCGCTGGCCTGCGCCGTCGCTTGCGCCAGCCTGACGCTGCTGGAAAGCGGCGAATGGCGTCAGCAGGTGGCGTCTATCGAGTCTCAGTTACGCGCTGAGTTAGCCCCCGCGCAAAGTTCGCCCTGGGTGGCGGATGTGCGGGTGTTGGGCGCGATTGGGGTGGTTGAAACCACGCATCCGGTCAATATGGCGGCGCTTCAACGCTTCTTCGTCGGGCAAGGCGTCTGGATCAGGCCGTTCGGCAAGCTAATCTACCTGATGCCGCCCTACATTATTCGTCCGGATCAACTGCGCCGTTTGACCCAGGCGGTCAATGACGCGGTACACAATGAAACATTTTTTAGCCATTAATCAGCGGTAAGCGATGCTGCTTCTGGCTACACTTCTGGTGAGTCAAAAGGAGAGCGCATGAAACTTATCAGCAACGATTTGCGCGATGGAGATAAACTTCCTCATCGCCACGTTTTTAACGGTATGGGCTATGATGGCGATAATATTTCGCCGCATCTGGCCTGGGACGACGTGCCGATGGGCACCAAAAGTTTTGTCGTGACCTGTTACGATCCCGACGCGCCGACCGGCTCCGGCTGGTGGCACTGGGTGGTGGTGAACCTCCCGGCGGATACGCGCGTACTGACCCAGGGGTTCGGCTCAGGCCTGGTGGCCGTACCAGACGGCGTCATTCAGACGCGTACCGATTTCGGTAAAGCGGGCTACGGCGGCGCGGCGCCGCCTAAAGGGGAAACGCACCGCTATATCTTTACGGTTCACGCGCTGGACGTCGAGCGTCTTGATGTTGATGAAGACGCCAGCGGCGCGATGGTCGGCTTTAACGTGCATTTCCATTCGCTCGCCAGCGCCTCGATCACGGCGATGTTCAGTTAAACGCTGTGCCGGATGGCGGCGTAAACGTCTTACCCTGCCAACGGGTTGGGTAAGCCGAATAAACGCCACGCCATCCGGCAGCATTCACATAAAGTCCGGCACCAGACGCTGTAACGCGCCTTGCGCCAGCAGCGCCGTCGCACACTCAATATCGGGCGCGAAAAAACGATCCTGCGTATAGTGCGCCACCTGCTCGCGCAGTGTCTGCCGCGCCTGTTCCAGTAACGGGCTGGAGGTTAACCCTTCCCGTAAATCTATCCCCTGACAGGCAGCCAGCCACTCCACGGCAATGATGCCGCGGGTATTCGCCGCCATTTCCCAGAGTCGCCGTCCTGCCGCCGGGGCCATTGAGACATGATCTTCCTGATTCGCCGAGGTCGGCAGGCTATCCACGCTGTGCGGGTGCGCCAGCGCTTTATTCTCGCTGGCGAGCGCCGCGGCGGTGACCTGGGCAATCATAAAACCGGAATTAACGCCGCCATTTTTTACCAGGAACGGCGGTAACTGCGACATATGTTTATCCATCATCAGCGCGATGCGCCGCTCCGATAGCGCGCCGATTTCCGCTATCGCCAGCGCCAGATTATCCGCCGCCATGGCAACCGGTTCAGCATGGAAGTTACCGCCGGAGATCACCTCCCCCGCATCGGCAAAGACCAGCGGATTATCGGATACCGCGTTGGCCTCAGCCAGCAGTACCTCTTTCGTCTGACGTAACTGGGTCAGACAAGCGCCCATTACCTGTGGCTGGCAGCGAAGGGAATACGGGTCCTGAACTTTATGACAGTGGTGATGTGATTCAGCAATGGCGCTGGTATCGGTCAGCAGATGCCGGAACAACCGCGCGACGTCAATTTGCCCCTGTTGTCCGCGCGCGGCATGAATGCGCGCATCAAAAGGACGGCGCGATCCCAGTACGGCTTCGGTGGTCAGCGCGCCGCAGACGACGGCGGAGGCAAATAACTCCTGTGCCTCAAACAAACCGCGCAGCGCGAAGGCCGTTGACGCCTGGGTGCCGTTAAGCAGCGCCAGCCCCTCTTTGGCCGCCAGCGCGACAGGCTCCAGTCCGGCCTTTTTTAGCGCCGTCTGCGCCGGAAGCCATTCGCCCTGCCAGCGCGCTTTTCCTTCGCCAAGCAGCGTCAGCGACAGATGCGCCAGCGGCGCTAAGTCGCCCGACGCGCCAACCGAGCCTTTTGCCGGAATCAGCGGATACACGCCGGCATTCACCAGAGCGATGAGCGCCTCTATCACGCTCAACCGAATCCCGGAAAACCCGCGCGCCAGGCTATTGATTTTCAATACCATGATCAGACGCACCATCGCGTCATCCAGTGGGTCGCCTACGCCCGCGGCGTGAGACAGCACCAACGATCGCTGTAGATTTTGCAAGTCTTCATCAGCGATGCGCGTCTGCGCCAGCAGGCCGAAACCGGTGTTGATGCCGTAGGCGGTACGCCCTTCGGCAACGATATCATTGACGCACGCGACACTGGCGTTAATACCGTCAATGGCGCTGGCGTCCAGCCGAAGCTGTACCGGATGACGCCAGATATCGTACAGTTGAGAGAGACTTAACTGCCCCGGAGTGAGTGTCATGGTGTTCATATCAGCCTTTCCCCTGCGTCGCCGCAACCATCGGTAAATTCAGACCTTGCTCAACAGCGCATTCCACCGCGAGATCATATCCGGCATCGGCATGGCGCATGACGCCCGTCGCCGGATCGTTGTGTAACACGCGGCGAATACGCGCGGCGGCCTCGTCAGTGCCATCACAGACAATCACCATACCGGCGTGTTGCGAAAACCCCATTCCCACCCCGCCGCCATGATGGAGCGATACCCATGTCGCCCCGCTGGCGGTATTCAGCAACGCATTTAACAGCGGCCAGTCGGAAACCGCGTCGGAACCGTCGCGCATCGCTTCGGTTTCACGGTTAGGGCTGGCGACAGAGCCGGAATCCAGGTGATCGCGGCCAATCACAATGGGCGCGGATACCTCGCCGCAACGCACCATTTCGTTGAACGCCAGCCCCAGTTTTTGCCGCCACTCCAGGCCTACCCAGCAGATACGCGCCGGTAACCCCTGAAAATGAATGCGCTCGCGCGCCATATCCAGCCAGTGATGCAGATGTTTATCCTCAGCCACTATCTCTTTGACTTTGGCATCGGTTTTATAGATATCCTGCGGATCGCCGGACAGCGCCACCCAGCGAAACGGCCCGATGCCACGGCAGAACAGCGGACGAATATAGGCTGGCACAAATCCCGGAAAATCAAAGGCGTTTTCCACCCCCATCTCTTTCGCCATCTGACGAATATTGTTGCCATAGTCAAAGGTCGGCACGCCCATTTTACTGAACGCCAGCATCGCCCGAACATGCGCCGCCATGGAACGTTTCGCTGCCTGCATCGTCCCGTGGGGATCGGATTGCGCGTTTTTCTGATACTCCTCCCAGCGCCAGCCGGAGGGTAAATAGCCATGTAGCGGATCGTGGGCGCTGGTCTGATCGGTCACCAGGTCCGGGCGCACGCCGCGATTAACCAGTTCCGGCAGGATATCCGCCGCGTTCGCGCACAGGGCGACGGACACGGCTTTCCCCTCGCGGGTGTAGCGCGTAATGCGGGCCAGCGCGTCATCCAGCGTGGCGGCCTGCTCATCCACGTAACGAGTACGCAGACGAAAATCGATACGGCTTTGCTGGCATTCAATCGTCAGCGAACACGCTCCGGCCAGCGTCGCGGCTAGCGGTTGCGCGCCGCCCATGCCGCCCAGTCCGGCGGTCAGCACCCAGCGTCCCGCCAGCGTGCCGTTATAGTGCTGACGCCCCGCCTCGACAAAGGTTTCGTATGTTCCCTGCACGATTCCCTGGCTGCCGATATAGATCCAGCTTCCGGCCGTCATTTGACCGTACATCGCCAGCCCTTTCGCATCCAGTTCGTTAAAGTGTTCCCATGTCGCCCAGTGGGGAACCAGGTTGGAGTTGGCGATTAATACCCGCGGCGCGTTGTCGTGCGTTTTAAATACGCCGACCGGTTTGCCAGACTGAATAAGCAACGTTTCGTCCGCCTCCAGCCGGGTGAGCGCATCAACAATAGCGTCATAGCATTCCCAGTTGCGCGCGGCGCGACCAATCCCGCCGTAGACCACCAGCTCATGCGGATTTTCCGCCACGTCAGGATCGAGATTATTCATTAACATCCGCAGCGGGGCTTCTGTCAGCCAGCTTTTCGCCGTTAATACCGTGCCTCGGGGCGCGCGGATAGTCTGCTGACGATACTTGCTTTCAGGCATAGCAATGACTCCTCATTATTATCGGTCTGCTATCGCCAAATAACGCTAAAACGCCACTATCAGGCACCGCCGCAGACCCACAGATAAGAATCAGACATATACTTGTCTATACAAGTAAGCACAAGAATAGAGTTAACAAAAATGATACAATTTTGTTATATTGTGTCAGCAATCACGTTTTCCGGCAGCAGTCCGCTCAGGAGATAAATCGTCCCTGTAGCCGGTAGCGCGACCCGGGGAAAAGTAAGCGGGCGTGAGAAACAATCCGCGACGCGGACCAGGTTGTACGACGAATGAGCAGACAAGGCTCATGCTCTTTGATAGTTAACCACGCGCACTCTTGCGCCGTGGCGCGCACCGCCTCCACAATATGTTCCCCTTCCGTTAGCGGCGCGATCCGCGACAAATAAGCGTGCGGCGTGGTCTGACGGTAATCCTGCGTCAGGTAATCCACGGCAATATCCGCATTCACGCAGCGATCTTCAATTTGTACCGGCAGATCGTTTTCATAATGCACCATGATGGAATGGAAAATGACATCGCTCTCATTGACGTTGAGAGCGCTGGCCTGGATGGCGTTTGCCCGCACACGCTCCAGCGTGAGCACCTCACAACGATGCTGATGACGGCGGGCGGCAATCTCCTCGGCGATACTGCGGACTTCAAACAGCGCGGACTGGCCTTTTGGTTCTGCAACAAACGTCCCCACACCCTGTAAACGCACCAGCCACCCTTCATCCGTCAACTCACGCAGCGCCCGGTTGATGGTCATTCGGCTAAAACCATACTGAGCGACCAGTTCAGCTTCCGACGGAATGCGATCGTGCGGCTGCCAGACGCCGCCGGCTATTTTTTTACAGATGTCCTGTTTCACCGTTTCGTAAAAAGGCGCAGGCGCAGAACGGGAGCGGGATGAATACATGCGTGAAGCCTTCCTTATGCGGAGAGTGTTTTCCGGATGACAGATTAACGCCACCAGTGCGCGATTTGCCAGCCAAGCCGCGCCGCCACGCGCGCCGCTGCGCCATCTTCATCAAAGCGTGGATTAAATTCAACCAGATCCGCCGCCTGTAATTTTCCGCTACGGCAAACCGGCTCAATTAAACGCAGAACCTGTATCAGCGGCACGCCCAGCGCTGCGGGAGCGGAGACGGCCGGCATTTCCCAGACAGGCAATACGTCGAGATCGATAGTCAGATAAATTTTATCCACCTTGTCGATAAACTGCGTCATCTGCGCCAGCGCGTCATGGCAGTCCAGATCCTCCACCACGGTAACATTCCGCCACTGCGCTTCCCGCCACAACGCCTGCGTATTCGCCGCACGGCTCACGCCGAAACAGGCATAATGAAACGCGCGGCTCTGCGCGTCGCATAGCTGCGCCAGTTGACGAAACGGCGTCCCGGATGTTGCCCGGTCGGTCTGACGGAGATCCAGATGCGCATCAAGATTAATGATCCCTACGCTTTCCTGCGCAAACGCGTCCAGCACCCCCGCGCCGTGTCCAAATGCGGTTTCATGCCCGCCGCCCAGCACCAGCGTGCGCATCCCGGCCCGCAGGCAGCGGCTTACCGCATCGCGCAAGGCCTGCTGCGCGCCTTCCAGATCGGGCGTCGGCGCAACCCAATTGCCTAAATCCACCAGCCGTTCATGTCCCTGGTGGCTAGCCATATTCGCCAGCGCTTTACGCAACGCGTCCGGGCCGCCTGCCGCGCCGGGACGCCCTGCATTGCGTTTTACCCCCTCGTCGCAGGCAAATCCCATTAACGCGATCTTTTGCTGCCAGTTTTCGGGGGAAAAGGTCTCGCTGCGCGTGACGGTCTGAAACAGACGCCGCGCATCCGGCGCTTCTATACTGTCATCGCGCCCCTGCCAGAGCGCCGGAGAAGCCGGATACCATTGCGTCATGAGATTTGTCCTCTGTATACCCGCTGATATAAAGGGTTACGCCCCGGCTCATACACAATCTCTACCGGCTGTTCAGCATCCCACACCACAAAATCCGCCCGGTAGCCGGCCCTGAGCTGCCCATGCGTCGCCTGTCTTCCCAGCGCGCGAGCGGCATGGCGCGTAACGCCCGCCCATGCCTCTTCCGGCGTCAGACCAAACTGTACGCAGGCCATATTCATCGCCAGATGCAAACTGCAAAACGGGCTGGTGCCGGGATTGAAATCGCTGGCGACGGCGACAGGCACCTGATAGCGGCGCAGCAGTTCCACCGGCGGGCGCTGCGTCTCGCGCAGAAAATAAAACGCGCCGGGCAATAATACGCCGACAGTACCGCCGTCACGCATCGCCGCGACGCCCGCTTCATCAAGATATTCGATATGATCCGCCGATAAGCCCTGATAACGGCTCACCAACTGCGCGCCGCCCAACAGCGAAAGCTGCTCAACATGGCCTTTAACGGGAATACCTAACGCCTTCGCCGTCTGCAATACACGCTCACTCTGCGCCACATTAAAACCGACGCTCTCGCAAAAGAGGTCTACCGCATCAAATAACCCTTTTTGCCAGAGCTGCGGAATCATCGTCTCGCAGACCAGAGTGATGTAGCCGTCCGGGTCGTCACGATACTCCGCTGGCGTAGCATGAGCGGCAAGTAGCGTGGGGCTAATATCGATAGCGTTTTCGGCAGCAAGTTTTGCAGCGACGCGCAACAGCTTTTCTTCTGTCGCCAGCTCCAGACCATAGCCGGATTTAATCTCCAGCAGCGTAACGCCTTCGCCGGCAAGGCGCATCATGCGTTCGCGCGCCAGCAGGTAGAGCGTCTCCTCCGCACAGGCGCGGGTTGCTGATACCGTCGCGTTAATGCCGCCGCCCTGAGCGCTAATATGCTGGTATGACGCGCCGTTAAGCCGCTGCTCCCACTCTGCGGCGCGGTTACCGGCAAACACCAGATGCGTGTGGCAATCGATAAGTCCCGGGGTTACCAGTCGTCCCTGCATATCATGGATATTGTCCCCACTGACAGGAAGCTGCGTCTCTGGCACGATATCGCAAATATGCCCTTCGCGTACAATCAGCGCCTGGTTATCTACCAGCCCGTACGGGGCTTGCCGCTGCGGGTCCATTGTCGCCAGCCTGATGTTTCGCCAGACAGTATCGCCCGGTAAAAGTTGCCGCATTCCTGTCGCTCTCTTGCCTGTCATGAGTTGTATAGACATTTATTTTCTTTCTGCTCCGGATTGTCAACTCAAAGCGCGAAAGTTGTTGCTTAATTGTGATAAAACTATCTGATGCTACAGGTGTTTCCAGCCTGAAAAGGAACTTTTTACCTTTTCGCCTTCCCGTTTCGTTCAACTTAGTATAAAAAAGATGAATATAGGACTTTAATATTTAATATAATCAATGAGATACAATAAATTTTGGTTGATTAATATGCAACAAAACACAGTAAAATATGGCGTTTCCAGTCACTAACAATCAATAACTTACACTACATTAGTGACCTGAAACAGAGCATTAGCGCAAGGTGATTTTTTGTCTTCTTGCGCTAATTTTTTGTCAACGCATTGGGTTAGCTGAATTTACAACCATGCTCAATACCTAGATAAGCGCAGAGAAATGATGCAATTTTGGGCGGACTGGCTTGATGAGAAGGTGACGTAATACCACCAAAGCAAATTATGAAGCAGGGAACTTTCTGTACAGCGTCGACAGCCCCACATCATAAATAATCGCTACACATTATTACCATCTGTCCGCCATTCTTTCATCCTGGCTTCCTCCATAGCGATACGAGTAGCCTCTTGTTTCTTATTCCAGATGCTGTTTTCCGGCATTTCCACACGTACAGACACAAAAGAATCTGCAGGAATGTCGACTGGTTCACCATCAGCAACAGTTTCAGTAAACATGCCGCTAATATCAGTATTACCTATTCTGTTCTGAGCAAACGGAGGTGCTGAGGGATGAACCCGGTGATACGTTCTGACCAGTACCGAACCGTCAGCATTGACCTCATAATCGATCCAGATGCGAGCAAGTTTATTTCGGTCTACGGGGATCTCAAATCCACCGTCAATCCCTCCCCATGCTGCATCTGCATTAAGGCCAGTGCACCCCTCGATAAGGTACTCGCCAGTCTGTATCCTGGTTACGACCACACCTTCTGATTCATCATTCGTTTCATAACCTCCATCAGAGAAAATTCTGACAACCGGCGATGCCTGTTTAATAAATCCATTACCATCAACGACAGTGTTGCTATTATCCCATAGCAACCTCACTACCATACGGCCCACAGACTCAGTACCTGATGCCACCGCAATTTTCCCCACAGGGCTATACGGCAACGATAATGATGCCCAGGTATCCCCGGTCCCAACCCATATGGTCGGGCTGTATTGCGCAATACTTTGATCACCGTCGCCAAGAAAACCATTATTTCGATATGTCCTGAGTCCGCTACCTGACATTGCGACCTGAACTGCACCAAAGTCATTGACTTCAAATGCATAGGCACCATCTTTGGCACCAATACCAAAAGACCCAACCGTCATTATGTCACCGGAATTTAACCCAGTGTTTTTCGAAGCAGCAGAACCGAGATCACTGGCGTTGGCCTTTTTATTTAGTTCTGTCGTAATGCCATTCCACGCAGGGCCGTTCCACGCAGAACCATCAGGTAACTTGACTGTTATGTTGCCGGTTCCACTAAAAATGCTTTGCCAGTTCTGCTTATCGTAATTCAGTCCTCGCAATGCCTCAGCGCTTTGAGCCACCAAAGCAGCCGTGACCATGTTCAAAGCAACACGAGGCACGGCAGACCACGCAGCGCCGGATTGTGTCGGGCCTGTGTAAACACTAACCAGCGTCAGTGATGTATTGTTATTTACTGCTTTAACCGGAAGTGTATAAGGGATGCCGCCGACAGTTACGACAATAAAATCGCCAGCAGCAAGTTCTGCTGTAAACGCTGTGCCGCTGCCAGTAACAGCATCTGTGTTATTGGTAAGAGTTAAGGTTCCTGCTGACATGAATATTTCCTCAATACATATCCGGAAGGACAAGAATTGGCATATTGATATTTTGATTAAATGTCATATCAAATCTGTTGTCATTGTAATTACCAACAACCTGATTATACGCTGACCGGATGCTTCCACCTGACATTACCACGCCCTTTTTCCTTATATTAAAATATCCATCCACTCGTCTTGACTGCGCACCTGTAAATACTATCTGGCAATATTTATCACCTATGTATTGATTATTGTCTGTTACCGTTAGCTGCTGGTCATATACAAATGGGCGCTTCACTGTTGAAAATGTCACCTGCCCAGCCGAATTAGTCATGGTAATGCCATCACCGGCTACAGGCGCGGTATTATTGAAAATTACCAGTTCCATTGTTACAGATGCGGAAACATCATCCCGTCCTGAGTAATTGATGTCTCTTACAATAATATTTGCTCCGTCAAATCCTACAGACACATTATTGTTATCCCACTTCCCGAATGGTATTCCTGATACGGGAAGCGCCATCGAGCCGTTGACTGTCACCGTGCCAACATAAGCACATGTCATTAATCTTTCCTGATTCGAAATTGCAGTGAAATCAGTAGAGTTGGAAACGAGAAGTCCTTCGTTGTAAGTAGCAGCAGGGAGAATTTCAAATACAGTTCCTGCCCAGTTTGGTATTCGCTGGTAGTTTCCCCTGTTTGTACCGTTAACAGTCACACCGTTGTCTCCGTTTCTTGTAACGGATGTCATATATATCGGTAAAACTATCCATGTCTGATTGTCTGCGAACTCCTGAACGTCAACCGGACGTGTCGGTAAAACAAAAACTGTGGAGCCTGACGTTAATGGAGTATTAACCTGAAACTGGTTTGCCCCCGTACCGTAACCAGCAAAACTTGTGCAGAATGACGGGGCACGGAGCCCCGCTGTAATCGCCATCGCAGGACGGCCATCGTTATAATCTATCAGTATTCCTTCCGGCATATTTTGTCCTACCATCGCCCAACGACAACGCGCCCGCCACCCGGTAGATTTACCGTGACGCCATTGCCATTTATAACAACCGTGTTGTTTTCACCGTTAAAGGCAAACTGGCCACTGTCAGCGTAAAATTTGCCATGCAATTCAGCATTTCCATTTTTATCAATGCGCCATCCAGTTGAACCCGCAACGAAGTTATTCGACTGGATGTAATTACCAATTTTGGCATTGCTAATGCTGCCATCCTGAATTAACGCATCTCGGATAAATACCTGTCCGTTATAGACGAAAAACGCAGCGGTATAGTTTCCAGGATCACTTCCGGAATAAATGCCGAACTGATCTGCGGCAAAAACCACTGTTGATTTGTATGAGCTACCGTCAGGCTCAATGGACATGCCGAAACCGGTATTGTATTTCACACCGTTCCTGACAATCCCCATATTGAGTGTGTAAGATGCTTTAGCTGTGCCATCACTGTTGACCTCAGCGGTCATTTTCTGATTTACGGCTGAGGTTAACTCTCCTTCAGGGCCTATTTGT
Source organism: Salmonella sp. SJTUF15581 (assembly GCF_043356775.1). Classification (NCBI taxonomy): domain Bacteria; kingdom Pseudomonadati; phylum Pseudomonadota; class Gammaproteobacteria; order Enterobacterales; family Enterobacteriaceae; genus Salmonella; species Salmonella sp. SJTUF15581. The sequence continues at coordinate 29,862 of NZ_JBEUJY010000021.1, read as the reverse complement.
GCCTGTACGTAAGTGGAAAGATCGGCGAGCCCCTGCTCGGCAGTAGCGACTGTTGTTTTCACAACAAGGATGTCGGCGCGAACCTCCCCATATTGCTGATACTGGTGCTCAACGGTTCCGTGGTTCGCCAGCGCGTTCGACATGATACCGTCCAGATTGGTGTTGACACCCTGCTGAACATTTTTAAACGCATCTGATTCGCGGATCTGCTCATCAATGAGCTCTATCATTCCAGGAATGTCTGATGACGCCTGACCTGATGCCTCAACGAACTCCGATACCCCGAAAGCATTTTTGGTGCGGACATAAACGTAATACGTCTTATCAGCCTGTAGACCATGAAGCGTCCACTGGTTAGAGCGCCCAAGGAACTGAGTCTGGTCTTCAATATCGTCAGGATTGACAATCTGGTTCTGCCCGGAGTACCAGAACTCAAACGATGTGTCTGTCGTTGCCGTAATGGGCATGACGGGGACCAGGTCAGCAGAGAACAAGCCAGGCGTCCAGATAACACTGGATGGTGCAGGTGGCGCACCGATGACCATGCTAATTTGCGTCTCAGCGCCTTTCATTCCGTTTTCATTGCGGCCGCGAACGCCAAGCGTGTATCCACCGGCGTTCAGACCAAAGAACTCGTAGCGGAACTGATCTGTTTCGTACTGAGCGACCACTTTGCCGTCGTCGGTATATACGTATAACTCAAACACCAGTTTTTTAGTGGTAGTTGCTGTCTCCCATGTAGCAGTGACCTGGACAGTCTCAGAGTCGGTGTTGATGATGCGCAGGTTCTCCACATTCGGGACTCGGTAACCGTTCAACGTATCGTTGGGAATTTCAAACACGGCACCTTCATCAACAATGGCCTGTTTGTTCGGGTCATGTTGTGATGCAGTGATGCTGTAGACCGAGTTGTTATCGGTCTCTGCAATGCTAAGGATGCGGAATAGTCTGGTAGAAACGTTACTGGTAGAGATAGCGAATACAGTCCCGTCACGAACCCATGCAGGTGTGGTTTTCAGCGTCACGATGTTGTCGGCAATGCTGGCAATCACGTACTTAACGAATTTCCCGTCACTACCCATGATCGACATGGTGTCGCCTTCTGATATCAGAGACGAATCAACAGCATCAACGGTAATCTTATTGCCCGCGTGCGACATGATGCGCCCACCAAGACGCGCTCCAGCATAGTTGTTGTCCATGACTTCAACGATATCACCCGGCGTAAAGTGGATAGCATCGCGCGCCATCTGGAAAGACAGTCTGCTGCTTTCCCGTTTCGCCGTTTCAAGAAGCCATTTCCCAGCGCGCCATGCCTGACCGCGAGACGTGCAACCGAATGCTTCAATTGTTGTTTCGTTGTAGTTTCCGCGAGCGATCATCTCATCGTCGGAAACGTATTCTTTTACCTGCTCCCAACCGTTATCCGGATCAGTCCATGACACAACAACGGCATTGTATTTCTCTGAACGCTTCACGGAGCTACGCTTGAACTCGCCATCAACCACGTTAGCATTCGTGATTGTCGCAATCGGGTCCTGTGGCGCATCCAGCATGACAGACAGTCGCATCCCGTCCCACAGTGCTATACCGCGAAACATGCTCGCTATCTTGTCGAGAATGTCACGCGCACTCACCTGCTCGGTAATATAGGCATTCAGCGTCATCCTTGGTTCCTGCCCGCCATAGCCATCGTTCACAAGCTGATCGCAATATTGTGAGAGGACGTACAACGCACCGTCATCTACATCGATATAACCGGCACGTTTCGCCAGGCCAAAACGCGTATTCTTGGCCAGTTCACGGAACAGCCACGCCGGGTTGTTAGTCCACGCTTTTTTGAATCCGCCAGTCCACAACCCCGAGTAAGTTCTGGCAATCGGATCATAGTTGTCAGGAACGTCCACAATCAGTCCGCGAAGATGGTAGGTGCGGCTTGGAGTGTCAGTGTACTGGTCGCGGTCGATAACAGCGCCAGCGATGGCTGAAAATGGGTAGCTCAGATTGTCGTCGGTGATTTCACTGTAGCTATTCCAGATAGTGCCGTTGGACAGTAAATCGCTGCTGCTGTCAGGCGTAATGCGGCGTACACGAATATCAAACGGCTTAATATCTGGAGCGTCGATCAGATGAGCCTCGAGATATTGGCCTGATATTTTACCGGTGATAGTAACTGTCTTTTCAATGACCCATCCTGAAGCACCTGTTCTACTCTCAAGCACCATGGTGACGGAAGTGTTGTTCTGGTTTCCTTTAGTGTCCTGCTCAACCAGACCGGTAACGCCTACGTTGAACCGCACCCGGGTTACGTCCTGGTCGGTTATGGTACGAACAAGAGGGGTGTCATGGGTTACATCTGTGTTTACGATGGTGGTTGCTTCAATAGCAGAAAAGCCATTAATTGGCTGCTGAGTTTCCGATCCGGGGCGCCACGCTACGCTAATTCCATTCACATTAACGTTTCCGCTTGCATCCGTGATTGGTGTCTTGTTAAGCATAAACGATGACATGTGTTCCTGATCGACAGGCCCTGCAATCGGACCTTCCGATATCAGATCGAGAACCCGGTAAAACTGTTTTGATTTGAGGTTATCGTCGAGGAGTTTTGGGGTTGATGCTTTACCACCACCTGAAGACATATAGCCACCTTAGCCTATTGATTCTGTCCAGTCGGAATTATTAGAAGTGTCGATCCCGAGACTGATTACGTTACTCCCAACAGCCATTTCTCCGAGAAGGATTGGTACCGCCCGGCCCTGCCCCACCCGGTTCTCAGCACTGGTAAATGAGTTGTTTGTGAGCGTATTAGTCTCTGCGGCTTCTGCAGAGGTTTTGGTTTTCATGTTTCGTGACATGTAGACCGAGTAAGCTACCGAAGCCACGCTGACGGCCACCGCAATCCATGCGGCCGCAGCAGCAGAAATTGCCCCCTCCACTACCGGCACGAACAGAACCACTGAGCCATCTTTAAGGTGGCGGTCCAGATGCCATTGCATCGCAGATTCCTCAACATCCTCGCCCGCCACCCGCACCCGCAGCTTTGTATTGAGAAAGGCTTTTTTGAATTCAAAATCCTGCGCCAGCAGAAGGCGCAACCCCTGCGCTGGCGTATCAACATTCAGGGATATCTGGCGGTAAAATCGGCGTAAATTGCCTGCAAATTTAAAGATGACCACTGTTCGTGTCTCCAGATTGAATGCATCTGCTTAACGTATGCCGGGCGCATTGGTTCTCTCCGGCTCAGGTGTCCGGCGTGGTCGTGATGAAGTACCATGTTGTCTTCGAGGAGAATCATTGCGTGGCAAGGGTCAGCGCCGGGGAATGGCTGTCTGATAATGACGTCACCTGGTTGCGCCTCTCCCGGCGATACCTGGCGGAATCCATTGAGCGGCATGTTGCTCAGATAGAGGTTTTCACCGCGCAACCACCATCCGTTAGTGCGCTCAAAATCAGGCAGGTCAATGCCGCACAGGTGGTATGCGTCCCTGAAAAGGGTGTAGCAGTCCATGACGCCATGTTCGAACCTGCGCCCCAGCAGGAATGGAACGGGCCTGAATTTCATAATTCTTCCAGCGCACGCCAGCCACCACGGAAGCCCTGTAACCTCTTGCATCTGGCGATCGGAGCCAGACAGGAACGGTACGTTTTGCGGGTGCGAGTGAAAGACCGCCGTCACCTCTCCTGCTTCCTCGGCTGCCAGCCAGTCATCATCACTGATGCGGAAATGCTTGCCCGGTTCGGGGTGCGCGTTCCGACAACGGAACAGCCGATCGCCATCAAGGATTAAGCCGCACACTTCATCCTGCGACGATGCCGCATAATCGAGTAATTCTTGCATCAGGAAACCTTCTGAGAGCCGGGGAAGCTGCTGATTGGCATTGGTTCCGGTCGCGGATAACGGAAGCGGCAGCCGCTCCGCCGGTGAGAGCACTTGTCTTTCGCCGGGTCAGTGGTTGGATTGTCTCGCTCATCTGCAACGGGCGGCCCGTCATACCCACACCCGACGCCGCGATACTGCCACTGGCACACGTCGGCGAGAATAGTTCGAGCCGGAATAATGGCGTTATCGCAGTCAATTGGCGTCGCCAGCGTATAGGTGACCTGCTCGAACGTCTCTTCAGTCATCTCCTCGACAACATAGCGAGATACGGCTTCCTGTGTCGGATCTGCATCAGGATTGCCGTTCGGAAAATTCACTGCGTCCAGATATTTCACCGGAACCTGACGCCGGGTAATAACCACGCCCAGCATGTCGTCAAAGTCATGGTTAATCCCGGTCAGCAGGCCGGTAACGTTCGCCACCGCCATTGATGGGCGGGCATATGTGCCTTCGTTCTTTGACTCGAAACCTTCAACAGCTATCGGGTAAGCCTGATACTGGTTTCCCTTCCAGATCACATTTCCGTAATAACCATTGGTACCGGAATGGAAGCGGATAAGATCCCCGCCATATGGCTGCAGGTCTGCTTCGAAAAGGTCGATGAAAGCGCCGACTCCGGCATCGACGCTATCAATAATCATACTGGCTGGTATGTCGCGCACGGCAAACTCCCATAAAAAAAGCCACCTAATGGTGGCTTATCGTTAATCCCATTCTTCGTGTGATGCAGCATCATCCAGCGCATGAGCTATCACTTTCTTTTGCCAGTCAGTGAATGATGGCCATGCGTCTTTGAGCTGTGGCGTAATGTAACTTCGCCAGTTATGAGGCCCCGAAACCGCTTTAAAGTCTGGAGCATCCCAGTCTTCCGCCTCGAATCGGCAACACATTTCAACATCATCAATTTCACGTTGCTTCTTTTCTTTTTCACCTAGCACAGGTTGCTTTGCGAAAGGCCTGCAAATCACAGCTCCATGCAGCAATTTAATCATCTTGGCACCTGTTCAAACGTGGCCGTCAGCTCAAACAGCGGCCCGGTTTTTGTCATATTCCAGGAGCGGCAGACAAACAATGCCTGCACTCCCGTATCGGATGGAGTCCAGTAGAATGACTCTACCGCCATTCGAGCCTTGAGAAATTCCTCAGCATCCTTTGCCGGGTTGCTGCGGCAAGCGCCGCTGACTCCGCGAAAGGTGAGCGAATATTTATCCATTAACGGATTGATACCCTTCACCTGTCGCTGCTCGTAGCCATCACCGAGCTTAACAACGGCTACGTTTGGGGTACGTTCTACCTGATAAGCTCGCTGCGGTGTCCATGTGAATGTTTCTGGCATGGATTACTCCCAATAAAAAACCCGCCGGAGCGGGTTTACGATGCTGGACGACTGTTTAAAAGCCAGCCACAAGCGCTTTCAATTTATTTTTCGCCAATTCCTGAGCCTTTTCCTCTACATCAGAAATTGATAGTTGCTTTTCTAAAGGCAGCTTTACGTAAACAACAATTTCACCACTATTATTCTCGTAATCAATAAAGGTAACAGTAGCGTTAATTCCCGTAGCTACCTCGTTGTCTGCTGCCGTGATATTCGTTACTTCAATCTCCACGTTACGCCTCCAGGGTTATTTTATTTCCTACGCGGTTGTATCATACCATTTGGGCGGTTGGCTTGGTCATTGATCTGAAACAGAGCAACCTGCTTCATCGATTTAACAATCCATGCCTTTGTCGCATCGTCTATGCCGCCAGTGGTGTTGATTTCGAAAGTGATGTGCTGCACCACCCCACCGCCACCTCCGGCCTTATCAGCAGGAATGATCTTCCCTGACTGGTTCGGGATGAATGCCTGCTGCCCACCTGCTGTCTGGAAGATTTCAGAGCGTCCATCTTCGTTGATGCGGTAGGCGTTGCCAGCTGATACTGTGCCGCCGTAACGGCGAGCGCCAGCAATAGAAAGCGCCTGCCCTGCCGCCATGGAAGAACTATAGGCAGCCAAACCGATAGCAGATGCTTTGCCCTGGGTCGCAATAGATGCTGCCATAGCCGCAGGAGCCCAAGCTGTTGCAAGAGCGCCAGCCTCAGCAATCTGTGCGGCAGTTGCAGCAGATGACATGGCCTTACCTATAATCAGGCTTTTAACATACTGAACTCCCATATCCACAATGGCGCTTACAACGCTGTTGAGTATTGTCGAACCAATATTTGCGAATGACTCCTGCAGGCTTTGAGTGCCGTTAATAAGACCGGTTATGGCATTGGTCGCCCCGCCCTGAAGCGAATCTACAGCCGCGCCAAGCATGCTATTAATCTCGCTTTGCTGCTGCCATTCCTCCCACATTGCGGCCATGCGTTTCTGATGATACTGATCTTCAATTCCTGCGCGGACGGCTTCTGCTTCTGCAATTTTTTGTGGGTAAAGCTGCGCATACTCGTCAAGCTGCGCCATTTGCTGTGCGTAGGTGTTATCTACTGCGGCAACTGGTGATACCTGCCCCTGTAGCCCGGTAAAGTTTTGACCCGCCTGTGTGCGCTTCCTTTCCTCTTCTGCCGCCGCTTTGGTTGCCTGCTGTATTTTCCATATGGATTCCGCTTGCTGTTCAGCTTTGGCAATCTGCTCTCCTGATGCTTTATTTCCAAGAGCAACTACAGCGTCGTATTTCGCTAATTCGAGAGAGCCATCGGCGTAACCAGTGTTCAGGCGATCGAGTGCGGCTTGCTGTCTGGCGAGAGACTCTGTTGCTTCATCAGCCTGTTTCTTAGTGGACTTCCCACCACCTCCTTTTCCTCCCTTATTGTTATCGGTCTGAGGTATCTCCACATGCGCTGTTTTTTCAGCCTGCCCATAAAGCCCTTTTAAATCCCCGGTAAGATTGGCAATTTTCTCGCTTAATACATCGACTTGTTTTGGAGTTTCATCTCCTATAAGCCCGTCAGCTAAAAGTTTTCCAATATATCCAGGATTAAGTTTTGAAATAGCACCAGCGAGAGACCATAGTTTATCTGCAGTTGATGTTGACGAGTCTCCGAGTAACTCGATGTATTTTGCCAATCCATCAATGACAGTAACTGCTGCACTTGATGCTCCAGTTGCGTCATTTATTGAGGAGACAAGTTTTGCAAATGATGTTTCGAGAGAGCCGGTAGCTTGTGATAATGAACGTGGAAGCTTATTAAATTCCTCGTTAACAACTGTCGTTCTGTCCTGTATAGCATTAAGAGCATCTTGCGCTGTCAACTTTCCATTGAGCATTCGCTGACGCAACTCACCCATGCTAATACCCATGCCAGCAGCAATCTGTCTTGCTAACTCAGGCATCTGTTCGAGGATTGAGTTAAATTCTTCTGCTCTGACAGTGCCTGACGCAATTGACTGCCCAAACTGGCGAAGAGCATTCGACATTTCTTCTGTCGAGTTTCCGCCTATGCGACCAATTTTTTGCAGCGTATCGGTAAGATTTAATACCTGAGCATTCGATGCGCCAGCTTCTTTAAGAGACGATGTCAATGTTTCCCACAGTTTGGTTGTATCCGACAGACTGGCGCCTGTTTTTGACGATATTTGCGTCAACGACTGAAACGTTTCTTTTGCTGTGGAGGCATCCGTTGAAAGCCTTGCTATCCTTGCCTGGAGTTGTGTCATGTTGTCCGCAAGCTCAAGGAACTTCTTCCCCCACTCAACAATTAACGCAACAGAAATGGCGGCAGACAGCTTGCTTATTGTCGTAGACAGCTTTGACGCAGAATTATCAGCCTTCTTAAACCCAGTATCCATGTTATTGGTTACAGATGTAACCTTCTTATCTGCGCGCAGCAGCTGAGCAGTATCAGCCTTAATTACATATTCAATATCACCTACGTTCACGGCCATTTCATTTTCTCCGGACAATAAAAAACCCGCCGGAGCGGGTTACGATTTACAAAATTTGTAATTATGGCCGCATAACCTGATTGACTTACTTCCGTCTGTCGACCAAGCCTCGATTGATTTTACGTAAACGGCCTTATTTTTTGCATCAATATCAAAGAAAACAATACCTTCTTGATAATCCAATGGTTTTTCTTTTCCAACGATATTCCTGAAAGTCGCCGAAGCTCCATAGGTATTGTCATTCTTCCTTTCTGAAACCTTGGAGCTTCCCCCCTGGACAATGAAGCATGACGCTGATTTATCTCCGCATAAAGCCATTGAAAGTTCCCTTTTCCCTAACTGGAAAGCCTCGTCCTTGGTTGGCGGAGTATCATAACACCCAGTCAACGTCAGCATTGATGCCAAGAGAATTGTTTCTCGTTTCATATCCCTATCCCCTTTAGTAAAAGATGAGGGAATCCTAGCAGGGATCTCGCGCTCGAAAAAGAAAATCCACCCGGAGGTGGCTTGTCAGTATACCCAGCAGATTAGCGGTTTTCGCAACCAAGCTGAGATTTATCGATGATTTGAGTACCTTCAACACGGAAACCATACGTGCCGAACAGGAACGCATGGTTAAGCTGGTAGATAACAACATCGCTCAAACCTACGGAGCACTTATCTTTTTCGATAGCGCGATCCATTGCTGTTTTAACGCTAGGAATGCCCAGCGGGAAAATGACAATCGGAGCTTTGTCTTCACCAGTTACGCGCTGCCCTTTTTCAAACTTAGCTGCGTTCAGGTTGTAGTTTTTGGTACTACCTACGGTCATATCAGCAACGCGAACAGTACAGCCAGACAGCATTAAAGCCCCGAGAGCTAAAGCAACTACCTTCTTCATTTTATGTTTCCTTTGATTGCAATCGGAAACATCCTAACATCATGAATAGTGAGGTCAATGAGAAAACTGAGCTTATCCTGCGTTAGAAAATGAGCTTAGCTACAGCCATTGACAGGCCCGCAATTCCTACCATGACAGAAACCGTCCAGATTATTTGCTTGTTTGCGGCAGTTGATATGGCTCTGTCCATATCGCTGATACTTGGTTTTTTTGATAGTTTTTCGTCAATATCTAACTGTTTCTGAAGAATTACCGCCACATCTCTACTTGTGCCTGATGACGTGTTACGAAGGTCTCGAATGTCAACCCGCGCCTCAGACAGGTTTGCTTTGATATCCTCAACGTTGGATTCAAGCTTAGCCACTCGTACTTCGAGCATTTCACCACCTCCGCTTCCGCCGCCACCATGTTTAGGGAAGTCTCCAAAATAAATATTATCATCTATTTTTTTATTAACCATTGGTTCCCTTCCCTGAATCAGAAAGCTTCTGTTCTACCCACTTCAACACGGGCCATGTTGCAAAATGCATAGAAAACGCACAGTTTTTGCATATTAATCGATACTCATATTTAACCAATGAGTATGGAGGCCCATCGGTGTCGAGTTTGACCGGGATGGCGTAAGTGCTGCTTTCGCTACCTTCAGGTCCAACGGTCATTGTGCTGGCGTTGGGAATAGCAATATCCTCACTGCCACACATTGGACATATGACTGTTTTGACGCCGCGTTCGAAAAGATATTCAGAGAATAGCTCAGGTGTGACTTTCTCCAGTCGCCGCTGAAGAGTTAATTGAAGTTGTATTTGGCGCTGTTTTTCATCTTCCACGCTGATTCACCACGAAATGTATTTCCGTAAATTTATCACGCGAGGCACGACTTCATAAACTGATCATCTATCCATGTAGAATACAAAACCAGCAGTTAAGCGGGTTGGCAAGGATGGTCCAAATCTGGACCATCACGATTTCAGTGATAGTTAACTTAAGCTACATCAGCGCCGTGGATCAGATGGCGCAGCGCTTCAATCCCGTTTGAATTGTAACGGAACGCTTCGACCTGCTTACTGGAGTGAGCGGACTTGTCCAGGAAGAATTTGCCATACCGCTCCGTCTTGAGGTTGTTAGCGTTGGCAATGCGACCAATTTTATTCGCCGTTACACCAAGTTGTTCTGCAACCTCTCCTGCCGAGTAGTAATGCTCCTCAATAGCCGGTAGCGGGATGGCATTGAAGCCTACTATTGGATTGATGATACTGGCGGCCGCCGTCTGCTTTGCCTCAGGTGCAAGGTTAGGCATCAGGTCGAACAAGTTGGTAACAGCTTCAACCGTCATTTTCAGTGTGCGGGCCTGACGGTACTCAACTAGGCCACTCGCTGACTTACCTCTTTTAATGTGCGCTTCCTGCATACTCTCCAGTTTGTCTACCAGTGAGCGGCGGACAGATTTTGATTCTCGGGCGGCCACGCGGAGCGCTTGCTTGATGGACATATCAATGATGACCATCGAAGTTTTATTCGCTTTTTGCACTACACTTTTTGTGTAGTGCTCGCCATCCAGTTCATCTTCAACTTTTTCAATGAATTTATTATTACGAACTTCTGGCTCACCGCACTGTTTACGTGCTTCATTGACCATCGCCAGCAGAGACTGGCTATCAATGTTTTTGTCCGTGACAACAGATCCGATGTTTGCTACATTCTTAGAAGTCATTCGACATTCCTTATGTAAGTTAGGGTTTGTGACATAGACCGCCAGCGCCACTGGCGGTTTTTCTTTTATCGAATCCTTGCTGTCTCTCCTTCCTCAAGTTGTTTTTCCGCGCCTTTCTTTACGTGTGCCAAGAAGATTGCGCCGTCCTTAAATCGGTCATAAAGACGTCCCGCTAATGGAGATTCGATAGCTTTCAATGCAGGGTAAATCTGATTTCTCCACGTCTCATACATAACTGCATAGTGAGTAGCTAATGCATCAACGTTGTAGGCATGACGCTCGCGGAGAGATGGCTCGTTTAATGCTGGCGTGTTCACTGCGACTTCGCGATCGAGAATATCCAGCACCCAGCGGCGGAATTCTTTTGCTACATCAGTACGAGCAAACATAGCGATCAGGTGAGCACCACGAAGCGAGAAAACGCGCACCTTTTTGCGGTAATTTCCTGAGGTACTCAGATCGAGTACCTGAGACATACCACAACTAAACTCGTCGGCGTACTTGTTGTAAATCATGGTAACCGCTCGGCTGTTTGAATATTCCAAGGCTTTTGCCAGGTCTGCCGAAGTAAACCAGACACCTTCCAGATTAGTGACTGGAGAAAGCTGAACGCCTTTGAAGTTGTACTCTGATTTCGCTACAATATTCATGTTGGTTTCCTTGCAAGCGGTTACTGACATAGAGGCCCGGTTTGTGTTAGCGCACTTCCGGGCTTCGCTATTATTGCTGATCATTTGCGCGTTCCTCTCTCAAGCTCTTAGCCAAACGCTGCACAATTGCAGAATTGATAGAAATACCATCCATTTCCGCCAGTTTCCTAAGCTCCTCCTTCATCCTCTCAGGCAATCTCAAATTGAATACTTCGTTTTTGCGACCCGTATAAAGAACTTCTTGCATATCTCTCTCCTTTTGACCCCACCGTGGGGTCATTGATAATTTAGCCCCACGGTAATACCATGTCAATATTGTTTTTCAAGAGGTGAATTTAATGGCCAGAACAGATCCAGTCTTTAACCTCCGTATGCCTGCAGACATGAAGGATGAACTTGCTGAAAGAGCTAAACGCAATGGACGCTCTTTAAACGCAGAGATATTGCAGATTCTTGAGGATTCTATTGCAGCCGAAAAAACAGGCTTCCCTGCTGGGGATGCGAGAGAATTAAGACGTGTAATACAGATGCAAAACGATCTCATCGATGGGCAGAAAGAGATGGTTAGTAAGCTTGCTCAAACCTTCTCTCTGGCTATTAGTAAATTAAGCAACCTTTCAGAGCAAGAAAGAGAAATTGAAAAGGCTACGGAAAACAAAAAGCCAACCTAACTGTTAAAGAGCACCTACTGGCGTGATTAAAGCGCCAGTAAAAATACCTGTCAAATCAGCATATAACAGTTAACTGTTATCTTTTCAGAATATGAATTGCAGTGAATAGATATGGATATGAAATACAGCTAAAAGTTATTTTTTTAACCAATAACTCATATTGTGATGGAGTTCACACTTCACAAATAATAAGTCCACCCTGGCGGTCTAGTGCGGCCCATGCCTCTGCGCATCCATTGCCAGCATCTGCTCCGCCCAGTCCATAACCTCATCGTATTTCTCCTGGGTTGGCACCTTGCCTTTCTCCTTCTGCGGGAACTTGGCATTCATGGCGGCCCGGAAGCTGGTCATCGTCATATTCCAGGCATCTGCCTCGCTCATACCTAGGTGAGCAACCGCAGTGTAAACGAATGTCCGAACATCGAATTTATCGCTGTACTCTCCCTTCTTGCTCTCAAACTCCTCGGGCGGCTGATCCCCCATCACGCCATGCAAAATCAGGTGCCGCGCAAGCTGAATAACGTCTTCAACAGGCAACGAGCCAGGCTTAAAAAGGAGGCGTCCCGCCGTAGTCACTGAGTAAGAGCCGATGATTTCAGCAACGTCGCCTTCAGAGCAATGCCTGACCACTTTAGCTGCAACTTCTGCCATGTCTGCAAAGCAGCGTGCATTAGCCGCTTTGAGTATCTGCGGGTCCGCAATTCTGTGCTTTGGGTAATGGCCTGCATGAACTTTCACGAAAGCATCAACGATTTGCTCAGGCGTTCCGATTCGGGACATAGCCAGAAATGAGGGATTGAGAAATATCTCTTTGCCGCCAGCGCGAATGACAGCCTGGCCGATATCGGTGATTGCTTTCATGGAAACTCTCAATAAGAGGGAGGGCTAAGCCTCCCGTGGGTTTAGGCTTCGTTCACTGTCACCGTCGCCGGGTTAGATGTAACCGAGCCGGCGGTTGAGGATGTCACCTGGCAGGAGTAAGACCCCGCATCACCAGTAACGACGCTGGCCTTGGTGTAGGTAGCGTTCGTTGCGCCAGTGATGTCAGTGCCGTCCTTCTTCCACTGATAGGTCAGAGTGGAACTGTCAGAGACATTTGCTGCCACAGACAGGTTTAGTGCATCACCCACCGTGAGCGTGCGGTTCTGCGGCTGCGTAGTGATAGTAATTACGGCGCCGACATCACGTACATCAACCTGACCGGCGCTTGACGCCTCAATAGACCATGTGGCCACGTCATCATGAGGAGCTTCGTCTTCCCACGAAGTAACCATGAACGGGCCTTCGGTAATGTCGTTTGGAGAGATGATTTTCAGCCAGACATACGGCTGGTTACTGGTCTCTGCGGGTGGGTTGTAGACGTGGCGTTTAAGCGCGTTCTGCGCATAAACATCTTCTTTGCGGGTTACACCGTCCCCAGAGAACGAGATGTTCTTATAGGTTACGAGATTTTCCTGCGTATACGCTGCGCTCATATCAGCCGTAGCGTCTGCAGTATCCCATTCGGCGGAAACAGTTTTCCCGCGCATCATGCCAAGGCGCTTATAGTCACCGTTGGCGGGTTGTGATTCTGGACAGCCAATCGCGTAGTAAACGACGACATCGCGCCCTGTGAAAGCACCCGCTTCACATCCTGCCATAATTTTAACTCCTATTACCGTGTTGTTCGTGATAGCCAAGCTCTCTCGCCCTCAGGAGATAGGCGCAAGAAGCCTCTTCCGGAGTTTTGAATGAACCAAGATATTCGTTTCTGCCATCGTTATTCATAATCTGCGCAAACCATGGTTTCTTTCTGTTTCTATAAGAGACGCCAGGCAGCCCATGCCTATTCGTTACCGGGGTGGCCCTATTCCGCATATTCAATTTGTGGGAAACATCGCGAAGGTTTTCCATTCTGTTGTCATCTCTTATGCCGTTAACATGGTCAATCTCACCCTCAGGCCAGCAACCATGCATAAAAAGCCATGCAAGCCGATGTGCCTTATGATTTTTCCCACAAAGCTTAATTCGTAGGTATCCATGCTTAGGGTCCTTACTCCCCGCAATTTTCCCGGCGAAGTGAGAATTTGACTGATTACATGCCTTCACACTGCTGAAGTGGCTTTTCGGCCTCACTTTCCAGGTAAATAAACCAGAATTAGGGTCATAGGAAAGAGCCTCACGCAGGTATGCAAAGGTTAAATCCTGCATATCTTAATCTCCGTATTATCGGGAAATGATGGTTTGAAAGGAAATATCGAAGAGGTAACGACCCTCTTCGGTCTGGATGGCGGTAATTCCGCCGATTGGCTGCATCGAGATGATGCACTCAGTCTGGTAGTCGTCGATCATCGCCTGGCGGATTGCATCAGCGCGGTCTTCAACTTCGTTAATATCACTGTCGTTCTGTCCTGACAGAACAAGGATGCGAAAAAAATCTCGCGTTATGGCTTCCTCGGGCTTACCACCGCCGTTTTGCTGGATAACAAGGTATCTTTCCCCTTCCGTACCTTCCAGCTCGTTCCAGAAGCGTTTCTGGACGCGGTAACCGACATCAAACCCGTGAGATTGTAACCACACTCTCAGCGCGTCATACACCTCGCTACGCGTCATACTTTGTATCCTTGCCTGATGATGGCCTTAATCTCGTTGAGCCCATCTCGCTCGAAGCCTTTACGGAGAAAGTCCGGCTCACCGTTAGGGTCCCAGTAATTCCCGCTGCCGTCCGGCCTTGGCTTACCTTTTAGCTTGCCCTTTGCAGCATTAACCGCGGCTGCATAATTAGCCGTATAACCCACTCTGCCAATCATTCCTGACGGTATTGGTTCGAGCTTCTTGTACTGGCTATTTATGAGGGTCGACGACTTAACGGGGGTAATTACAGCGGCATGATTGGCGCCGGCATTCATCACCAGATAGAGAACCTTCTCCGTGCGTATGCCAGCTATGTCACTAAGTACCCGGTGGGTATTCATCTGGACGCGCTTGATACCTTTAACGGGCATGATTACCTCACGTCATTATTTTGTAATCTGGCTCTTCGCCGAAAAATGACATATCCCAGTCGGTTACGGCCCTGATAACGTTCGCGCCGGCTTTAAGCGGATCTGATAGCGCCGTGGTGTCACCTCTGGCGATGTACCAGTCTCGCTGTGGCATGCTTGCGGTGACGCCATTACGCTTCAGCTCAGTGAAGAAAATCAGGTTGGTGGTGAACTCTTTACCACTGGCATCAACAGCAACTTCATTGTTCGCCGTCCAGGTGCAGTCAATCAGGTATGGGATGCCGTTTGTCCAGGTGTTGTTCCAGTCGTCATAGACGCGAGGATAGACAGTGGCGACGTTGGTATAACACCACTTAGCCGTGACTGACACTATCATCCTCCCACCGGATAACCTCCGGGTTCTCAGCTGCCACCTTTCGGCACAGCAAATACCATTCACCGTTACTTTTAACGTAGCCAGTGACCCGCCGTCCGCTGTCAGTGATAACCCATACCTTTACGAATGGCTCAGGAAGTCTCTGCCTGACCGATATTAAAGCCATCAGCGGCTCCCGTTACACATGCAACCGCCTTTGCCTATCCAGATACCTGCGAAAGCGGTATTTGTTGGGTCAGGGGGGATGAGGCCATTGGCACAACCGAATTTGTCAGCGCCACGCAACAGTGATAAGGAACCCTTCCATCGGTCAGCAAAAGACTGATACCGAAATGAACGCGATGCGCCGTTAGGCGCGGTCTGAGAGCTGATGTATCTATCACCCTGCCCCAACGCCATTAAACCCAGTAAATAGGTCTGAATTAGCAGCGCCGTTGCGGGCGGGTAATGTGCATCGAGGCACTCCTGAATGCTGTTAGCCTGCTCTACGATAGCCTGCAGAATGAAATCTGGCAGCGTGATACCCACTGACTCCAGATATTCCTTGGCCTGTTCTGTGGTAATCATGCGAGCCTCTTATAGCCCTCCGAAGAGGGCATAAAAAAACCGCTTTCGCGGCTATTCGTTTTTACGGGGTCGGCCTGATTTCGCTTCTGGAGTTGCCGGTGTTAGGTCACTACCCGCCTCTCCACGCATCAGACGAACGTTCGACTTCAGGGCTGGATGCAGTTCTTTTATATCCACCACATCGCCAACCTTTACGCCGAACCATGGTCGTACAACTTCGTATTTAGCCATACCATTTCCTTACACAAGGTTAGCGCCATAGACAACTCCGGACAGGCCTTGGTCGTCTGCGGTGATTTGCAAACCTTCAGCAGACATGATCTGGAAGTTGTAGTTAACGTTAGGTAACGGACGCGGCAGCGGCACGACGCCAACAGCCATACCAACCAGCGGAGAAATGATGTCCTGACGGCGAACATAGGCAATGAACTCGTTGCCACTCAGCGCAAAGGTCGGGCGAATTTCACGAACAGGCGCAAATGGCAGCACAGCATTCAGTACGTTGCCGCTAACTACGCCGTTTACTACATACGGTTGAGCCAGGTTAGCCCAGATTTCAGGTGACACCCACATCACATCATACTGAGCGACTTTGTTGGCGCGCGCCAGCGTACCAAATGCGCCTTTCCCGAAGAAAGAAAACAGTGCTGTCATATCGGCAGTGGTCAGGTCTATATTTGCGCCACCCGAACCAGAACCCAGGTTGATCTTCTTGGTGTTACGGTGATTTTTGATACCCTGTGCCGGGTAGGACTGCACCTGAATATTCGGGTCGCCGTTCAGATAGTAGTTGACGCGCTTCTGGTTAAACTTGCGCATTTTAGCCATCTGCGAATCCAGCACAAGGTCAATACCTACAGAGTTAAGACCAGCAGCATGACGCCAGTTCACGCCGTAACCTGCGGTGAATACCGGAATCGGGTTGCCATCACTCGCATATTCGGTATGGTCAAATGAGAATGGAGCCTGACCGTCAATGCTCACAGACACATCATCAGCGATATCACCAATAACGTTGTAGAGCTTTGCAGTTTTGCCAACAGAAAGAACAGTCTGCACACCAATCAGGTCGTTGACGATTTCCATGCCAACCTCCTGATCACGCAGTTGCAGCACCTGACGGTCAATCTCGGCCCAGAAATCACGCGTAAAACCGCCTACAGCATTAACCGCCAGCCATTCAGGAGTCATATTAGAACGATTTGCCGCAATCATAGCATCATGCTGTGCGTTCCACATGTTTCGGTTTGCCCAAAGCTCATTCCAGTGACCACCAAGGCGCGAGTTAGTCGCCAGTGTCTCTTTAGAGAAATACATATATGTTTATCCTTTTGTTACGCGCCTGCAGCGGCAGCAGTGCCAACGCGCATACGAACGCGAATGAAGTCGGTGGTGCTGGCTGCGATGGTGAACTCGTCCTGGCTGTAGCCGATTACTGAATCGGTGTCGCCAGTTGCCAGTGTGAATTGACCAGCCGCGCCAAGCTTAATCGGGCTGTCCTTCTTGTACGCACCAGGTACACACAGAAGCGCAAGTTCACGACCTTCTTCGACATAGTTGCCAACAGCAGAATCGCCAGCCGGAACGGCATCACGAATGCCAAGCCCCTGATGATAAGCACAATCGATAATGTACATGCGGCCAGTTAATGCAGTGGCTTGTGCGAACTTACCATCACCGTTAATAGTGACGGCGGTGCCTGGCAGTAGTTCTGCGGCGGTGAGACGGGTTTCGGTCTTGTAGAGCGATTTCCCGTCGATATTAACGCGACGATAACGTGACATTATCCAGGCTCCTTATTTGAAGTATTCAGATGCGGCAGGTGCACCGGTTTCTTTCTGCTGTTGCGCAGAGTTGGTACCCAGCGGCGCGGATTCACCGATTGTTTTAAACATCGCATCCAGTGCTTCGCCTGAAAGAGCGTTAGCCACGATCTCGCCGTGAACTTTCGCCACCGCTTCACGCTTGGCTTTCTCTTCTGCGCGGGAGTTGGCAGTCAGAGTTTCAGCCAATTGCTGCTGGTTGGCCTGCAACGCATCTACCTTTTCTGCGAGAGGCTTGATCGCTTTTTCGGTATTGGTGGCAACGGCCTCGCTAACCATGCTGCCGAGTTGTTCCAGTTCTTCTTTGGTTAAAGGCATGTCGCCCTCCGTTTTGTGGTTTGTTGCAGGCTGCTCCTGCGGTGTGAAAAGAGATTTGAATTTGTTGGCGACGATAGCCACCCATGATTCCTGTCGTGCGACTGACGTTCCGGTGTCGTCGAAGGTGATTGCGCCGCCATCTGACTTGTAGCCAAATACCTCAGCAGTACCGCCATTTCTGACGATTACCGCCTGAGAATCAGTGAAATCAGCCACCCAGGCATATTCATCCGCGCCCGCCGCAAACTTCGCTTTGGCTGCGCGATCGAGGCGCTGCTCGCGCTCCCGGTAGGATTCTCCCACCAGCGCGCCTGAGTTCGCCTTAAGCGGCTGCGCCAGATCAGCGTTAACCATCAGGCCAACGCCCTGCTCCGGAGTAGCGGCTCCAACTTCGTGCAGCAGGATCGCGTCGTGGTCCATACCGTGGATATCTGCCACCCACTCAGCACCTGTGGCGCGCTGCTGATCGTTGGGCTCAAGCTGGTCGAGGAATGCGGCAACACTGGTATGAATCGGCGGAACGTCTTCACCGCGCTCAATGGCAGCGACACGTTCAAGCAGTTCCCTGCCACCTTCAGACTCGCTGGCGCGGGCCACATCAACCCACTTTTCGAGGTAGATGCGATTACCGGACTTCTTAACGTTGCGGTTCCACGCGCCGATATGGCCTGCGTTAATCCCCTCAGGCGAGAAAGCAGAAACAAACTGACCGTTAACCTGAGGATGCCCAAGCGGTGCCAGGGTGCCTTCCAGCCCTTTATAGTGGGCGTCGATTTGCTCTTGCGTGTACAGCCCGCCATTCATTACGACGTTCGCCGGCAGCGTGTAGCTCGGCAGCACCAGGTGCTCACGCCCGTTGTATGTTTCGCGCCTGATAGACTGGCTGTTCACCTTCGTGGTGATGTTTACCTGAATAGGCATAGTTATTTCTCCGCCCAGGCGTAACCACGCGCCTGCATCGATTTATATTCCTGTTTGAGTTTGGTAATGGCGTCTGGGAACTGAGGCCTTCCATCGCCGTCAACCAGAACTGACTGTTGGCTGCATTTGCAGTTGATACTGTTCGCATCCATTGCATACCATTCACGAACCTCTTCATTTGTGTAGAGGTGAGCATGGCGCACGGCGTGGGTGTGTCGCGTTGTCGGTGACAGCGCCGAGATGTGAACCAGAAGCGTTTTCAGGCCGAAGAGGTCATTCGCCTCCTGGTCTTCATCCCACTTGGCTCGACGCAGCGCGGTAGTCACTTCAGTGCGCGCTATCCTGTTCGCCCGGCGCTTCTCTATGCCAGCCTGTGCAGTCAGGTTACGAGCAATGTCACTGGGATTAAGCCCTCGCCCCACGCCATCAGTCAGTACTCGTGCCATGTCGCGCTTAACATCAGCAGTCAGCCCCTTCATTTCCTCAAACACACGCGCATGTACCAGCGCCATACGTTGCTGATACGGGTCACTCGCGAGGATTGCCGCCAGTGACTCGCGTCCCGCTGCATACACAGGTGATTGCTGGCTGAGGTTGTAGAAGGCTTGCCCTGTCCCTTTCTCAGCAGCCAGGGCGATGTACTCGTAAAACCACAGGTCGTATTCGTTACCATCAAGCAGCACCTGGTCTACCAGGTAACTGGCATCATTCAGGATGATGGAGAGCAGAGTTGGGTTTAGCTGGTATTCGTATCTGGCGTTTACTGCGATGGAGGAAGGTATTTTATCGAGTGCTGATTTGTACGCTTTGCCAATCTTATTCATCCGCCTGGAGAAGTCTTTCATCGCCCGGCGTTCCAGCGCATCGGCTCCTGTCGGATCCTGATAGTTACGCGGCAGAATCGGTGGCTTTGTCCTCTTCGTCGCCATCCTTTTCTCCTAACGGCTCTTCGTCATCATTGTCATAGCCAGCAGCTGTGCGAATCTCCTCACGGCTAAACGCCGGGTTGTCACCGCTGCCCAGCATGGTCTGGTTAATCTCGCCCATAGTCTTGGCGTTGGTGAGCTTTTCAGTACCGGTCTGTTCGTTCAGGTCATCCCAGATAACTGCCTTCTTGGCCACTGCATCGATAATCTTCAGCTCAATGAGCTTGTCGCAGAAGTCCTCTATTTCGAATGACAGGTCTACGCGGCGAGACTGACATCGGGCGTTGAAATATTTTTGGTCTTCAGTACTTGAACGTTCTGCCTGCTGATTACCAATCAGAATTCGCGTAGGAATATCTACCCCTGCGGCTGCTGTCTGGAGGTTCACGTTGTATGTTGCTGTAGGGTCCGCAACTGATGTAACGAGGGGTGTAACTGTCGCCCCCTGTGTGGTCATTAGCACGTCGTTACCACGGTTAATTTCCCCGGCAACTTCGTTAAACTTATCCTGTAGTTCATCGATACTCACGCCATACAGCGACGCCAGATTTGTGAAGTCTATTTCCTTTTCGAAGTTGACATTAAGCTGGCGTGCAGCATTCTTCAGGAACGACTCACCTGAACCACCCTCCACCTTCTCCAGACTGACAAAGGCGTTATATGCTGGTTCAAGGAATCCGATTGCATCTTCTGAGTAATCCCCCAGGATGAATACTCGGTCAGGGTGAATATCCACACGGCGGCTTGAACCATTCGGCAACCGTTCGGTGTACTTCCACATCTTCGGCTGGCCGTATGTCTTAGAGTTAATTCCAGTGTCCCACTCTCCAACCTTCAACGACCCAGCCCATGACACGGAAACCTTCTGTAGCCCACGACCTTTCGTGGCAGGCAGATTCCAGTCTTTTTCATCACGGATATGCAGCAGTATTCCGGCATATCGACCGACAAGACGACGGCGATCCGCCTCAGCGAATGAGCGCCATAATCGGTTGGTGAATACCTGTTTGGACTTTTTCTCCCAGGAGGTTTCGTCTTCGCTATCGTCGGCATCGTCACCCTCTATGATTTCCGGGTTGGTCTGCCAGCACTTGCCAACAAGCTTCTCTACAGCACCGTGGGCAATACCACCGCGCCGGTACAGGGAGTAGAGGTTTTCGTAGGTGACCAGCTCAGGGAAGCCGTATTCGCACCATGCGGAATGGCGCTTATTATCCAACCCCATCGTCGGCACCATCAACCCCATACGGGCGCGAGCAAGCCTGACGTCATTCAGCGCGTGATTGACGGCTAGTGTTAATTTGTCAGTCATGGATTGTCCGTTATGGTCGTTTAGGTGGTGGAGCAATTCCCCCAGCAGGATATTTGGTGGCGCATGGCTGATAACCCGGCCAGCCTTTTCTTTTGCGTTTGCAGCCAGGGCATTTGCATTTGTTTTTCATGATTATTGCCCCCTAAGGCGCTTAGGAATCATCATCCCCATCGATTTAGGTTTGCGTTTGATATACCCGTCCAGACCGTACCGGATTCCATCCCAGCAGTGGTTGTTCTTATCCTCGATAATCGGCAAGACTTCGCCAGTGATACGGTCTGTTTTGTACGAGTAAAGCCGCGCCTCTTTCGCCGTTTCTTTACAGCGAGGATGGATGATGATCTTCTTAAATCCACGTAGGAAGGTGATGCCGTCCTCTACGCTACCCTGCCATTTCTGAGCAGCTGAGATATTGAATCCCTGCCCTTTGATATGGCTGATAGTTTCTGGCCTAGAGTTGTCGGCTTTGATGGGCCATTTACGCGCTTCAGGGATACCGGGGAATTTCGCATCGTCAGTGACCTCCCAGTCCTCAAGCTGTTTCGGCGTGGCATCGGTTTTGCCTGCATAAAACTTCCACATATCGTCGAGCTCTACGCCATTGCCGTAGGCCTCGTATTCGATGTAGAGGTTGTTATCCAGAATGAACATGCGAATAAGCGTGCTGGGGTCTTTCGCGAATCCGAAGTCAGCACCGAACAGCAAGCGCTCTGATTTCCTCCATAGATTGTCTTCGAAGCTCTGCACGATGTATTTGTTAGCCAGCACCTGCTTATCTGAGTTTTCGAGGTAAGCCCCCTCCCATATCCACGCGTAATCTGCGTAATCAAGGTTTGCCAAGTCTTCCTGTCGCTCTTCCTCAAGCACAGCAGGGAACCATGGATTGTCGACATAGTTCATCTCGACAATAATTGAGCTTTTTGGGGGATTCTTTCTGAAAAGTTTGTCGGTGGCGCTGCCGTCCTTCTCCGGGTTCCACGTAACCCAGATTTCTGAGCCTTCTTCACGAACGGTCGGGCGAAGCTTTTTCCACGCAGTCGAAGAAACGGACTCGGCCTCGTCAACCCAGGCTACAAGAATTCGCGCTTTTGATTTGATGCTGTCTAGGTTATGGCGAAGACCGCAGAATACATAGCTGACCTTGCGATTCTTTGTCCTGATGTATTTCTCTCCAATGTCGAAGTAATCATCAAGCCACGCCACGGAGCGAATTGCCTGCTTTACCTCCTCCATGGAGGATTCTTCCAGCGAGTTCATGTATTCTCGAGCGCACAGGATAACTCCACTGATATTGGCTTCTGCCGCTTGGTACGCTTTGACGGCAGTCATTAGTGCAAAAGTACGCGTCTTAGCAGATCCACGTCCGCCGTGAGCGCCACGATAACGGATTCCTTCTGTCGCGAATACAGGAACTAACTTGGCAGGTATCTGGAGGTCAACTTGGCTTTCCATTTGCTGGGTCAACTCCTACCAGGCGAATAGTGGTTGGCTTCGTTGCCATAGTTCCATCAGATGAGGTGTGATCGATAATCTGCTTATCAAGGCCGACCAGCTTAGCCTTGCCCATTGTCGCCGCTACAGCTGCAGATGATTGTGGCGTCTCGGCGCTTAAGGCTTTTTGTCTGGCCTCTTCCAGTTCAGCGAGGAGAGAATCGACGGTGACGTTATGGCGTTGCTTAATCTCGCCCCTCAATTCTTTTATCCTTAGGGCTATCTTAGGGTTATCCTGCAACTTACATGCTTGAACATGTACTGCCTCCGGCTTCATCTTGTCAGCAGCATACGCCGTCCGATAAGCCTCAGAAGCATTACCCGTTTCGATGTATGCCTGACAGAAAGCTTCTTGCTTAATTGTCAGACCTGTCATATTGGAATATTCCTCTACTTAGTTGGTATATCACCCGGAGGCGCACATAAAACAACTTCTGCTTTATAGAGCCCTCGTGGTGGAAAGAACTGTAAAACACTCTCGATTTCTTCTACCCCCGCATCGAGATGGCGAGCAATGAGGGATAGACCAGCCATCGTAAAAGCTGCAAACCCCGGTATGCATCGTTATTGATTATCATTGCACACTCACGCAGAAGGAGCTCCCATTAAGGGCTGCGGTCATTGTTAATGCGGTGATACTGCGACGATACAACGCTGTTATTTCCCCACTTACTGGCTTGGGTTGTTTCGTGGTACTGCCGTTAATTGGTGAGTCCGGGGATTATTTCAGTTCGTTACCAGGCATTTCTTTTAGCTCTTTCAAATGACAACGATTGAGGCTAAACCACTCCCCGTGCGACCTATAGTTGTAATATTTTTGGTGCAATTTGGTTTCAAGCTCTCTATCGGCCGGAATCTTTGCAATTAGATTTAGCTTCCCACCACTCATGCGAGATATCTCTGAAATTCGTTTATTAACCCTGCGACTAAACCCTATTTTTGTTAGCCCACTATCTTCAGCATGCAGAACGTACACATATGATTTTTGCGAAGCACTGGGTGCGACTTTGTTGTAATTAATCATGTCAAACATGAAGCCTTGCTTTAGCAAAGTTTCAAAAAAGATAGAATTAACACACCCATTCCTTCTCAGCTCTGCACTTAGCTTGTCAATTTCCTCTATGATGTCGCCAGACCCCTTTCCACTTATAAGAAAATCTTGGTACATGCGACCAATTCTTGAGGTAATTTCAACAAAGTTATTCATAGCGTTTACCTTTTAGAAAGTGAGCCTGTCTCACAGAAAAGCCGCCCGAGAGAGGTCGCCACCTATAACGGCATTTCTCAGGCTCGCTTACTGAAAGGCTCTCGTTAATATGCGCGTGAGATGCGCTGTGAAATTCAGATATAAAAAGCCCCGCGAATGCGGGGCTAAATCCTGGTGTTTGTGATGACTGGCTCTTATCTCAACGCAGCCCCTTACCGCGCGCCAGATGCTCAATATCAAGCATCAGCAATGAGATGTTTAATCTGGATTTACTCCAGAAGTGATCACCACCCTGTCTACAGAGCCAGATGTGAAGGATGATGAGTAAAATTATCGCTATCATCGAAGGCATTGCGTCCTGATGTATTCCTGCAGGTAGTTAACCTGCGCGGTTATCCTGTCGATTCCACTTCGGAGACGGTAATAATTGAGTTCAGCATCTGCTGTAAGTCTTGGGCTTTCTCCATCGCCCATGCCGCCGGCTCCGGTCGTTGACTTTGCACAGGTGGCGGCGACTTGCAGGCGCTTACGACCAGCAGAAACATCAGCACGGAGACTTTCGATAGTCGCGTTAGCATCAGCAAGCTCCTTTGTGTATCTGGCGTCAAGTTCTGCAACGTCACGCTGGCGCTTCTGCAAATCAGCGATTGTGGATGTGGCTTTGTCGCGCTGGTCTTTGTAGGAGATGGCGTTATCACGGTAATGGTTAACAGCCCACCCCATTGAAACCAGCAGACAAATAACCACAGCACAGATGATTGCGGTTAACCGGCTCATGACATCAACACCCCAACGGCAAGAAACCACGGCCACGCATCGTTGCCATTGAATGCGAGCAACGCTGCCATGAAAAAGCAAATCATGCTCATTGCTGCCCCCACCACAAACAGACTTCACGCTCAATCTCACGACGAGTCATCAGGCCTTTCCATTGCTTACCGCCAGCGTATGTCCATCGACGTAGCTGATCACATGCACCTTTGATATCGCCCTGGTTTATTTTGCGAAGAAGCGTCGATGTTCTGAAATTGCCAGCTCCCACGTTGTAGACGAACGAGTAAAGGGCGCCGCGCGTTGTTTCCGGTATATCGACTTTGATGTACGGGTTAATTTGTCTGGCGACAGTAGCGAGGTCTTTATTCAGGAGGTCTTTGCATTCTGCCTCGGTATACGTTTTACCGGGTATAATGTCTTTTCCAGTGTGGCCATAACACACAGTTAATACACCTACTACGTCCTTATATGGTTTGTATCTGACACCTTCCAGACCATCGTTACCACTCGGACCTGTGATCAAAACAGATGCTATAGCAATAGCCCCGCCACTTATCGCCGCTATTACGCTATTTCGTAGTGCCGGTGACATTGCCATTCAATCTGTCCTCACGCTCTTTGCGTTTGTAGTACCAGTTGATGCCAAATGTGCCGACAGTACAAAGAATACCAATGATTACAGCCCAGTCATTCAGGGAGAGAATGCCACCCATCGCAGTCAGTCCTCCGAAGCTGTAACTGAACCATTCTCTGATTTTGTCCATACGGTACATGCTCTACCCCTTCATTGAGGGGATTTGCTCTATTTAATTAGGAATAAGGTCGATTACTGATAGAACAAATCCAGGCTACTGTGTTTAGTAATCAGATTTGTTCGTGACCGATATGCACGGGCAAAACGGCAGGAGGTTGTTAGCGCAGCCTCTTGCCACCCGCTTTCACGAAGGTCATGTGTATAAGGCCGCAGCGTAACTATCACTGATTAGTTCAGGATAGCCAGTGGCTACGGCTCAGTTATGGTGCTGGTTAACGGAGTTGAACCGCTACCCATTCGCTTACAAGGCGACTGCTCTACCATTGGAGCTAAACCAGCATGTCTGGCGGGCCAGCGTGGACTCGAACCACGATAAGAAGGTTAACAGCCTTCCGTAATGACCTTTATACGACTGACCCAAATAAAAAATCCCGAAACCGTTATGCAGGCTCTAACTATTACCTGCGAACTGTTTCGGGATTGCATTTTGCAGACCTCTCAGCCTGCGATGGTTGGAGTTCCAGACGATACGTCGAAGTGACCAACTAGGCGGAATCAGTAGTAAGCGCCGCCTCTTTTTATCTCACTACCACAACGAGCGAATTAACCCATCGTTGGGTCAAATTTACCCAACTTTATTCAAAAAGTCAATATCATGCCGTAAAGATGTTGCCATTCGTGGCAATCATGCCGCTAACGTGTGACCGCATTCAAAATATTGTCTGCGATTGACTCTTCTTTGTGGCATTGCACCACCAGAGCGTCATACAGCGGCTTAACAGTGCGTGACCAGGTGGGTTGAGTAAGGTTTGGGATTAGCATCGTTACAGCGCGATATGCGGCGCTTGCTGGCATTCTTGAATAGCCGACACCTTTGCATCTTCCGCACTCTTTCTCAACAACTCTCCCCCACTGCTCCGTTTTGGCTATATCAACCGCACGGCCTGTACCGTGGCAATCTCTGCATCTTGCGCCCGGCGTCGCGGCACTACGGCAATAATCCGCATAAGCGAATGTTGCGAGCACTTGCAGTACCTTTGCCTTAGTATTTCCTTCAAGCTTTGCCACACCGCGGTATTTCCCCGATACCTTGTGTGCAAATTGCATCAGATAGTTGATAGCCTTTTGTTTGTCGTTCTGGCTGAGTTCGTGCTTACCGCAGAATGCAGCCATTCCGAATCCGGCTTGTGATTGCGCCATCCCCATAGCAGCCATCACATCAGTACCGGAAAGAGAGTCAGAAGCCGTAGCCCGCGGTGAGTCACTCATCATCGGGCTTTTTGGCGAATGAAATTTAGCTACGCTTTCGAGTCTCATGCAGCATCGCCTCCCGCCGGCTTGTTCAATCCAAGCCGGTTCACCAGTTCGCGCTCTCGATCATGCAGATAATTCATTGCCTTCTGGTGTTGCTCCGTCATCTCTCTGACGCTGCGCAATTCAGCTTCGTCACGTTCACGCTGCTGTTTCGCCTGGTTAATGCTGGTTATGCTGCACATTGAGATTCCCCCATGCGGAGTTGAATTCCGTCCTGATACCAGTCTGGCAATGTGAAATCGATGCGCCCTGTAACACCCTGCGCCCTTAGCTCCTGTAACCGCTTCAGTTCGCTCTTCATGTGCTGGTATAGCTCATCCATCTGCCAAGGCTTTAAGCGCACAGGAATGCACGCCAGACGCGCTACACGCTCTATTGTCATCTCCCCATAGACAATCTCCGCATGCGCGGTGAATTCGTATGGGTCTTCTTCAAGTTTTCGGTGACAGCCAATACAGTGGGCGAAGGCGTTATAGGGATGGTATCTGGTGGCTTTGTGCCGTCGGGATTTGAAGTGGGAGCAGTGGAGTTTTTGTCTTTCGTGATGGAATGATCGTCCGCAGTAATCGCATGTCCAGTCCGTTCGCTCCCTAACCAGTTGGGAGAAAACGTCATCAAACTTATCTCTCTTTAGCGCCATTTCTTCCACCTTTTGTCATTTTTTCAGCATATTCAGGCCAGTGCTTTTTAAGTATTCCGTAAGGAACTCTCAGGCTTATTCCATGTCGATTAGCCCAGTTAACCAGGCTGTTTCTGGTTCTTCCTATGGTGGATGCCATAACGTCAGCAGGGACTTTTCCGGCAACCCTGCGGATATAATCCTGCTCGTTTGGTGAATACATATTTGTGTTAGCCATCCTTATCTCCTGTCATATCTGAATGTGGATCGCGATATACCAGCCATTCGTTGACGCATTCTGCACAGGCGTAAATTTCATCAGGTGCCAGTTGCTTGTTACATCCTGCGCATAAGGCTCTCGCTATACTTTCCTGTTCGTAACTTCGATTTTGGTCAATCACCTTGTTTTCCTCGCACGTTCTCTAAGCCACCGGATATCCCACAGGTGAGCCGTGTAATTGAAGGTTTTTACGTCAGATTCTTTTGGGATTGGCTTGCGTTTATTTCTGGAGCGTTTCGTTGGAAGGTATTTGCAGTTTTCGCAGATTATGTCGGTGATACTTCGTCGCTGTCGTGCCATACGTCCTCCTTCGTCTCTGGAAGCGGGAAATTACCTAATGGCGACCGCTCACATCTGATACACCATTGGTGCCAATAAGGTTGATTTGGCCGGAATCGATAATCGTCTTTGCTTTCTCCGCATCGGTAACATCGTTTCATGCAACTCTCCCTGTTCGTTGTGACCATTCATACTCTCGCCGGGAATCATCACTCCATCGCACGTTACGTTCTGATCCGAACCAGAACATGATTTCGATAAGTTCTGTCATGCTCGCCTTCCTCATCTTGCTGGTACGTACACCAAGAAGAACAACACCGCCATCAATACCTGGCACGCTTCTTTGCTCCAGTTTTTTAGTCTTGAGCCACAGCGCGGTGAAGATGTCTTTCCAGTCTTCCGGAGACAGTCGTTGACCATGCCAAAGCACCTGACGGGAGACGTCCTGAAGCATCGGCCACATACGGTCGTTCTGTGCCTTGGTTCGCTTGGGTGCTTTAACGTGGACTTCGTGGGGGGACTTGTCGTCGATGGGTAGTGAGAGAATGGCGTCTATAGCGTTATTTCTGATTGCTTCGTTGCGAAGCAGGAATAATTGCTTCACTTGCCCTCCTGCTCTTCTCCTTGCGCTTATCCGCGTAATACCGGTTTAATTCGTCAGACATCCTCTCTCCGATAAGCGGCCATGACTCAAACCTCGCATTCGCAAAATTCTCAAGCCATCTCGCAAAATCATCCAATTTATCTGCTAACCAATAAACAAAATATGACAGCCATACTGCTGAAGCCAAAAAGATACGATGCGGATTAAGGATGAAAATAAGCGATATTTTCATTCCTCTTGATACTTTGCTCATACTCACTCCTTCACTTTGATTCCGGCGGCGCGGATGGCATCAGCGCAATAGTCGATTGCGCAGTTGTGTCCTTTGTCGAAATCATCCTCAGCCATCACTTTGTCATCGAGTTTTATCTCGATAGCTGCGCGAGACTTAACCCATGACTGCCAGGCAATCATCTTGATGGCCTGAACGTGAAGTTCTTCGCTGTTGTTAATAGACTCGAACTCTTCACCAAACCACTCCAAAAACTGTTTTCTTGATTCGTCCATATTCCTCTCCATCACCGCTTGAACCAGGTGAAATTAGTAAACTGCGACATGTTTATCTGCATTAGGCGCTTAAGTACCCTGTCTCGCTGGCTGCTCTTTGGTTTTGGCCTACGCTTGTATCGCTCTCTAATCGGAAGTCTAGAAGCTTTCCAATAGCGATAATGCCGTGCTAATGACTCTTCAATGTCGGCATTAATTAATTGAGCCAATGTACTCATCACTACTCTCCATCAGTGTGCTGGGTATTAGTCTTTTCATGTCTGCAAATCATGATTACCAGACCTTCTTTTGTCGCCACTTTTACAGTATCTCCTTCGCTTACCTTATCCAGTTCGTATGCTTCATATAGCGCATCAACCGCCTTCTGCTTTGCTGACACTTTTCTACGCTTATCCCACTGCTTAAGTGCATTTGTAATAATCCACTGGCCTGTTTTGAACATAATGTAGGCGTAACCAAGAAGGCTTAAACCGACATTTAGCGTTACTAATAAATCCTTCATTTACCCTCTCCCCCAAATAAAAAGGCCTGCGATTACCAGCAGGCCTGTTACAAGCTCAGTGATGTAGATGGTCATTGCTTCATCTCCCTTTCCATTTCATCAATGTCAACGTCATCAGGAAGATGGGAGCAATACGCCGCTATACCATGATGATTTATCTCATACCCTTTGAACGTTACCATCTGGTGCGTAATCTCAACTTCGTTCAGGAATCCGTCATCGCATAACTGCCTGGCTATTTTCGATTTGGTCTGGATTATTGGTAGTGCCTGTTCTTTCAAAGCGCATGATATTTGTGCATCCCATGCCTTTTCGAGAATGGCTAATTGTTTTTTATTCATACGTCAGCCCCTTGTGCATATCGTCTGCCACGCGCAGCAGGTGCATTTGATGCTGTGCAAATCTGTCTGGCTTCATCCTGGTCACATGCAACAAAGTGTCCGTTGCAGAACCGCTGGTAAACCGTACCAAGCGAGCCAAAACGGTTTTTCGTCACAATGATTTCAGCAAATGGTGCGGCGCTACTGTTCTCGTCGTATACCGCTTCACGGTAAAGCATGATGATTGAGTCTGCATCCTGTTCAATGCTTCCTGAATCACGCAAATCTGCGTTTGTCGGGCGCTTGTTTGGCCGCTTCTCAAC
>NZ_JBEUJY010000020.1:0-79837 GCF_043356775.1 Salmonella sp. SJTUF15581 | reverse complement strand
ATGGCGGCCAGCGGCAGCACCCACAGCAGCACCGTCAGCGGGGTCAGCGGCGGGTCGTAGGTGACAAAGTTGCCGTAGCGCGCCACCATGTAATCGATGATTTCCTGGCGGCTCTTCCCCTCCTGCATCAGGTCATACACCCTGCGGCGCATGTCGGTGGCTATCATCGCGTTCGAGTCCGCAATGCTGTTGTTCTGGCATTTCGGGCAGCGCAGCTGCTCCGTGAGCTGGCGGAACTGCTGCTCCTGCGCTTCATCTTTAAACGGCATCACGTCGGTGGTTGCCCGCGCTGACCCGGAGATAACCAGCGCCAGCATCAGCATCACCATGCCCGGTAACAGTCTCATTGCGCCGCCTCCCGGCTGTATCTGTCCCACAGCGGTTTCAGTTCAC
Source organism: Salmonella sp. SJTUF15581 (assembly GCF_043356775.1). Classification (NCBI taxonomy): domain Bacteria; kingdom Pseudomonadati; phylum Pseudomonadota; class Gammaproteobacteria; order Enterobacterales; family Enterobacteriaceae; genus Salmonella; species Salmonella sp. SJTUF15581. The sequence goes on along the minus strand of NZ_JBEUJY010000020.1, from coordinate 79,444 downwards.
TTTCCCATACCCGGGCATTCAAATCGCCCGCATGGCGGTAGCGGATAATCCCGTTGCCGTCGATGAGGAAGGTTTCCGGCGCGCCGTACACGCCCAGGTCCAGCCCCAGCATCCCGTCGCTGTCCGATAAACTCAGCGCATACGGGTTGCCCAGTTCTTTTAACCAGGCCACCGCCTTCGCCCGGTCGTCCTTATAGTTCAGCCCCACCACCCGGATACCCTGCGCAGAAAGCTGGTTCAGGTACTGATGCTCGGCGCGGCAGGTCGGGCACCAGGTGGCCCAGACGTTAAGCAGCACCGGTTTCCCCTGCGTCAGCACCTCCGCCTGATAGTACTGACCCGGCGTCTCCAGCGATTCCAGGCGGAACGCCGGCACCGGCTTTCCGGTCAGTGCCGATTCGAGATTCGTCGGGTCATCCCCCTGCGCGTTGCGCGCCAGCTGCCACAGCAGCGCCGCGGCAATCAGCAGAAAAATCAGCAGCGGTAATAACAGTACGTTGCGTTTCATCCGGCCTCCGGCAATGGTTTACGGCGGCGGTAGCGCGGGTCCGCCAGGCACAGCAGTCCGCCCAGCGCCATCAGCAGTCCCCCGGCCCATATCCAGCGGACAAACGGTTTGTAGTACAGGCGCACGGCCCACGCGCCGTTGTCCAGCTCCTCCCCGAGCGCGGCGTACAGGTCGCGGGTCAGCCCGCCGTCAATCGCCGCCTCGGTCATCACCATCCGGCTGGTGTTGTAGAGCCGTTTCTCCGCGTGCAGCACCGCCTCCGGCTCGCCGTGGCGCGTCACCCCGATGAGGGCCACCCCGCCGCGGTAGTTGGGGCCGGTGATGTCCCGCACCTCCCGGAAGGTGAAGCGGTAGTCGTGAATGGTCACGCTGTCGCCCGCCCGCATCCGCACGTCACGCTCCACGCTGTAATTCTGGCTGAAGGCGATGCCGGTAATCGTCACCGCCAGCCCGAGGTGCGCCGCCACCATTCCCCAGTAGCTGAGAGAGGTTTTCGTGCCGCGGGACACGCGCTGTACGGCTTCGGCCACCGCCAGCACCGCAATCCAGCAGGCCATCGCCATCCCCACCGCCGTCATGGCGATGATTTTATCTTCCAGCAGCCATGGCAAAAGTACCGACAGCACCAGGGTGGAGACCAGGGCGGTGAGCAGCAGTTTCCTGATGTTACGTGGCCGGTCCCGGCCCCAGCGCACTAAAGGCCCCACCCCCAGCAGCAGGGCAAAGGGGACCATCAGCCAGGTGAACATGGTGTTAAAGAACGGCTCCCCCACCGAAATGCTGCCCAGCCCCAGCTGTTTGTGCACCAGCGGCAGCAGGGTGCCCAGCAGCACCACCAGCATGGCGGCCATCAGCAGGACGTTGTTGCCGAGCAGCAGCGACTCGCGCGACCACAGCGTGTTGTTCACCCGCGAACGCACCCTGTGCCCGCGCACGGCGAACAGCAGCAGCGAGCCGCCGGTGACCAGCACCATAAAGGCGAGGATAAACATTCCGCGCGCCGGGTCGGAGGCGAAGGCGTGCACCGACACCAGCACCCCGGAGCGCACCAGGAAGGTGCCCAGCAGGCACAGCGAGAAGGCGCAGATGGACAGCAGCAGCGTCCACGCCTTGAAGCCGGCGCGCTGTTCCGTGACCGCCAGCGAGTGCAGCAGGGCGGTGCCCGCCAGCCACGGCATAAAGGAGGCGTTCTCCACCGGGTCCCAGAACCACCAGCCGCCCCAGCCCAGCTCGTAGTAGGCCCACGCCGAGCCGAGCACGATGCCCAGCGTCAGGAACACCCACGCCGCCAGCGTCCACGGGCGGGCAAAACGGGTGAACGCGCTGTCCAGACGCCCGCTCAGCAGCGCGGCGATGGCGAAGGCGAAGGCCACCGAGAAGCCGACATAGCCCATGTACAGCAGCGGCGGGTGGAAAATCAGCCCCGGGTCCTGCAGCAGCGGATTCAGGTCGCGCCCCTCCACCGGAAAGGCCGGCAGCGTGCGGGCGAACGGGCCGGAGGTGAACAGGATGAACGCCAGAAAACCGGCGCAGACCATCCCCATCACCGCCAGCACCCGGGCGACGATATCCGCCGGCACCTGCCGGCTGAACACCGCCACCGCCAGGGTCCAGCCGCTCATCAGCAGCACCCACAGCAGCAGCGAGCCCTCGTGCGCCCCCCAGGTGGCGGCCACCCGGTACCACACCGGCAGCTGCGTGTTCGAGTTGCCGGCGACATAGGCCACGGTGAAGTCGTTAACCACAAAGGCGTGCACCAGCACGAAAAACGCGCCCGCCACGCAGATGAACAGCAGCCAGGCGAACACCCCGGCCGACGCCATCATCCGCGCGTCGCCGCGCGCCACGCCCCACAGCGGGTAAACGGACAGCAGCAGCGCCACGCCGAGCGCCAGGCACAGCAGCGCGTGGCCGTATTCAGGCATCATGATGAGGTGTCCTTATCAGCGCGTTGCGGGCGGCGGTGGTTTTCCTGCATCGCCTTTTCCACTTCCGGCGGGGTGTAGTTCTCGTCATGCTTGGCCAGCACCTCGTGCGCCAGGACGTGGTTGCCCTTCTCCAGGGTGCCCTGCACCACCACCCCCTGCCCCTCGCGGAACAGGTCCGGCAGTATCCCCTCATAGCTCACCGTCACCGACCCTTCGGCGTCGTAGAGGCTGAAGTTCACCTTCAGCGAGTCCGGGTCGCGCCTGACGCTGCCGGGCATCACCATCCCGCCGACGCGCAGACGCTGGCCCGCCGCCGGCAGCTGCTGCGTCTCGCGCTTGCCGTAGAGAATTTCGCCGGGGGTATAGAACAGGTCGATATTCGCGCGCAGCGCGTACAGGACCAGGGCGGTGGTCAGCGCCAGGCCCGCCAGCACCGCGCAGACCACCCGTAACCGGTTTTTACGTCGCAGGTTCACGCGGCCTCCTGTTGCGCCTGTGCGGCACGCATCCGCGCCTCGCGCGCCTGCTGCTGCGCCACGCTGCGCAGAATGGCCCGGCGCTGCAGCACCGTGTGCAGCGCCAGCAGCGCCAGCGGCGCCACGGTCATCGCCACCGCCAGCCAGACAAAAAAGGCGTACCCGCCCATGGCGAAAAAATCGCTCCACGATGAAAATGCCGGACTCACCGGTGCCCCCTTTTCAGTATCAGTTCGCTCACCCACGGGCGGCGTTTTTCCATCAGTAAAATCAGGTTGCGCATCCGCATCAGCGAAAGCGTCATAAAAAGCAGCAGGTAGCCGGCGATGGCCCAGCGCAGCGGCGAGCGCATCGCCGGGTCGATGCTCTGCTGCATCCGCGTCGAGCCCTGGTGCAGGGTGTTCCACCACTCAACGGAGTAATGAATGACAGGCAGGTTCACCACGCCGACCAGCACCAGAATGCCCGCCGCGCGCCCGGCCATTTTACGGTCGTCAAAGGCGTGCCACAGGGCGATGACCCCGGCGTAGAGAAACAGCAGCACCAGCTCCGAGGTCAGGCGCGCGTCCCACACCCACCAGGTGCCCCACATCGGTTTGCCCCACGCCGCGCCGGTGACCAGCGCGATGAAGGTGTACACCGCCCCCACCGGCGCCATCGCCGCGACGGCAAGGGTGGCCATTTTCATCTGCCAGACCAGCCCGGTAAACGCCGCCACCGCCATCGCCGCATAGATACCCATCGACCAGATGGCCGCCGGGACATGCAGGTACATAATGCGGTAGCCCTCCCCCTGCTGGTAGTCCGCCGGGGCGAAACCAAAGCCCCGGACCCAGCCCGTGGCCAGCGCGATGATGCCGGCTGCCGCCAGCCACGGCACGAGCCTGCCGCAAATCTGATACAGCCGGGGCGGCGCCGCCAGCTGATGAAGGGTTTTCCACATAGTCGTCACCTGACCTCCTGAAACCAGTAAAATGTCCGTCGCGCCGGGGCGCTACTGCACGCTGAGGCGCAGCGCCGCCGCGGTGGCGAAGGGGCTTAACGTCGCGCTGCCCGCCAGCAGCGCCCCCAGCACCGCCAGATAGCCGTCAGCGGGTAAATGCATCGATGCCGCGTCCATCGCCGCGGCGGCGAAAATCAGCACCGGGACACTCAGCGGCAGCACCAGAATGCCCAGCAGGACGCCGCCGCGCCGCAGCCCGGCCGTCAGCCCGACGCCCGGCGCGGCGAGAAACCCCAGCGCCGGCGTGCCGAGCAGCAGCGTCAGCGCCATGATTTTCCAGCCGTACACGTCCATCCCCAGCAGCAGCGCCACCAGCGGGGAGAGCATAATCAGCGGCAGGCCGGTCACCGCCCAGTGGGCCAGCACCTTCGCCAGCACCACCGCCGGCAGCGGCACCGGCAGCAGCATCAGCTGCTCCAGGCTGCCGTCCTGCAGGTCGTCGCGAAACAGCCGCTCCAGCGCCAGCAGCGAGGCCAGCAGCGCCGCCACCTGGATGATGCCCGGCGCGATACGCGCCAGCAGCTGCGGCTGCGGCCCGACGCTTAACGGAAACAGGGTGATGACCATCAGGAAGAACCACAGCGGGCCGGCGATGTCCGCGCCGTGGCGGAACGCCACGCGCAGTTCGAGACAGAAGACACGCCACATCACAGCCCTGCCCCCCCGCCGGTCAGCGCCAGACGGCGGACGGTGTCCGCGGCCCCCGGCAGCGGCTGGTGGGTGGTGAGAATGACCATCCCGCCCTGCGCCGTGTGCGCCGCCATCCGCCGGGTGAGGCGCGCCACGCCGTTAACGTCAATGGCGGTGAACGGCTCGTCGAGCACCCACAGCGCGGCGCGGGTCAGCCACAGGCGGGCCAGCGCCACCCGGCGCTGCTGCCCGGCCGAGAGCCGGGCGACCGGCACGTCCTCAAATCCCGCCAGCCCGGCCTGCGCCAGCGCCTCCGGGAGACGCGCGCCGTCGCCGGGGTGGAAAAAGTGCAGGTTCTCCCGCGCCGTCAGGCGGGTTTTTATCCCCGGCTGGTGCCCTATCCACAGCAGGCTGCGATGGAAGCTGTCGCGCACGCGGCGCAGGGGTTCGCCCTGCCAGTACACCTCGCCGCCGTCCGGGCGCGCCAGCCCGGTCAGCAGGCGCAGCAGGGTGGTTTTTCCCGCGCCGTTGCCACCGGTGACCTGCACCCACTCCCCGGCCTCCACGGTGAACGACAGCCCGCGAAACAGCGTCCTCTCGTCCCGCTCGCAGTACAGATCTCTGGCTTCAAGCATTCCCACTCATCAACGTCCTGTCAGAAACCTGGTTTAACATCACGCATATCCGGCAGTTTATGCGCGATCCCTTTGTGGCAATCGATACAGGTCTGTCCGTCTTTTACCGCCTGATCGTGCATTTTCGCCGCGACGCCTTTTTGCGCGGTCAGATCCATAAAGTCGAAATTGTGGCAGTTACGGCATTCCTGCGAGTTGTTGTCTTTCATGCGCCGCCACTCATTTTGTGCCATTGTCAGGCGATGAGCTTCAAATTTCTGCGGTGTATCTATCAGCCCAAATACCTTCGCATACAGTTCTTTACTGGCTTTGATCTTACGGATCATCTTCGGCCCCCACTCATGCGGCACATGGCAGTCAGGACAGGTGGCACGAACGCCGCTACGGTTGTTGTAGTGGACGGTTTCCATATACTCCTCATACACCGTGTTGCGCATTTCATGGCAGCTAATACAAAACTCTTCGGTGTTAGCCTTTTCCATTCCGGTATTGAAGCCGCCCCAGAAGATGATGCCGCCGATAAAACCGATTAACAGCAGCGTCCCCAGCGCCAGGCGGCTGGGGCTGCGCCACCATCGCCAGACGCGCTTTATCCAGCCAGGTTTACGGTTAGAATTTTCCATAATGACCTCTTATTTCCCGTAACCTTGCGAGGGGGTAAAGGTATTGTCGATAATCGGCGCGGTATCAGACTGCGGTACGTGGCACTGCAGGCAGAAATAACGACGCGGCGCGACGTTGCCCGACACTTTACCGTCGCTGTCCATAAAGTGCGTCGGACTGATACGCGGCGCGCCCGTCGTACGATAACTTTCCACGCCGTGGCATTGCAGACAGCGGTTGGTATTGGTCGTCACCTGGTAGCCCTCGACGCTGTGCGGGATCATCGGCGGCTGGTTGACGTAATTTAGCGGCATACGTTCCTGCTCTTTCGGCATACGAATCGCCCCTTCCTGCGTCCCGGATACTTCCGGCGACTGGCTCAGATCCACTCCGTTTGCCGCCCAAACCGCACCACTTACCACCAGGGCAAGCGTGGCCATCCATTGACACAGCGCTTTCATCAGGTCATGGCTTTTCATTGTTTCGCTCCCGAACTCCATCGCATTTACACTTCATCCTTCGAGCTGCCTCTTTGTTGGCTGCGCTCCAAAATCCCAGTCACATCGTTATCTATGCTCCCGGGGATTTCCTCGCTTACCGCCGCGATGCATCCCGAATGATATTGTGTATCGTTATTGTAAAAACATCCTCAGAACAGACATCCACGCAGCGACCGCAGGTCATGCAGTCGCGGTGAGTGACCTGCGCCGGGCTTTGCTCATCCAGCACCGGCGCACGTAGCACATGCGGTTCCGGGCAAACATGAAAACAATCCATACAGCGATTACATTTCTCACGTTTTTTGGCCGTCACGGTCACTACGCCTTTACTGCCCAGCACGCCATACAGTGCGCCCATCGGGCAAATATGACCGCACCAACCGTGCTCAACGACTAATAAATCAAATAAAAACAAAGCAATAATCAGCAACGCGCCGCTACTAAATCCCATAATCAGACTACGACCTAACAGCGACACGGGATTAATCCATTCCCACAGCAGCGTGCCGGTCAACGCCGAACCGATTAACACCACCACCAGAAGGACGTACCGTATATGGCGTGGAATCGTCGCAGACTGGTTCAGGTCAAATTTCCTGCGCATCCAGTTAGCCAAATCGGTAACGGGGTTTAGCGGGCAAACCCAACTGCAAAATAATCGCTTTCCCGCCAGCGCATACAGCACAGCGATAATCACTGCTCCCGTCAGCGCCACGGTAGCGGGAAGATGTCCACTGGCGAGACTTTCCAGGGTAATCAGCGGATCGGTCAACGGGAGGGTATCGAACAGCAAACTACTGCTGTAGTTGCCATGCAAAACCCAAAAGCCCAGCCACGGGCCGCTGAGAAACATCCCCAGCACCATAAACTGGCTGATACGGCGTAACACCAGCCAACGGTGGCTACGCCACCAGCCTTTTTTCGCCCGCGCTTCTCGCCCGGCGTCGCGTTTACGATTTGCCATCTTTCCCCTCCAGCCAGCCGAAGCGGTAATGGTGTCCTAACTCCCCTTTCGCCAATGACAACGGCAACACTTTTATCGCTGGTTGCTCCAGTACGCAGACTTTTTCGCATTTGCCGCAGCCGGTACAGGCGTCGCTGTGTACGGTGGGCAGAAAGCGCGCATGTTTGCCAGTGCGCATGTTGCGATCCAGCTCCAGCGTGATGGCCTCATCGATTTTCGGGCATTCGCGGTAGCAAACGTCGCAGCGCAGCCCCTGAAAGTTGAGGCAGTTTTCCTGATCCAGCAGCACCGCCAGCCCCATGCGCGAGTCATCAATGGAGGCGATATCTTTATTCAGCGCCCCGCTGGGGCAGACTTTGGCGCACGGAATGTCTTCACACATTTCGCAGGGGATGTCGCGAGCGACGAAATAGGGCGTGCCTGCCGATAGCCCGGAGGCCAGCGTCGCCAGTTTTAGCGTGTCGTATGGACACGCCTGAACGCACTGCCCGCAGCGCACACAGGCGCTGGCGAAGGCATTTTCATTCAGCGCGCCAGGCGGACGCAGCCGCACGCCCGTTGCGCGCGCGGTTTGCTGTTGCAAGCCCAGCGCCACGCCAACCGCCGCCAGCCCGCCCGCAGTGCGCACAACATCACGCAGAAAGCGGCGGCGGCCATTTTGGGGTTTCGCTGTACGGGACATAACGCGTTACACCTTCGCCAGCTTAACGGCGCACTTCTTGAAGTCCGTCTCTTTAGAGAGCGGGTCCGTCGCATCCAGCGTCAGGTTGTTCACTAGCTGAGCGGCATCGAAGAACGGCATATACACCAGTCCCTGCGGCGGACGGTTACGTCCACGCGTTTCGACAATCGAAATCACTTCGCCGCGGCGGGACGACACTTTAACCTTATCCCCGCGACGCAGATCGCGCGCTTTCGCATCCAGCGGGTGAATAAAGACCACAGCTTCCGGGAAGGCGCGATGCAATTCAGGCACGCGGCGCGTCATACTGCCGGTATGCCAGTGTTCCAGCACGCGACCGGTGGAAAGCCACAGATCGTACTCGTTGTCCGGCGACTCCGCCGCGGGTTCAAATGGCAGCGCGAAGATCACCGCTTTGCCATCCGGTTTACCGTAGAATTTGTACCCCTCCCCCGCTTTTACATACGGGTCGTTGCCTTCGCTGTAACGCCATTGCGTCTCTTTGCCTTCGACGACCGGCCAGCGCAGACCGCGCGCGTTGTGGTAATCGTCGAACGGCGCCAGATCGTGCCCGTGGCCACGTCCAAACCAGGCGTATTCTTCAAACAACCCTTTTTGCAGATAGAAGCCCAGCTCACGAGACTCATCGTTTAACTGATCCTCTTTCAGCTCGCTCAGCGGGAATTTGCTGACCGCCGGCGTGGCGAACAGAACGTCATACAGCGTTTTACCGCGCAGCTCCGGCTTCTGGGCCAGCAACGCCTCCGGCCAGACCTCCTCGGTTTTAAAACGACGGGAGAACTGCACCAGTTGCCAGAGGTCGGATTTAGCTTCGCCCGGCGCTTTAATTTGCTGACGCCAGAACTGCGTGCGGCGTTCGGCGTTGCCGTAAGCGCCTTCTTTCTCAACCCACATGGCGGTCGGCAGGATCAGATCCGCAGACAGCGCGCTCACCGTCGGGTAAGGATCGGAGACAATGATAAAGTTACGCGGATCGCGCCAGCCCGGCATCCGATCTTCATTGATGTTCGGCCCGGCCTGCATATTGTTATTACACATTACCCAGTAGACGTTCAGCTTGCCGTCTTTCAACGCGCGATCCTGCGCCACCGCATGTAAACCCACTTTTGCCGGGATAGTGCCAGCGGGGATCTGCCAGTGTTTTTCGCAGATATCACGGTGTTTTTCGTTCGTCACGACCATGTCTGCGGGCAGACGGTGTGAGAAGGTTCCCACTTCACGCGCCGTACCGCAGGCGGAAGGCTGGCCGGTCAGCGAGAAAGGACCGCAGCCAGGCTGGGATATTTTTCCGGTCAGCAGATGGAGGTTGTAAACCAGGTTATTCGCCCACACGCCGCGGGTATGCTGGTTAAAACCCATCGTCCAGTAAGAGATCACGCGCTTATTCGGATCGGCGTAGAGCTGTGCCAACTGTTCCAGTTGATCTTTCGGCACGCCGGTCATTTCAGCGGTCTTGTCCAGCGTATATTCCGCCACGAAGGCTTTATACTCGTCGAAGCTCATCGGCTCGGAAGCGTCGGAGCCCGGATTCTTCGCCGCTTTTTCCAGCGGGTGCGTCGGGCGTAAGCCGTAGCCGATATCCGTCGCCCCTTTACGCAGGTTCACATGCTTTGTGAAGAAATCCTGATTTACCGCGTTGTTCTGAATAATGTAATTCGCGATATAGTTAAGGATCACCAGATCGCTTTGCGGGGTAAAGACAATACCGTTGTCCGCCAGCTCAAAGCTGCGGTGCTGGAAGGTGGAGAGGACGGCAACCTTCACGTTCGGGTCGGACAAACGGCGGTTAGTGATGCGCGACCATAAAATCGGGTGCATCTCCGCCATGTTGGAACCCCACAGCACAAACGCATCGGCCTGCTCAATATCGTCGTAGCAGCCCATCGGTTCATCCATGCCAAAGGTGCGCATAAAGCCCACCACCGCCGAGGCCATGCAGTGACGCGCGTTCGGGTCGATGTTGTTAGAGCGGAAACCAGCCTTGAACAGTTTCGCGGCGGCATAGCCTTCCCAGATGGTCCATTGACCCGATCCAAACATGCCGATCGCTTCTGGTCCTTTCTCTTTCAGGGAGGTTTTAAACTTCTCCTCCATCACATCGAAGGCCTGTTCCCAGCTCACCGGCGTAAACTCGCCGTCTTTGTGATAGCTGCCGTCTTTCATGCGCAGCATCGGCTGCGTCAGACGATCTTTACCGTACATGATTTTGGGCAGGAAGTAGCCTTTAATGCAGTTCAGACCACGGTTGACCGGCGCGTCGGGGTCGCCCTGGCAGGCGACCACACGGCCCTGCTGCGTGCCCACTAACACACCGCAACCCGTTCCGCAAAAACGGCACGGCGCTTTATCCCATTTGATGGCTTCCTGCTGCCCGACAACGGCGCGGGCGACGCCCGGCACGCTCAGACCGGCAGCCGCCGCAGCGGCCGCAACGGCGTTAGCTTTCATAAAGCTACGACGACTGAGTTTCATGGTGTTTCCTCACCTTGCTCATCCTGCTGGTGATAAACCAGCGACACCGCCAGCACGCCCTCAACATTGCGTACTGACTCAATTGTTTGCATCAGCGTTTCACTCTGATCTGCTTCCGCCACCACGATCAGTTGCCCGCTTTCAACGTCGCTTAACGCGACTTCGCAACCCGGCAACGTGTTCAACTGTGTGCCAATAGTGGCGATGTTCTGACTTTTGGCCTGCACGACCAGGCTACAGACCTGCCAGTTAGTGCGCATGGTGGTTCTCCGCTTTGATGGCTGACACGGGACAGATAGCCACACACGCCCCGCATCCGTTACAAGCCTGCGAGTCAAGCTGCGGCTGGTAAATGCCGGATAGCGTGGGACGAAAGGTAATGGCCATAGGTTCACAACTGTCCTGGCAGCGATGGCATTCAACCGATTGCCTGGCGAGGCAGTTTTCCGTGAGCGTAAAAATCAGATCCCAGGCCCTGGTGTGGCGCGGAAGAAAAAGCGATTCAGTACAGGCCTGCGCACAGGCATAACAAAAGCTGCACTCGCCCCGTTTGAAATCTACGCTCGGATATCCCCCCGCCCCTCGCTGCAGGATGTCGGCCTCACACGCCTGGATGCAGGCGTCGCAACGCAGACAATGTGCGAGAAAATAGGTCGTTTCTCTGGCCCACGGCGGAAGAATCCCATTGCTGGCGTTGCGCCAACTGCCGGTCAACATGCTTCGACGGGATAAATCAACCATGATATCGCCCTTCCATAACGACACGCTTCCATAGGGAGTGAATACCAATAAAAACCGTACAATTTATGAGTAGTTGTTTTTGTAAATAAGATATTTCAGGATGTGTAAGAGATGCATACCCCGATAGAGGTAAATGCTGTTGCCGGATCAAAAGAGTGCCGGGTAAAGACCCGTAAACGTGCTTTTTCTCACATTTCAATGAGTTATATAGATATTTATATAACGAAAACCACTAATAGCTGATAATTTCATTTACATTATCAATATCAGAATATTCCACTATATAAAAAGACGATATTTTATTAATAATCTTGAAAATATGAGTAAATACAGATTAATAGATAATATGAATGTGTTAATCTGTTGTCAGTGAATACCGAAAACAGCAGAAAGGAAATACTGTGAACAATCAAATGAAGATGTTTGTCCCTGCCGTCGTCTTCGCCGCCCTCGCCAGCGCCTCTGCCTGGGCTAACAATGGCGATACCGCCCAGCCGCTGGAAAAAATCGCCCCCTATCCGCAGGCGGAAAAAGGAATGAAGCGGCAAGTGATAACCCTTACCCCTCAGCAGGATGAATCTACCCTCAAAGTGGAACTGTTGATTGGCCAAACGCTGAATGTGGATTGTAACCAGCATCGCCTCGGCGGCACGCTGGAAACAAAAACGCTGGAAGGCTGGGGCTATGACTATTATGTCTTTGATAACGTCACCTCTCCGGTATCAACCATGATGGCCTGCCCTGACGGTAAGAAAGAGCAAAAATTCGTCACCGCCTGGCTGGGTGAAGACGGGATGCTGCGCTACAACAGCAAGCTGCCGATCGTGGTGTATACCCCGGCGAATGTGGACGTGAAATACCGCATCTGGAAAGCGGACGCTAACGTACAGAACGCCGTCGCGCGATAACGTTACGCTGCCCGGTCACACTTACCGGGCATCTGAACACGCCGGCTCACGCAGCGCTCCGGGGTTCTTTTTAAAACACGTCTGGAAATCCGCTCGCCCGCCGCAAAAAATACCCCGATGCCTGGTGGCGACGCGTGGCATCTTATCAGGCCTACCCGCGTGCGGACGTAGGGCTGCCATCAGGTGGTTCATCCGGCGCCATAGTCCATTACGCAGTACGCGCAACCGCATCACGCGAGGCGGCGTCACGTTCGTCGCCGGTGAGTTCGGTTAGCTGTCCGTTGCGCATTTCAAGCAGACGATCGGCATGAATAAAATAGTGATCATCATGGCTGATGGCGAAAATGGTTTTGCCCATTTCCTGCATTAACGGCAACAGTACCTGATAAAATTCCCGGCGGAAATGCGGGTCCTGATCGGCGGCCCACTCATCCAGCAAAATAATATCGCGCTCTTCCGCCAGCGCCAGCAGCAGCGCAATGCGCTTTTTTTGCCCTTTCGACAGTTTAAGATTCAAAATGCGCCCGTCGTTTAGCTCCAGCTTGTGCGTCATTTTCAGGTGCTCAAGCCACTTTTCGACCAGCGCGGAATTGGCGGGTTTCCCCTGCGGCCCCAGCAGGCGGTCGAATAACCACACATCGGTAAACACCGCAGAAAACAGTTTGCGATAATCTTCCGGCTGCCCGGCGGCAATAGGTTGACCATCAAGTAAAATCGTTCCCGATTGCGGCTGGTATAAACCGGTCAATAACATGGCCAGCGTCGATTTCCCGCTACCGTTGCCGCCAATTAAAAACAGCAGTTCGCCGCGGTGAATCGTCAGGTTGATGGGCCCCACGGAAAACGCGTTATCCTGATAGTGGAAAACCACGTTGCGCAGCTCCAGCGTCTTCCAGTCGGGAAAGGCTTTCGGCTGCGGAAAATCAGGCTTATACGGGGCGAGCGCGAATTTATTCAGTTTATTAAACGCCACCTGGGCGGTCAGTAGCGTTGGCAACGCCCCCACCGCAGACAGCAGCGGCGTGCGCAGGAACAGCAACGTCAGTGAATAGGTCGCCGCGACGTTGGTATCCGCCCAGCCGAGACTATTCGCCATCCAGAAGACCAGGCCTATCGCCCCCAGCATCATGATATTCGACCAGTTGACGGCGCTCAGGTGAAAAGTATCGGCACGGATAATGTGATGACGGTACTCTTTGGCGTCCGGGGTATAGCATTGCTGAAAAATCTGCTCCGCACGCTCGCGGTTTAGCGTCAGCTCTTTGCGTCCTTCCAGCACCGTCTGATAGTCGTTGTACAGCTTATCTTCGGTCTCGCGCAGGGTCGCCATATGCTGGTAAACCCGCGCCACCAGCACAAATCCGCCCCAGATAGTGACCGCCATCCAGATAGCCGTAACCAGCAGCATTTTTGTCGATAGCATCGCCAGATACGCCGCCGAGCCGACGGTGAGGATAATGCCCTGTACCAGCTCAGGCAGACGCACAAAGGCGATAGTAATATTGCGAATATCGCTGGTCAGACCGGCCAGTAAAGAGGCGCTGCCCAGTTGCTCAATGCGTTCAACGTGCGTATCCAGAATGCGCTTGATAAATTCGCTGCGCAGGCGGTAAACGAAATGGTGTCCCAGAGTGGTGAGCGCCAGTTGGGAACCTAATGTGACGACCATTAGTAACAGGAGCAGACCGAGAAATTCCGGCAGCACCATGACGGTGGTGTCCACCGTTTCAATCAGGCGCTGATTGATAAACGCGATCAGGCCAATCCCCAGCGCCGCGCTGGCGAGGCTCAGTGCCATCACGCTAATAAATGGCCAGCGGTACTGCCGCCAGACAAGAATAAGAAGTTCCATGCATACAACCCGGACCGATAATAACAGCCCGCAGTTTAACTAACTCCACCTGCACAGCAATAATAATTCTTATTTTTATTCTTTTTCAGCCGCCTGACGGAAGGTGAGATTGTAACGAAATTCACCGGTCATGGGATGAAAGCCCGCTTTAAGCGGCTGGATACCATGATAAAACAGCCGGGACTCGCCGCCCCAGACCACGATATCGCCATGCTCCAGTAAGATCCGCTGGAGCGGATCGCTGCGACGCAGGCCGCCAAACTGAAAAACCGCCGGCACCCCCAACGAAACTGAGACGATAGGCGCGCGCAGATCCGGCTCGTCTTTATCCTGATGCAGCGACAGTTTTGCGCCGGGCGCGTAGCGATTGATCAGGCAGGCGTCCGGTTGGAAGCTCGCATACCCTGCCGCGATTGCCGCCTGACGACATACGCTGGCAAACGATAACGGCAGCGCAGGCCAGGGTTTATCGGTCAACGGATCGCGCACGGCATAACAATAACCGTGACGATCGGTGGTCCACCCTAACGCGCCGCAGTTGGTCATCGCCACCGACATGGTGTAGCCGCCCGGCGTCACCATCTGACGAAACGGAGACTGACTGGCGACAAAACCGATATCGTCTAATAGCGACTGCGCCGCGCGAAACGCAAAGCGGCGCAACACCACCGCGCCAGGCGCCAGGGGCTCTTGCCAGGGCGCTTCATCAGCAAATAGATCCAGCATTGCTACTCCTCTTTTTGCGCTTCTCGCTTTAATAGCTGCGCTTTTCGACGCACGCCCCAACGATAACCGGAGAGCGCGCCATCGCGACGCACGACCCGATGACACGGGATCACCATCGCCAGTTTATTCGCGCCGCACGCGCTGGCGACCGCGCGTACTGCCGTGGGTTTGCCGATAGTCGCGGCAAGCTGTTGATAGCTTACGGTTTCGCCGCAGGGAATTGCGCATAACGCCTGCCAGACCTGCTGTTGAAACGCGGTTCCCTGGATATCCAGCGGCAACGAGAGCAGCACATCGCGTGTGTTGATAGCCGCGACAACCTGCCGCACCCGTTGCTGAAAAAGCGCGTCAGCAGGTTCGTGGCGGGCCGCCGGGAACAGGGTGTGTAATTCAGCCAGTAGCGCGTCGTCGCTATCACCGGGGAGAATCGCGCAAATCCCCCGCTCGCTCTCCGCCACCAGGCACCGTCCGTAAACCCAGTCCGTCAGCGCATAGCGAACGGAGACATTATCGCCGCCTTTGCGAAACTGTTTTGCCGTCATGCCCAGCGTCTGGTCGGCATGACGGTAGTAGCTACTGCTATCCGGGAAGCCGGCGCGATAAATAGCCGCCGTGATCGGCTCTCCTTTCGCCAACGCCTCACGCAGCCGCCGGGCGCGCCACGCCTGCTGCCACCCTTTCGGCGTCATTCCGGTGCTCGCTTTAAACAAACGGTGCAGATGAAACGGACTCATCGCCACCGCCTGCGCCAGAGACGCCAGCGTTACCGGCGTCTCCTGCTCAAGTAAACGGCAGGCGCAGGCAATCTTATCCAACCGCCGTTGCTGCGCGCGCGCATTATCCGGCTGACAGCGCTTGCAGGGGCGAAAACCGGCGTCCAGCGCCTGCTGCGCGTTGGCAAAAAAGCGAACATTTTTACGTAACGCCCGCTTCGAGCGACAAGAAGGGCGGCAAAAAACGCCGGTGGTTCGCACCGCAAAAACGAAACGCCCATCCGCGCTGGCATCGCGCGCCTGCACCCGCAGCCAGCATTCATCATCGGTAAGTAACGCTTTTTTCATCATAGACTCCTTCATTAAGCATAGTGCTTGCTTACATGCAGTGTGTCCGTAAATCCGCCCACAAAAACCCGTAATCTTGCGTTTTAATTCTTATCGCTCACCAGGAACGTTTTGAACTGCGGCGACATCCAGGTTTTAAAGCCTTCACCTTCTTTCATGATCATAAAGACCGCCAGCCCTTCCCGCCGGACGACCTCTTGCGCCTTTTGCGTACCAAGCACCATCAGGCCGGTGTCCCAGCCGTCCGCTTCCAGCGCCGTTGGCGCGATAACCGTAACCGATACCAGGTTGTGTTCAATGGGGCGCCCCGTTTGCGGATCGATAACGTGCGAGACACGCTTGCCATCCAGCTCATAATAGTTGCGGTAGCTGCCGGAGGTGCTGATGCCATGCCCGTTGATATCCACAATCGCCTGCACCGCGTTTTCCCGGTCGGTCGGCTTCTGAATCGCGACGCGCCACGGCAGCCCTTGCGCATTCATCCCGCGACTGCTTAATGCGCCGCCCACCGAGACCAGATAACGCGCAATGCCCTCCTGCTCCATCAGACGCGCCAGGTGATCCGCCGCATAGCCCTCCCCGACCGTGGAGAGATCAACATAAAGATCCGGCAGATCTTTTTGCAAAAACTGATGTCCAGCCCTGTCGATAACCTGCAAATGTTGCAGGCCTGTTTTCGCTTTTGCCGCATCGATTTGTGCTGGTGTTGGGATATGCAGCGGCTGCCGATCCGGTCCAAACCCCCACAGATTGACCAGCGGGCCCACGGTGATATCCATCGCGCCATCCGTCTTCGCGCCAATACGTAGCGCCGAGGTCACGATATCCGCCATGGCTTCGCTGACCGGCCAGGGCGCAAGACTGCGTGAATGGTTAAAACGCATCAGCGCGGAGTTATTTTTATAGGTAGAAAGCAACCAATCATCAGCATCAAGCTGAGTCTGGATTTTAGTCTGTAACTCTGCGGCGCGTTTCGCATCGATACCAACCACGCTCACCCGCCAGAGGGTCCCCATCGTTTTACCTTCCAGCACCTGAGCGGCAGGTGACGCTGTTGTCGTTTCGGGAGCCTCATCGCAGCCCATAAGTAAAAAAGCCGCCGCCAGACACACGGCCCGGCAAAAAGTCATTTTCATCGCTGTTTATCCTCATTCGAATGGACGCAAGCGTATATCAAAACGTCGTATTTGTACGCCGGAATAAGGCATGAAAAAAGGGCCCGTAGGCCCTTTAGCAACATCTTTTGCTGATTAGAACTGGTAAACCAGACCCAGCGCTACGATGTCGTCGGTGTTGATGCCCGCATCGCGGGTAAAGTCGTTTTTATCCAGCAGGTTGATTTTGTAATCAACATAGGTGGACATGTTTTTGTTGAAGTAGTAAGTCGCGCCGACATCAACGTATTTTACGATGTCCTGGTCGCCATAACTGGCGCCGTAACCGTTGCTGATGTCCTTACCTTTAGACTGCAGGTAAGCCACAGACGGACGCAGACCAAAGTCGAACTGGTACTGAGCAACCACTTCAAAGTTCTGCGCTTTGTTGGCAAAACCGTAAGAGGTGGACGGGTTGCTACCGTTAGAGGTACCAAAACGGGTTGCGTTATAGGTCTGAGAATACTGCGCTGCCAGATAGATGTTGTTCGCATCGTATTTCAGGCCGCCGGTGTAGACCGTGGCGCGATCGCCGTTACCATACAGGCTAGCGTTAGCGGTGTTGTTCTGATCGGCAGTACGTTTAGACGTGGTGATAGCGCCACCGACAGAGAAGCCTTCGCCGATTGCATAAGTCAGCGATCCGCCGTAACCGTCGCCGTTCTGGTTCAGCAGGCTACGACCACTCTTGTTTTCACCGCTCACGCTGCCGTTTTTGCCCTGATACTGCAACGCGAAGTCCAGACCATCCACCAGGCCGAAGAAGTCGGTGTTACGGTAGGTGGCATAGCCGTTACCACGCTGCTGCATAAAGTTGTCAGCGCCGTAGGTGTCGCCGCCGAATTCCGGCAGAACGTCGGTCCAGGAGGTCACGTCATAAGTTACGCCGTAGTTACGACCATAATCGAAGGAGCCTGCGTCAGCGAATTTCAGACCCGCAAACGCCACACGCGTCCAGGAGTCGTTGCTGCCTTCAGTCTGGTTGCCCTGAATCTGATATTCCCACTGGCCATAACCGGTCAGCTGATCGTTAACCTGCGTTTCGCCTTTGAAGCCGATACGCATGTAGGTCTGGTCGCCGTCGCTGCCTTTGTCGTCAGAGAAGTAGTGCAGGCCATCAACTTTACCAAACAGGTCTAATTTGTTGCCGTCTTTATTATAAATTTCAGCCGCATTCGCTGCGCCCGCCACCAGCAGAGCTGGTACCAGGAGGGACAGTACTTTAACTTTCATGTTATTAACCCTCTGTTATATGCCTTTATTGCTTTTTTATGCCACTGCTTACTGGTTAACCCTCATTAACCAGTCGGCAAGTCCATTCTCCGCAAAAATACAGAATAATCCAACACGAATATGATACTAAAACTTTTAAGATGTTACAGTTATCTACATAGATGTTTCAAAATATGAATTTTACGGAACTTTTTTAAAGCAAAAATCAAGTAAAAATAAGCACAAATAGACAAAATATATTCACGAGACTTTTAAAATCAATGGGTTAAATTGATGAAATTCATAGCACTGAATGATAAAACAGAATCTTCATTCGCAACTAAAATAGTGACCGCTATCATCATTAACTTTATTTATTACCGTCATTCACTTCTGAATGTCTGTTTACCCCTATTTCAACCGGATGCTTCGCATTCGGTTTTTTTTACCCTTTTTCAGACACACCCGGCTGATTTATGCTACCTGCCTAAAACTATCACGGTTATTCACTACACTCCCCTGCTCGACCGTTCGTAAGACATTAGCAAATAATTTCTTGATATTTAGTGCTAAACATTTATAAGTAGTCTTTATATTTGTACCGTTCTGCGAAGGTTGTACGCTTTTCCCGTCCCGCCGACGGAGCGCGTGTTAAGTTGCCCGGCATGACGTAAGAGTCTGGAAATTCATTCATTACCCTTTATACTGCCCTTCACCTTCAGCGTTGCTTTTACAGGTCGTAAACATAAATGAGTCAGTCTGACACAACGGTCTCTACCCGATTCTCCCTTCTACCGGGAAGCATTACCCGTTTCTTCTTATTGCTGATCATTGTGCTGCTGGTAACGATGGGCGTTATGGTACAGAGCGCCGTCAACGCCTGGTTGAAAGACAAAAGCTATCAAATTGTCGATATCACCCACGCTATTCATAAACGCGTGGATACCTGGCGGTATGTTACCTGGCAAATTTATGACAACATCGCCGCGACCACTACGCCATCGACAGGTGAAGGACTTCAGGAAACGCGTCTGAAGCAGGATGTGTATTATCTTGAAAAGCCGCGACGTAAAACTGAAGCGCTGATTTTCGGTTCCCATGACAGCGCCACGCTGGAAATGACGCAGCGTATGTCAACCTATCTGGATACGCTGTGGGGCGCGGAAAACGTGCCATGGTCAATGTATTACCTCAACGGACAGGATAACAGCCTGATTCTTATCTCTACCCTACCGTTGAAAGATCTCTCTTCCGGCTTTAAAGAGTCCACTATTGGCAATATCGTCGATTCCCGCCGGGCAGAGATGTTGCAGCAGGCGAATGCGCTGGATGAGCGCGAAAGTTTCTCCTCATTGCGAAAACTGGCCTGGCAAAACGGTCACTATTTTACGCTGCGCACGACCTTCAATCAGCCAGGACATCTGGCGACCGTGGTGGCGTTTGATCTGCCCATTAATGATTTAATCCCGCCGGGAATGCCGCTGGACAGTTTTCGGATAGAGCCTGACGCAACCCAGGCGACGGGGCGAAGCAGTGAAAAGGAAGCGCCTGATAGCGTCACGATTAGCTTTAACGGTTCAAAAATTGAGATCTCCTCAGCGCTTAACTCTACCGGAATGCGCCTGATCTGGCAGGTACCGTTCGGTACGCTTTTGCTTGATACGCTGCAAAATATTTTGCTGCCTTTACTGCTGAACATCGGGCTGCTGGCGTTGGCGTTATTTGGCTACGCCACGTTCCGTCATCAGCCGGGACGGTCGACGGAATCGACATCCGGCAACGCGGCGAATAATGAGCTTCGCGTCTTACGCGCCATTAATGAAGAGATCGTTTCTCTGCTGCCGCTGGGTCTGCTGGTCTACGATCAGGAAGGCAACCGCACCGTGATCAGCAATAAAATCGCCGATCATCTGTTGCCGCATCTTAACCTGCAAAATATTACCAGCATGGCGGAGCAGCATCAGGGCGTGATTCAGGCGACAATTAACAACGAACTGTATGAGATCCGTCTGTTTCGCAGCCAGATCGCTCCCCGCACGCAGATCTTTATTATTCGCGATCAGGACCGGGAAGTGCTGGTGAATAAGAAGCTTAAACAGGCGCAGCGTTTGTATGAGAAGAATCAGCAGGGCCGCGCCGCCTTTATGCAAAATATCAGCAACACGCTTAAAGAGCCCGTACGCCAACTGGCGGTTAACGCCGCGGCAGTCACCACGCCGGAAAGCCTGAAACTGGCGGATCAGGCGGATGTATTGGTACGTATGATCGATGAAATCCAACTGGCGAATATGCTGGAAAATGACGCATGGAAGAGCGAAGCAACGCTGTTCTCCCTGCAGGATCTTATTGACGAAGTCGTGCCGGAAGTGCTGCCCGCCATTAAGCGTAAAGGGCTGCAACTGCTGATTAATAACCATCTTAGCGGCAACGATGAACGCTGGGGCGATCGTGACGCCCTGCGCCGGATTTTGCTGCTGTTGATTCAGTATGCCGTCACAACGACTGCTATGGGTAAAATTACGCTTGAAGTCGAGCAGGATGAATCTATCGCGGAGCGTCTGACTTTCCGTATTCTGGATACGGGCGAAGGTGTAACGTTAAACGAGATTGATAATCTGCATTTCCCGTATATGAATGAAACGCAGGGCGATCGTTACGGCAAAGCGAATCCGCTCACCTTCTGGCTGTGCAATCAACTGGCGCGCAAACTGGGCGGTCATCTCAACATTAAAGCGCGAGAAACGCTGGGCACGCGCTATACCGTTCATGTCAAAATGCTTCCTCACGATCAGCATACTCAGGTCGAAGAGCGCCTGCTGGACGACGTGAGCGTGATGGTCGATGTGACGTCCAACGAGGTTCGCGCGATTGTGCTGCGTCAGTTAGAAAACTGGGGCGCCACCTGCATCACGCCGGATGAAAGGCAGATAAGTCAAGAATATGATCTCTTTTTAACGGATAATCCGTCTAATCTTACTGCCTCGGGCTTGCTTTTAAGCGATGATGAGTCAGGCGTGCGGAAAATTGGCCCGGGTCAGTTGCGCGTCAACTTTAATATGAGCAATGCTATGCAGGAAGCTGTACTACAACTTATCGAAGAGCAGCTGGCGCAGGAAGAGATTCCCGCCTCCCCGCTCGGCGGAGATGAAAATGCCGAGCTTCATGCCAGCGGCTATTATGCGCTATTTGTAGACACAGTACCGGATGATGTTAAGAGGTTGTATACTGAGGCGGCAACCAGCGATTTCGCTGCGCTGGCCCAAACGGCCCACCGCCTGAAAGGGGTGTTTGCCATGCTTAATCTGGTACCCGGCAAGCAGTTATGTGAAACGCTGGAACATCTGATTCGTGAGAAAGATGCTCCAGGTATAGAAAAATATATCAGCGACATTGACGCCTACGTCAAAAGCTTGCTGTAGCAAGGTAGCCCAATACATGAACAATATGAACGTAATTATTGCCGATGACCACCCGATTGTACTGTTCGGTATTCGCAAATCACTTGAACAAATCGAGTGGGTGAATGTTGTCGGCGAATTTGAAGATTCCACAGCATTGATCAACAACCTGCCGAAATTAGATGCGCATGTGTTGATCACTGACCTCTCCATGCCGGGAGATAAATACGGCGATGGGATCACCTTGATCAAGTACATCAAGCGTCATTTTCCGAGCCTGTCTATTATCGTTCTGACCATGAACAACAATCCGGCGATCCTGAGCGCCGTGTTGGATCTTGATATTGAAGGGATCGTACTCAAACAGGGTGCGCCAACCGATCTGCCTAAGGCGCTGGCCGCGCTGCAAAAAGGCAAAAAATTCACCCCAGAAAGCGTTTCTCGCCTGCTGGAGAAAATCAGCGCAGGCGGTTACGGCGATAAGCGCCTGTCGCCAAAAGAGAGCGAAGTATTACGCCTGTTCGTCGAAGGTTTCCTGGTCACCGAAATCGCCAAGAAGCTCAACCGCAGCATTAAGACCATCAGCAGCCAGAAGAAATCGGCGATGATGAAACTGGGCGTAGAGAATGATATCGCGCTGCTCAACTATCTCTCTTCCGTCACCCTGAGTCCGACAGACAAAGAATAAATCGCTTTTATGTTACCCAGCCTGATGGCGCTACGCTTATCAGGCCTACCAGTCGACTCATCTTTTACAGGCCGGACAGGCGACGCCGCCATCCGGCATTTTTTATGCCCGCGTTTTACGTACCCGCTCGGCATACACCGCCAGCGTCTGTTTCAACACATCCAGCGTCACAGGTTTCGACAAACAGCTGTCCATACCGGACTCCAGGCAACGTTGTTTCTCTTCCGCCAGCGCGTTCGCCGTCACGCCGACGACCGGCAGCGTCAGCCCAAGCTGACGGATACGCTGCGTCAGGCGATAGCCGTCCATGTTCGGCATGTTCACATCGCTCAGAACAATATCGATAGCATTTTTACTCAGCACATTCAGAGCGTCCACGCCATCATTGGCTGTCTTACACTGATACCCCAGCGATCCCAATTGATCGGCCAGCAAGCGGCGATTGATCGGATGATCGTCAACGACCAGAATCATCATGTCGTCATTTGAATCTGCGGTTTTATCCGTCGTCGGCAATGCGCTGGAAAGCGCTTCACTATCCAGCTCAATACTATAAATACGCGCCAACAGCGCGGGCAACTCATGCACCGACGCCACACTATGCACCCATTCGCCCGGCGCTCTTTCCAACGGAATCCCGATATGACGGCGGCAAAAGACGACCGCCGCCCTCCCCTGCCAGGTATGCTCCAGCGCGTCATCGACAATCAAAATATCGTCCGCGGCGGGTTCTTGCCCTTCATAACGCTGCGTATGAACGCCGCTACGCGCCAGACTGGTCTCAATAAACTGGCACAAAGAAGTATTGCGCACCGCCAGCCAACAGCAGGTTCCGGCGAGTCCTTCCACGCTCTTTTTCACAGGGTATTGCGCGCCATAAAGCGGGATGCGCAGCGTAAACTGGCTTCCCATGCCAGGCTCCGAATCGACGGAAATATCGCCGTCCATCATGCTGATCAATTTTTCGCAAATCGCCAGCCCCAGACCGGTCCCCTGAAAGTTACGCTGTACGCCGGTTCCCACCTGGAAGAAGGGATCGAACAGGCGAACCACCTCTTTTGCCGGAATACCGACGCCGGTATCCCGCACGCGAATGCTGAGATAATCCCCATCACAGCGCACATGCAGCACGATGCAGCCAATATCGGTAAACTTAATGGCGTTGCTCAACAGGTTTGAAATAACCTGCTGTAAACGCATCGGGTCACCGTTCAGCGATACCGGCACGTCAGGCTCAATAAAACAATACAGGCCGAGCTGCTTACGCACCACCAGCGGCAGATAATTGGCGGTGATATGGTTCATCACCTCTCGCGGTGAAAATTCGCGCGGCTCAATCTTTAGCTGTTCCGACTCAATTTTCGAGAAGTCGAGAATGTCGCTGATAATTTTCAGCAACAGGCTGGAGGAGTTATTCATCGCCGTGACCAGCCGATCCACGCCTTTTGGCAACTCTTTGGTTTGCAGCAGATCGAGATTGCCGATGATACCGTACAGCGGTGTGCGCAATTCATGGCTGACCGTCGCAAGGAACATGGATTTAGACTGGCTCGCCTGTTCTGCCGCCTGCGCCATCTCCTGCAGCGACTCTTCCATTTTGACGCGCGTACTCACATCTACCAACACGCAAATCGCGACGTTTTCATTACGATAGCGGGAATGGACGAAGCTAATTTGCAAATTGGTATTATTGCTGGTCAATACATCAACAAAGTTGACCTGCTGGCCGCAAATGATTTGCGTCAGGCGCTGTCTGTCTTCATGCGTGAGCATGTTCAGGTAGGTGTGCGCCAGTTCGTTACTCAGAATATTGACACCATCAATAGTGCGCAGAATACAGATCCCCACCGGCGCGGAGGCAACGATTTTACGGTTGAACTGTTCATGCTCTTCCAGACGCTGGGCATCGCTCTCCGCCGGAATGAAAATTCGCCGCTCATACATCCGCGCAAGCGTAAACAGCCCTGCGCCCACCAGCACGTTCAGCAGGATAGCATTCAGGATAAGAATACGAATACGCTCCAGGACTAAATCTACAGGCACAGAATAGACAATACTGAGCGAGGATGGCGGCAGGCTTTTTTTGAGTACCAGTTCGCGAAAACCTGGCGTATAACCAAACCAGGAGCGCTCCTGCATCCAGCGCGGCTCCGCTTTAATATTGCCGTCAGGACCGGTCAACGAAATCAGCGAATGGCCGTTCTCATCAATAATAGTGACGCCCATCGGCAAACTGCCGGGCGTGAAAAAATTTTCCATACGGATGGACTGCTCGACGCCCAGCAGCGCCTGCAGACGGTTGGCCAGATACACCGGCGTCAGCGCATAAAAGTAGCCCACGCCCTGACGCGCGCCCTGGCTTATCCAGAAAAGGTTATTCCCACTTTCTTCCTGCGGCGCGTTGCGGTATTTCATAATCCGCTCATGTAACGCTTTTAACGCATCATCGCGCTCCACGGGCATTTCACGCAGGCCGAAATTCGCCATACAGAGGTTATCGCTGCCAATCAGGAAAACGCGGTTAAGATCATACGCCGCTGAAAAGTTATCGCGCCAGTAACGCATAAACCAGGCCAGCGACTCCAGCGATCCGCGCCAGGCGGAGCCCATCGCCGCACAGTCTGAGTCGGCAAATAGCGGTTCAAAGTCCGGCACCACCATTTTGTCATCACGCGCACGCGACGACATGACGCCGTTTTCCGCCGTTAAACGGTTCTCGGCGATATATTTGAGCTCTTTCATCACATCCGACGTGCGCTGGATAAAACGCTGCGCCTGATCGGAGCTAAGGTTGAACTCCTGACGAATTTCAGATTCCCGCTGGTGCAGGGCATTGACGATGTAAAACACCGAAACAAAGGCGATTAAGAGCCAAATGAGTAACGCTAACGCTCTGAATAAGTAGCGCGAGACTTTCAGCGTAGTTCGAAAGGAAGCAAGGTATTTCAAAGGGGCGAAGCTCCGCCTCAGGATGTAAATAGAGTGTGACTAAGGTAGCGGTAAATGACGTAGCCCGCAACGGCAAAGAAAAAGGGCCGGATATCCGGCCCTCGCACAGCAATAACATTACTCGTCAGCGTCATCCGCAACGTCGTCATCGCTTTCCGCTTCCGGGGCGATATCCTCATCCCCTTCCGCCACGCTGCCGTCGATAGCGTCGAGTTCTTCGTCATCTACCGGTTCAGCAACGCGTTGCAGACCCACCACGTTTTCATCTTCCGCCGTGCGGATAAGGATAACGCCCTGGGTATTACGTCCCACTACGCTGATCTCGGACACACGGGTACGCACCAGAGTACCGGCATCCGTGATCATCATGATCTGGTCGCAATCGTCTACCTGTACCGCACCGACAACGGAACCGTTGCGCTCGGTCACTTTGATAGAGATAACGCCCTGCGTCGCACGAGACTTGGTCGGGTACTCGTCCGCTGCGGTACGCTTCCCGTAGCCGTTTTGCGTTACGGTCAGAATAGCGCCTTCGCCGCGTGGGATGATCAGAGAGACGACTTTATCGTCTCCCGCCAGCTTAATACCGCGCACACCGGTCGCGGTACGCCCCATCGCACGGACGGCGTCTTCTTTGAAGCGCACCACTTTACCCGCGGCCGAGAACAGCATGACTTCGTCAGAACCAGAAGTCAGGTCAACGCCAATCAGCTCGTCGCCGTCGTTGAGGTTTACCGCGATAATACCGGCGGAACGCGGACGGCTGAATTCGGTCAGCGCCGTTTTCTTCACGGTACCGCTGGCGGTCGCCATAAAGACGTTGACGCCTTCTTCGTACTCACGAACCGGCAGAATCGCGGTGATACGTTCGTTGGCTTCCAGCGGCAGTAGATTGACGATCGGACGACCGCGCGCGCCACGACTGGCTTCCGGCAACTGATAGACCTTCATCCAGTACAGACGGCCCCGGCTGGAGAAGCAGAGGATGGTGTCATGGGTGTTGGCCACCAGCAGGCGGTCGATAAAGTCTTCTTCTTTAATACGCGCGGCAGATTTACCTTTCCCACCACGACGTTGCGCTTCGTAATCCGTCAGCGGTTGATACTTGACGTAACCCTGGTGAGACAGCGTCACGACAACATCTTCCTGGCTAATCAGATCTTCGATATTAATATCGGCGCTGTTGGCGGTGATTTCGGTACGACGCTCATCGCCGAACTGATCGCGAATTAACTCCATCTCTTCGCGGATCACTTCCATCAGGCGATCGGCGCTGCCCAGAATGTGCAGCAGTTCAGCAATCTGCTCCAGCAACTCTTTGTATTCGTCGAGCAGTTTTTCATGCTCCAGGCCGGTCAGTTTCTGCAACCGCAGATCCAGAATCGCCTGCGCCTGCTGCTCAGTCAGGTAATACTGACCGTCACGCACGCCAAATTCTGGCTCCAGCCATTCCGGACGCGCGGCGTCATCACCAGCGCGCTCCAGCATCGCAGCAACGTTGCCCAGATCCCACGGACGCGAAATCAGCGCCGCTTTTGCTTCTGCCGGCGTTGGCGCGCGGCGAATCAGTTCGATAATCGGGTCGATGTTGGCCAGCGCAATCGCCAGAGCTTCAAGGATATGCGCGCGGTCACGGGCTTTACGCAGTTCAAAAATAGTACGACGCGTCACCACTTCACGGCGGTGGCGCACGAACGCTGAAATGATGTCTTTCAGGTTCATGATCTTCGGCTGGCCGTGATGCAGCGCCACCATGTTAATACCGAAGGAAACCTGTAGCTGGGTCTGGGAGTAGAGATTATTAAGCACCACCTCGCCCACCGCATCGCGTTTCACTTCAATCACGATGCGCATCCCGTCTTTGTCGGATTCGTCACGCAGCGCGCTGATGCCTTCCACGCGTTTATCTTTCACCAGCTCGGCGATTTTCTCGATCAGGCGCGCTTTGTTCACCTGATAGGGAATTTCATGGACGATGATGGTTTCACGGCCCGTTTTCGCGTCAGCTTCAACTTCCGCGCGGGCGCGAATGTACACTTTGCCACGACCGGTACGGTAGGCTTCTTCGATACCACGACGACCGTTGATGATCGCGGCGGTCGGGAAGTCCGGCCCCGGAATATGTTCCATCAGCCCTTCAATGCTGATGTCTTCGTTGTCGATATACGCCAGGCAGCCGTTAATCACTTCCGTCAGGTTGTGCGGCGGGATATTCGTCGCCATACCTACTGCGATACCGGAAGAACCGTTCACCAGCAGATTCGGAATTTTGGTCGGCATGACGTCCGGAATTTTTTCCGTACCGTCATAGTTATCCACGAAATCCACCGTCTCTTTTTCGAGATCGGCCATCAGTTCGTGGGCGATTTTCGCCAGACGGATCTCCGTATAACGCATTGCCGCCGCGGAGTCGCCGTCAATAGAACCGAAGTTACCCTGACCATCCACCAGCATGTAACGCAGCGAGAATGGCTGCGCCATACGAACGATGGTGTCATACACTGCGGAATCGCCGTGGGGATGGTATTTACCGATTACGTCACCAACGACACGGGCAGATTTTTTATAGGCTTTGTTCCAGTCATTGCCCAATACGTTCATGGCGTAAAGTACGCGACGGTGTACCGGCTTCAGGCCATCTCGGACATCCGGCAGCGCACGGCCAACAATGACCGACATCGCATAATCCAGATAGGAGCTCTTCAGCTCTTCCTCAATGTTGACCGGTGTAATTTCTCTCGCAAGGTCGCTCATCTAACCGCTATCCCTCTACTGTATCCCGGATTCAAAGGTCGCAAATTATAACACATTCGCCCACGTACTGGTAAACGGAATGCAGCCAGACAATGCTTTATTCGGGTGCCGCATGCTCTCTTCATTTATAAGCGTGGTCTCGGCGTTTATCGGCGATCGGCTTCAGAGGCGACACAGGGGAGATCGGGGTCTGGCCAGGAAGAGGCTGGAAAATCAATACCTCCCATGTATACCCGTCATACTTCAAGTTTCATGTGCGTTGGCGGCAAGTTACTCGGCCCATCCCTGGGCCTCGCCCCGTCGGGGTTAGCGCAAGCGCTGTTCAAGACGGTTAACCATTTTATCCTGCAACTCGAATTATTTAGGGGATATGCCGGAAGGCATAAACCATAATCAGTATCACCAGATGCTATTTAATCACATAGGCCAGGTATTCTTTCACTACCTCATCGTTTAATTCCTGACCCAATCCGGGCTGTTCCGGCGCGACATAATAGCCATTTTCCGGCTGATAATCGTGGGTACAAAGTTCCCGAATAGATGCTTTCATCGCATTGGTATGATGCTCATGAATAATAAAGTTGGGAATTGCTGTTTCCATATGCAGCGCGGCTACTGTGGAAACAGGACCGCCGCAAACATGCACCTGTACAGTGGTGTCATAAATATTAGCATAGTCACAGATTTTCTTTCCTTCGGTAATTCCGCCGCAGAGACACAAATCAGGTTGCGCTACGGCAATAGACTGCTTCTCCAGTAATTCCCTGTATCCCCATCTTGTGTAGGAACGCTCGCCAGTGGCGATTGGAATCGTTGTTGAACGGGAAACTTTCTGCATATTATCAGAATTTAATGGATGAATCGGTTCTTCATAAAGAAAGATACGATACTTTTCTATCGCCTTCGCAAATTGAATAGCTGAGTTTGTACCGAGAAGAGAATGGATTTCCACGATAATATCAGCATCATCCCCCATTGCTTCACGCATAGCGGCAATTCGCGCTTCCCCCATTTTTAATTGATCGGCCAGTAACAATCCTGAATAGTTACGATTTTTATTCTGAAAAACACAGTCATCACCATTACGATCGATTTCGAGTGGATCCACTTTAATCGCATCATATCCATCGTCAAGAGCCGCACGCGCCGCCTCAGCATATTCATCAGGTGTCACTAATATCTGGCGTTTATCCCCCCAACCAAATTGTAACTGACTAGCATAGGCTCTTAATTTTTCATTAGTTTTCCCGCCAAGGAGCTGATAAACAGGTACACCTAAATATTTACCTTTGATATCCCAAAGAGCAATATCAATAGCGCTCATTCCGGCATAAAAAACGTTCCCGCCCCCCATCCCCCAAAAAGTCTTTCTGAAAAAGAACTCCCAAATTTTTTCGATATTTAGTGGATCTTCACCCACAATCAATGGCGCCAGATCTCTGATGATCCCTACGCCAGCTTTAGCGCCTGCGCCATAGGCCAGTCCTACTTCGCCAATACCACTTAATCCTGAGTCGGTATTCACCCGGATAAGTACTGGATTATAGGAGGACATCGTTTGATCTCTTTTTTTTAATTCACAGTCAAAAACTTCAATAGACGTAATTTTCATAATTTCTCCATTTATCAGGTTCGTGATACAACATTTGTTTGTTGGCTTTTTTCTTTTTTCACATCAATTTTCATTAACGCCAGAACGGCTACCGCAGCGAAGCAAAGTATTGCCTCTACAATAAATATTCCTGTCGCACCATAATGAGTAGAAACGAATCCCAGTGATTTATTAATCAGGAATCCACCAAGACTTGAACATGAGTTAATAAACGCAATGCTGATAGCCAACCCTGACGGCGACAATAATGCAGAAGGCAGCGCCCAGTAAGGTCCGTAATAGCTGAGGATCCCAACACCATAGAACGTTAGCCCCAGCATTCTCAACGACATTGAGGGGACAAGAGCAATCATCAGAAAACCACAGCCTGCCAGAAACATGGGTAATGCAGCATGCCATTTTCGTTCATTCTTTTTATCGGAATGCCAGCCCCACCAGGGCATGCTGAACATAGCGAAAATAAACGGAATACTCATGATTAAACCAACGTCAGTATCCGTAAAATCAGCTGAAAATCCCTTCACCAACCCCGGCAACCAGTAGTTTGCCGCCAGAGCAGCCGCCTGAATCAACATGTAGGCGAAAGAAAGCTGAAGCAAAACTGGATTTTTGATTACGGAAAGAAAGGATGAGTTGGTATTTTTATTTAATGCAGCTGCGGTTTCATTGTCAGTGCGTAATTTATTAACTAAGGCCGATATCTGCTGTGGCGTAAGCCATTTAGCCTTTTCTGGACTGTCAGGCAGTAAATAAAATGTCAGGATGCCAAGGAATACGGTAGGGATACCTTCAATAGCAAAAAGCCAGCGCCAGCCTTCATAATCCGGGGTATTCAAATGCTCGATGATCCAACCAGACATCGGCGCAGCCAATACCGATGCAACAGCAATAGATAACATGAAGAAACTATTGACTTTTCCGCGTTCACGAGCCGGGAACCAGCATGCAAGATAATAAACCATGCCCGGGAAAAAGCCAGCTTCAAATACCCCCAAAAAAATGCGAGCCAGCAAAATATGTTGAGTATCTTTAGCAAAAAAAATCAGCCCTGTTACCGCTCCCCAGCCGATAATAATGGAACTAATCCATTTTCTTGCACCAAGCTTTTGCAAGCCAATGCTACTCGGAATTTGAAAGATTAAATATGATATGAAGAATATAGAAGAAATATTAGCGAAATCCTCAGGCGTAATACCGAGAGATTCATTCATGCGTAATGCAGCAAACCCAATATTGACACGATCCATATAGTTAAAAAAGTAAAGAATAAAAGCCAAAGGAATGATTTTCCTTTTTACAATACGAATTGCATCGTATAAATTTTCTTGTGGACTACTCATTTTGCATCACCTTTTATGATTCAATGAATAAGGGTATTGACCGGAATCGATGTTACGTAAAAAACAATACAATTCAAAAGCTAATGTGTCATATCTGATATATCAGCAAGCAAACTTAATGAAATATACAATAACAACAATAAAGTATGTAAATTTTCTTATATCTGATATATTAGATCCGTTAATTTTGAATAAATTAATTACAATGGAGCCGGGTTTAACCATGGAGGAGAAGAAAATGAAAAATAGATTAAAGTGTGATTTTAGTCACATATCAATTGAAATACCCAAATCTATCACCCAGGTGATTAAAGAGAAAATAAGGGAGATGATTATCCATGGCGATTTCGATCTTGGGCAAGCGATCAGTGAAAATGAACTATCAAATATTCTGATGGTAAGTAAAACACCAATTCGTGAAGCTTTTATTTGGCTGAGCTATAATGAAAACTTAGTCAACATCATTCCCCGCAGTGGGACATTTGTTTTTTCTGTCACCGACGAGGATATCAATGATCTCATCAAAATGAGGGTTATCCTTGAACAGGGTGCAATTCGTGAAGCGATGGAGAAAAATGCTAACAATGTCATAGTCGAATTAAGCAATATTTTATCGAAGTCAGCAAAAATTAATGCAGAGCGAGATACGCAAGCTTACCTCAAACTGGATCATGATTTTCATTATGTTTTTGTGAAATATGCCGATAATAAATACATTTCACAAGCACACCTGTTGATCTCAGCACGTTTATTGGCAATTCGCTACAGACTGGATTTTACCGCTGAATATATCACCAGCTCTAACCGTGGACATGCCACTATTTTGGATATGTTAAAAAACAACAACGTCGAGGGCGTCTGTAATTTTATCACGCACCACATCGGTAGCGGTTTTACAGAACGCGCAAGAAAACTTCTTGCGCTGAAAGCGTAATAAAGACGGCAGTAGATATAACGCAGCGACTTTGCACCTGCTATACTGCCCCGATAGATCAATAGCGGAATCTCATGTACTCATGAACACTGAAAAACCGTCGGTAGCTCACAACGTTGACCATAATGAAATCGCCAAATTCGAAGCCGTCGCGTCGCGCTGGTGGGATCTGGAGGGCGAATTCAAGCCATTGCATCGCATCAACCCTCTACGCCTTGGCTACATTACTGAGCGCTCAGGCGGCCTGTTTGGTAAAAAGGTACTCGACGTCGGCTGCGGCGGAGGCATTCTGGCGGAAAGTATGGCACGCGAAGGCGCTACCGTTACCGGGCTGGATATGGGCTTTGAGCCTTTGCAGGTAGCCAAACTGCATGCGCTGGAAAGCGGCATTGAGGTAGAGTACGTGCAGGAGACGGTTGAGGAACATGCGGCAAAACACGCCCAGCAATACGACGTCGTCACCTGTATGGAAATGCTGGAGCACGTTCCCGATCCGCAATCGGTCGTCCACGCCTGCGCCCAACTGGTTAAACCCGGCGGCGAGGTGTTCTTCTCAACGTTGAACCGCAATGGGAAATCCTGGCTGATGGCGGTCGTCGGCGCTGAGTATATTCTGCGCATGGTGCCAAAAGGCACGCACGACGTGAAGAAATTCATTAAGCCTGCTGAACTGTTAAGCTGGGTAGATGAAACCGTCCTGAAAGAGCAACATATCACCGGGCTGCACTACAACCCGATAACCAATACTTTCAAACTCGGTCCCGGAGTAGACGTTAACTACATGTTGCATACCCGCGCTAAAAAAGCCTGACATCAAAGAATTTTCCTATAAGGGTTGCGTTAGATCATCGGGCGCAACCTTTCTCTTCGATGAAGAAATCAGCATTCGATCAAATTTTGATTTTTTTTTATGAATTGTTGACATCCTCTCCAGGCCTTATCAGACGCGCATTTAGCGATTCTTACGCTTTTGCAACCGCAATTTAACGCCAAAATCAACTCTTGTACTCAAAAGAATCCCTACTAGAATACTCACCATATAGCGTTTCACTTATCGATTACCCCCTATATATAGTATTTATCCACAGAGTTAGTCACAACGTGGCGTTGTGGATAAGCGGGGGGATATTTTTCTTTCACGGACAGGTAAACAGGTAGAAAACCACATGAATCAGAGTCTGCTGGTGACAAAGCGTGACGGCCGTACTGAGCGCATCAATCTCGACAAAATTCATCGCGTGCTTGATTGGGCGGCAGAAGGACTGAATAACGTATCGGTTTCTCAGGTCGAGCTACGCTCGCATATTCAGTTTTATGATGGGATTAAGACCTCCGATATCCATGAAACTATCATTAAGGCCGCCGCAGACCTGATCTCTCGCGATGCGCCGGATTATCAATACCTGGCTGCGCGTCTGGCGATTTTCCACCTGCGTAAGAAAGCCTTCGGCCAGTTTGAGCCGCCCGCACTTTACCACCATGTGGTAAAAATGGTTGAGCTTGGCAAATACGACAATCATCTGCTGGAAGACTACACGGAAGAAGAGTTCAAGCAGATGGATTCGTTTATCGTTCACGATCGCGATATGACCTTCTCCTACGCTGCCGTTAAGCAGCTGGAAGGGAAATATCTGGTGCAAAACCGCGTGACCGGCGAAATCTATGAAAGCGCGCAGTTCCTCTACATTCTGGTAGCGGCCTGCCTGTTCTCGAACTATCCGCGTGAAACGCGTCTTGACTATGTAAAACGTTTTTACGATGCGGTCTCTACGTTCAAAATCTCGCTGCCGACGCCCATCATGTCCGGTGTGCGTACCCCAACCCGTCAGTTCAGCTCCTGCGTACTGATCGAGTGTGGCGACAGTCTGGATTCCATCAACGCCACCTCCAGCGCGATTGTGAAATACGTTTCTCAGCGCGCCGGTATCGGCATCAACGCTGGCCGCATTCGTGCGCTGGGCAGCCCGATTCGTGGCGGCGAAGCCTTCCACACCGGCTGTATTCCGTTCTACAAGCACTTCCAGACGGCGGTGAAATCCTGCTCGCAGGGCGGCGTGCGCGGCGGCGCGGCGACACTGTTCTATCCGATGTGGCACCTGGAAGTGGAAAGCCTGCTGGTGCTGAAAAACAACCGCGGCGTGGAAGGCAACCGCGTACGTCACATGGATTACGGCGTACAGATCAACAAACTGATGTATACCCGCCTGCTGAAGGGCGGCGACATTACGCTGTTCAGTCCGTCCGATGTACCCGGGCTATACGATGCGTTCTTCGCCGACCAGGACGAATTCGAACGCCTGTACGTGAAATATGAAAACGACGACAGCATCCGCAAACAGCGTGTGAAAGCGGTCGAACTGTTCTCGCTGATGATGCAGGAACGCGCCTCTACCGGTCGTATCTATATCCAGAACGTTGACCACTGCAATACTCACAGTCCGTTCGATCCGGTTGTCGCCCCGGTACGCCAGTCTAACCTGTGTCTGGAGATTGCCCTGCCAACCAAACCGCTGAACGATGTCAACGATGAAAACGGCGAAATTGCGTTGTGTACGCTGTCTGCATTCAACCTGGGCGCCATTAAAACTCTGGACGAGCTGGAAGAACTGGCTATTCTGGCAGTACGCGCTTTGGATGCTCTGCTCGATTATCAGGATTACCCGATTCCGGCTGCCAAACGCGGCGCAATGGGTCGTCGTACGCTGGGCATTGGCGTGATTAACTTCGCCTACTGGCTGGCGAAAAACGGTAAACGTTATTCCGACGGCAGCGCCAATAATCTGACGCATAAAACCTTCGAAGCCATTCAGTACTATCTGCTTAAAGCGTCCAACGAACTGGCGAAAGAGCAAGGCGCCTGCCCATGGTTCAACGAAACCACCTATGCAAAAGGCATTTTGCCGATCGACACCTACAAAAAAGATCTGGATGCGATCGTCAACGAACCGCTGCACTACGACTGGCAACAGCTGCGTGAGTCGATCAAAACCCACGGTCTGCGTAACTCCACGCTATCGGCGCTAATGCCGTCGGAAACGTCGTCCCAGATCTCCAACGCCACCAACGGCATTGAGCCGCCGCGCGGCTACGTCAGCATCAAGGCCTCGAAAGACGGTATTTTGCGTCAGGTCGTGCCGGATTATGAGCATCTGAAAGACGCTTACGAACTGTTGTGGGAGATGCCGAACAACGACGGTTATCTGCAACTGGTGGGTATCATGCAGAAGTTTATCGATCAGTCGATTTCCGCCAATACCAACTACGATCCGTCACGTTTCCCGTCAGGAAAAGTGCCGATGCAGCAACTGCTGAAAGATTTGCTCACCGCGTATAAGTTTGGCGTGAAAACTCTGTACTATCAAAATACCCGCGACGGCGCGGAAGATGCGCAGGACGATTTGGCGCCTTCTATTCAGGACGATGGCTGCGAAAGCGGCGCTTGTAAGATCTGATGAATAGTGCCGGGTAGCGCTATGCTTACCCGGCCTACGATTGTACGGTTTGTAGGCCGGATAAGGCGCTTGCGCCGCCATCCGGCGCTCATCCCATAAAGGATTCACTTCAATGGCATACACCACTTTTTCACAGACGAAAAACGATCAGCTCAAGGAACCCATGTTCTTTGGCCAGCCGGTCAACGTTGCACGCTATGACCAGCAGAAATATGACATCTTCGAAAAACTGATCGAAAAACAGCTCTCTTTCTTCTGGCGTCCGGAAGAGGTCGACGTCTCCCGCGATCGTATCGATTATCAGGCGTTGCCGGAGCACGAAAAACATATCTTCATCAGCAACCTCAAATACCAGACGCTGCTGGATTCCATTCAGGGACGTAGCCCGAACGTCGCCCTGCTGCCGCTCATTTCCATCCCGGAGCTGGAGACGTGGGTAGAGACCTGGGCGTTTTCTGAGACGATTCACTCACGATCCTACACCCACATTATTCGTAACATCGTCAACGATCCGGCGGTCGTGTTTGACGATATCGTGACCAATGAGCAAATTCAGAAGCGCGCCGAAGGGATCTCCGCCTACTACGACGAACTTATTGAGATGACCAGCTACTGGCATCTGCTCGGTGAAGGCACCCATACCGTTAATGGCAAAACGGTTGTCGTGAATCTGCGTGAGCTGAAGAAAAAACTGTATCTGTGCCTGATGAGCGTGAACGCGCTGGAAGCCATCCGCTTCTACGTCAGCTTCGCCTGCTCTTTCGCATTTGCCGAGCGTGAACTGATGGAAGGCAACGCCAAAATTATCCGTCTGATCGCCCGTGACGAAGCTCTGCATCTGACCGGCACGCAACATATGCTGAACCTGTTGCGTAGCGGCGTGGACGACCCGGAGATGGCGGAAATCGCCGAAGAGTGTAAACAGGAATGTTATGACCTGTTCGTGCAGGCGGCGCAGCAGGAAAAAGAGTGGGCGGACTATCTGTTCCGCGACGGTTCGATGATCGGCCTGAATAAAGATATCCTGTGTCAATATGTTGAATATATTACGAATATTCGTATGCAGGCGGTAGGGCTGGATCTGCCGTTCCAGACCCGCTCCAACCCAATCCCGTGGATCAATACCTGGCTGGTGTCCGATAACGTTCAGGTCGCGCCACAGGAAGTGGAAGTTAGCTCTTATCTGGTCGGACAAATCGATTCGGAAGTCGATACCGACGATCTGAGTAATTTCCAGCTCTGATGGGACGCGTCACGCTGCGTATCACTGGCACACAGCTGCTGTGCCAGGATGAACACCCTTCTCTGCTGGCCGCGCTGGAATCGCATAACGTTGAGGTGGAGTATCAGTGCCGCGAAGGTTATTGCGGCTCCTGTCGTACCCGGCTGGTTGCCGGTCAGGTTGACTGGATTACGGAACCTTTAGCGTTTATCCAGCCGGGAGAGATTTTGCCCTGCTGCTGCAGGGCAAAAGGCGATATCGAAATCGAGATGTAACTCAGTGCAACTCGCTGGTGGAAACCAAAGGCATCACGCCACGTTTTTTCATCTGCACGGCATACAGTGCGCCAGCGAGTACCACCAGCACCGCGCCAGCGACATAAATCATACGATAGCCAACCGACTCAACCATCATTCCCATGATAAAGGCGCCAATCGCCATTCCGGCGTCCATCGCGTTAAAGAACAGTGAATTCGCCACGCCGATTTTATGCGGTTCAACCGAGCTGATAATTTGCGTCTGGAAAACCGGCGTGACCGAACCGTAGCCGATACCGATGAGACCACCGGAAATAATCATCATGATGCTGCCATTGGTGTAGCCCAACGCCACCAGACCGATGGT
This sequence comes from Salmonella sp. SJTUF15581, assembly GCF_043356775.1. NCBI lineage: Bacteria > Pseudomonadati > Pseudomonadota > Gammaproteobacteria > Enterobacterales > Enterobacteriaceae > Salmonella > Salmonella sp. SJTUF15581. The sequence continues at coordinate 42,395 of NZ_JBEUJY010000020.1, read as the reverse complement.
AAAAGCCAACAGGCATGGGAAAACAACGTATTTCGGCCCTTTTTTATCACAAATATTCCCGGTGAAAGTACGGCATATCATCAGGAAAATCGCGTAGCACAGCAGGAAATTACTGGCCGCCGCCATTAAATCCAGCTCACGCGCATACAGCGCCAGGAAAGCCGACACGCCGGCATAGGAGAAAGTCATAAAAAAGGTGACCAGCGCAAAAGGCAAGGCGGCGCGGTCAAACATCGCGGCAAAACCCAGATTCGGTTTCGAACCATCGGCATGACGAATTACCGGAGGGACCGTCACAATCAGGGAAAGCACAATCCCTAACGCCGCTACAGCGGAACAAAGCCAGAATGCGGCAGTGAACGCGTTCCAGCGGGCCATATTCAAACCGATCCACGGTCCTACGACCATCGCCAGGCCCATCGCTAAAGAGAAAAAGCTGATGCCCTCTCCACGTCGGGAGGCCGGAATTAACCGCGCTGAAATAGTTCCTTTTACCGTGGTAATAACACCAAACGTAATCCCATGAAGTACGCGGATAAAGAGCAGCGACTCGATAGAATGGCAAACCGGATACAGCGCGGTAATCACCAAAAAAGCCAGAGAAGAGAGCACCAGAATCTTTTTATTCGAATATTTTCCCACCCATTGTCCGGCAAATGGCCGAATAACAATTGCCGCGGCCAGGAAACATGTCACTAACAGCCCGGCCTTATCTGCAGAAGCATGCAGGCGGTCAGCGATATAAATGGGTAATAAAGTTAGCAGTACATAAAAAACAAAAAAGATAATAAAACTGACTATGGTGATTGCCCAAAAATCCTTCGTCCATAATTTTTCTTTCATTCTTAACGACCCGTTCAGATGGCGCACGCAGGCAACGCTCAGCTCAACTGAACACCTATCAGGTGCGTCAAAATGTGATGTATTCGATAGAATCGCAGTATAAACAAGTGCACTCTATTAGAAAAATTAATCGTTTTAATTATATTGATTAGGTTTTACTAATGACGCTAACCCAAATCCATGCCCTGCTTGCCGTACTGGAGTACGGCGGATTTACCGAAGCCAGCAAACGGCTATACATGACGCAATCCGCCGTCAGCCAGGCCATCTCCGCGCTTGAGGAGGAGCTCGGCGTTGATATATTAATTCGTGAGCGTCGTAAAGAGATTGAGCTTACCGCCGCCGGTAGCCGCATCGTCAGGCACTTACGCGCGATCCAGCGCGACGTCAACGCGGTAAAAGAGATTGCCGAACAAGAAAAAAAGAACCCGGCCCGTACGCTACGGATTGGCTGTTTTCCCAGCGCCTGCGCCTGCATTTTACCCGGCGTCATTCGTTATTTTGAAAGCCATCATCCAAATGTAAAAATTATCCCCTATGAAGAGAACAGTACGGCTATTATTGATTCGCTGCAGGACGGAAGTATTGATGCCGGTTTCGTTCCTTTTCCGGTCAACGGTATGTATTGCGTCCCCATTTACCGGGATAAATTCACCGTAGTGGTGCCTGAAAATCATCCCCTGGCGGCCAATAGTACAGTAACGGTCGAAGAACTGATGGACGAACCACTTATTGTCAGTAAAGGTCGTTATGAATTAAGCATTATGGCGTTGTTTAAAGAAAAGGGTATTGAGCCGATATTTAAATATGAATTTAACCATCCCGATACTGCGCTGAATTTTATTCGCCAGGGATTAGGTATCGCCTTATTGCCAGAATTAACCTTAAAAGCCACGACAGGAAAATTATGCTCCGTGGCGCTGGAACCCACCTTTTATCGACAAATTTCCCTGTTAGCAAAAGAACCGCCGGTAGAAGGAAGTCCGCTATTTTTATTACAAAAATGTATGGAAACACTGACCGATGAGGGGTTGCTATAAAACAACCCCGCCTGATGGCATTGCGTTTACCAGACTTACGCTGGCAAACGTTGCGCCAGGCCGGATGAGGCGTTTATGCCCTCATCCGGCGCGTCACTTCGACTATGGCAAACCTTTAGTCATTTTTTTGCAGGAACATGACCGCCTTATCCGGGAAGTCAGTGAACAGCCCGTCGACGCCCGCCTTGTTATACAGGATGTCGTACAACTGATTGACGTCTGTGGCATAGTCCGGCAATTGATCGGCACGCACAGTGTAAGGATGCACTACCATCTTATTCTGATGCGCGTCTTGCACCATTCCAGTCAGCTTGATATTCCCTTTCGTTGAGCCTTCCGCGACCAGCATATGGTAATCCGGACCAATACCGTCCGCATATTCCGCCACCTGCTTCATAGCGCCCGGCTTAAACATCCAGTCGTAGTTGTAATTTACCCAACGACCGTCCGGCTGTTTCTGCTGTGTTTCATTCCAGTCGGTATACGCAATAAGTTGAACCAGATTGAGATCCATCCCCATTTTGGGTTCCAGTTCGTTCTTAATACGTTTCAGCTCAACGACATCAAAACACTGCAAATAGACATTGTCCTGCTTGCCGGTGTAACCATACTTCTTCAGCACTTCCAGCGTTTTCGCGGCAATATCTTTCCCTTCCTGATGATGGAACCACGGCGCTTTAATTTCCGGATAAATACCGATATTTTTACCGGTAGAGTGATTTAATCCCTGAACGAATTCAATTTCCTCTTCAAAGGTATGAATGCGGAAATCAGATTTTCCCATCGGGAAACGGCCCGGATAAGTTTGTACTTTTTTGCCGTTTTCAATATCAAACCCTTCGGTAAACTTCAGGGATTTAATTTCATCCAGCGTAAAATCGATAGCGTAATAGCGCCCATCTTTACGCGCCCGGTCCGGAAAACGATCAGCGACGTCAGTCACCCGGTCAAGGTAGTGGTCATGGAGGACGACCAGATGGTCGTCCTTTGTCATCACTAAATCCTGTTCCAGATAATCTGCCCCTTGCGCATACGCCATCGCTTTCGCTGGTAGCGTATGCTCCGGCAGATAACCGCTGGCGCCACGGTGGGCGATAACGACTTTTTCAGCCGCCACGGCGCCGCTTCCGATGGTCATTCCTGCCAACATTAACGCCACGCTAAGGTTTTTCAGTGTGGTTTTCATGTTATTAGCCTCCGTTGCGTTTTAACTGCAGCTCATCATGATGGCGTTTTTCGCCAATCATCACGACCACCAGCAGGATTACCGCCAGAATGCTGCCGCCAATCATCACCATAAAGCCGCCATCCCAACCGAAGAAGTCAACGGTATAACCCACAATGGCGCTTGCAGCGACAGAACCGCCCAGGTAACCAAACAGACCGGTAAAGCCCGCCGCCGTACCCGCCGCTTTTTTCGGCGCCAGTTCCAGCGCGTGCAGACCGATCAACATTACCGGGCCGTAGATCAGGAAGCCGATGATAATCATACAAGCCATATCAACGTTCGGGTTGCCTGCCGGGTTCATCCAGTAAACGATGGTCGCGATAGTCACCAGGGTCATAAAGAACACGCCGGTCGCGCCACGGTTGCCGCGGAAGACTTTATCCGACATCCAGCCACACAGCAGCGTGCCCGGAATACCCGCGTATTCATACAGGAAGTAGGCCCAGGAGGATTTATCCAGTGCGAAATGCTTCACTTCTTTCAGGTAGGTCGGCGACCAGTCGAGGATGCCGTAGCGCAGCAGATAAACAAACACGTTGGCGATAGCGATGTACCACAACAGTTTGTTTGGCAGTACGTACTGCATGAAGATCTGCTTCGCAGTCAGCTCTTCTTCCGCTTTTTCGTTGTAGTCGTCCGGATAGTCGTTTTTATACTCTTCGATAGGCGGCAGACCGCAGGATTGCGGCGTATCGCGCATCATTGCGAAAGCGAACAGCGCCACCACAATCGCGCCAAAGGCTGGCATATAGAGCGCCGCTTTCCAGTCGTTAAACCACGCCATCCCCAGCAGGAACAGCAGTGGCGGGATCCCGCCGCCGACGTTATGCGCACAGTTCCAGACCGACACAATGCCGCCGCGTTCTTTCTGCGACCACCAGTGAACCATCGTACGTCCGCACGGCGGCCACCCCATCCCCTGGAACCAGCCGCAAAGGAACAACAGTACAAACATCACGGCGATGCTGGATGTCGCCCACGGCACAAAGCCCATAAACAACATGACTGCTGCGGCCAGAATCAACCCTGCCGGCAGAAAAACGCGCGGATTCGAGCGATCGGACACCGAACCCATTATAAATTTCGAAAAACCATAAGCGATGGAAATCCCGGACAGCGCAAAGCCCAGATCGCCGCGTGAAAAACCCTGTTCTACCAGGTAGGGCATCGCGAGGGCAAAGTTCTTGCGCACCAGATAATACGCGGCATAGCCAAAGAATATCCCCAGGAAAATCTGCCAGCGTAATCGGCGATAGGTCGGATCAATCTCCGCCGCAGGCAAGCGCGCTTTATGCGGCGCTGGTTTAAAAATACTCAACATATTGTAGCCTCCGTGGCCCGTATTTTATTTAGAGGTAAACACCGCAGTTTGTTCAAACAACCCCGCTGCTCCCAGTGTGGCCGCGATGTTAAGTAAAGATACGTCACGTTAATGTGAATTACAGCACATATTGTTACAGATTTATGACTAATGTTCAGAAAGGCGCACGAAATCACGTTTCATTTTCGAATACTGAGCGATTATGCGCGAAATCAAACATTCCATATGATTTGTATGGCTAAATGATAAAAAACGAACTGTGAGGAAAAACAATGAAAACTCGCGACTCGCAAGCAAGTGACGTGATTATCATTGGCGGTGGAGCAACAGGCGCAGGGATCGCCCGCGACTGCGCGCTGCGCGGTTTACGTGTCATTCTGGTGGAGCGGCATGATATAGCGACCGGCGCGACCGGGCGTAACCACGGGCTGCTGCACAGCGGCGCTCGTTATGCGGTTACCGACGCGGAATCCGCGCGCGAGTGCATTAGTGAAAACCAGATTTTAAAACGGATCGCCCGCCATTGCGTCGAACCGACGGATGGTCTGTTTATTACGTTGCCGGAAGATGATCTTGCGTTTCAGGCCACCTTTATTCGCGCCTGTGAAGCGGCAGGCATTCGCGCTGAAGCCATCGATCCGCAGCAGGCTCGCATCATCGAACCTTCCGTTAACCCTGCGCTCATCGGTGCGGTAAAAGTGCCGGATGGCACCGTGGACCCTTTCCGCCTTACCGCCGCCAATATGCTGGATGCCAGAGAACATGGCGCAATCGTGTTAACGGCGCATGAAGTGACCGGGCTCATTCGTGAAGGCGCAACGGTCTGCGGCGTCCATGTGCGCAACCATCTCACTGGCGAAACCCAGACGCTTCACGCGCCGGTGGTGGTCAATGCGGCAGGTATCTGGGGGCAACGGATCGCCGAATACGCCGACCTGAGTATTCGCATGTTCCCGGCGAAAGGCTCGCTGTTGATCATGGACCATCGGATCAACCAGCATGTCATTAACCGCTGTCGGAAACCATCGGATGCCGACATTCTGGTACCTGGCGATACGATTTCACTGATCGGCACCACCTCTACCCACATTGATTACAATGAGATAGACAGCAACCGCGTCACCGCAGATGAAGTCGATATCCTGCTGCGTGAAGGGGAAAAACTGGCCCCTGTCATGGCGAAGACGCGTATTCTGCGCGCGTATTCCGGCGTCCGCCCGCTGGTGGCCAGCGATGACGATCCCAGCGGTCGTAACGTCAGCCGCGGTATTGTGTTGTTCGACCACGCCGAACGCGACGGGCTTGATGGCTTCATTACCATTACCGGCGGGAAGCTAATGACTTACCGCCTGATGGCGGAATGGGCAACCGACGCCGTGTGCCGCAAGTTGGGTAATACTCGCCCCTGCATCACGGCGGATACGCCGTTGCCTGGCTCAAAAGAGTCTACGGAACATACGCTGAAACGCATTATCTCGCTTCCCGCGCCGCTACGCGGATCGGCGGTTTATCGGCATGGCGATCGCACGCCGGGGTGGCTGAGCGAAGGCCGCCAACACCGTAGCCTGGTCTGTGAATGCGAGGCCGTCACGGCGGGGGAAGTGCAGTATGCCGTCGAAAACTTAACCGTGAATAGCCTGCTGGATCTGCGCCGTCGCACCCGCGTAGGGATGGGCACTTGCCAGGGCGAACTGTGCGCCTGCCGCGCGGCCGGGCTATTGCAGCGTTTTAATGTGACGACCGCGGCGCAATCTATTACGCAACTCTCTGAATTTCTGAATGAGCGCTGGAAAGGCGTACAACCTGTCGCCTGGGGAGACGCGCTGCGCGAAAGCGAATTCACGCGCTGGGTTTATCAGGGATTATGCGGTCTGGAGAAGGAGCACCAGGATGAAATTTGATACGGTTATTATGGGCGGCGGTCTCGCCGGTTTGCTATGCGGACTGCAACTCCAGCAGCATGGATTACGCTGCGCCATCGTCACCCGCGGACAAAGCGCGCTGCATTTTTCTTCCGGCTCGCTGGATCTGCTCAGCACCCTGCCCGACGGCCAACCGGTAACCGACATTACCGCCGGGCTTGATGCGCTGTGCCGCCAGGCGCCTGAACATCCTTATTCGCGTTTAGGCGCGCAAAAAGTCCTTACGCTGGCGCAACAGGCGCAAACGCTACTTAACGCCAGCGGCGCGCAGTTATACGGCGACGTACAGCAGGCGCACCAGCGTGTCACGCCGCTTGGCACATTGCGTTCAACCTGGCTTAGCTCGCCGGAAGTACCGGTCTGGCCGTTATCCGCACAGCGAATTTGCGTCGTCGGCGTTAGCGGATTACTGGATTTCCAGGCGCACCTTGCGGCAGCGTCGCTGCGCCAACGCGACCTCAACGTGGAAACCGCAGAAATCGACCTTCCGGAACTGGACGTACTGCGTGATAACCCGACGGAATTTCGCGCGGTCAATATTGCGCGTCTGCTTGATAACGAAGAAAAATGGCCACTGTTGTACGACGCGCTGTCGCCAATAGCGACAAACTGCGACATGATCATCATGCCCGCCTGTTTCGGGCTGGCGAACGATACGCTGTGGCGCTGGCTTAACGAACGTCTGCCCTGCGCGCTCACGCTGCTGCCGACGCTGCCGCCATCGGTGCTCGGTATTCGTCTGCACAATCAGCTCCAGCGCCAGTTTGTCCGTCAGGGCGGCATCTGGATGCCGGGCGATGAAGTGAAGAAAGTCACCTGCCGTCGCGGTACCGTGAGCGAAATATGGACCCGCAACCATGCCGATATCCCACTGCGCCCGCGTTTTGCCGTACTTGCCAGCGGTAGCTTCTTTAGTAGCGGTCTGGTTGCCGAGCGCGAAGGGATCCGCGAACCTATTTTAGGGCTCGACGTACAGCAAACGGCCACCCGCGCCGAATGGTATCAACAACATTTCTTCGACCCACAGCCCTGGCAGCAGTTTGGCGTCGTGACGGATGACGCCTTCCGCCCCTCCCTTGCGGGCAACACGGTAGAAAATCTGTATGCAATAGGTTCTGTGCTGGCGGGATTCGATCCTATAGCTGAGGGATGCGGCGGCGGCGTCTGCGCAGTCAGCGCCCTCCAGGCCGCGCACCATATCGCTGAGCGTGCAGGAGAACAGCAATGAGCGACACACGTTTTGAAAGTTGTATTAAATGTACGGTGTGCACCACCGCGTGCCCGGTCAGCCGCGTTAATCCTGGCTACCCTGGCCCTAAACAGGCCGGACCGGATGGCGAACGCCTGCGTCTGAAAGACGGCGCACTGTATGATGAGGCGCTGAAATATTGCATTAACTGCAAACGGTGTGAGGTCGCCTGTCCGTCGGACGTGAAGATTGGCGATATCATCCAGCGCGCCCGCGCGAAATACGATACGACGCGCCCGTCATTGCGTAACTTTATTCTCAGCCATACCGATCTGATGGGCAGCGTTTCAACGCCGTTCGCGCCGGTGGTCAATACCGCCACCGCATTAAAGCCAGTGCGCCAGTTGCTTGATTACGCGCTCAAAATCGATCATCGCCGCACCTTACCAAAATACTCTTTCGGCACCTTCCGCCGCTGGTATCGTAGCGTGGCGGCGCAGCAGGCTAAATACAAAGATCAGGTCGCCTTTTTCCATGGCTGTTTTGTGAATTACAACCATCCGCAGCTCGGAAAAGATCTGATTAAGGTGCTGAACGCAATGGGTACCGGCGTACAGCTACTGAGTAAAGAGAAGTGTTGCGGCGTACCGCTGATCGCTAACGGTTTTACGGATAAAGCTCGCAAGCAGGCTATCAGCAATGTGGAGTCGCTACGCGAGGCGATTGCCGTCAAAGGTATTCCGGTCATCGCCACGTCATCCACCTGTACGTTTGCGTTGCGCGATGAATATCCTGAAGTGCTGGACGTGGACAACGCCGGGCTGCGCGAACATATCGAGCTGGCCACCCGCTGGCTATGGCGCAAACTGGATGCCGGGAAAACGCTGCCGCTTAATCCTTTGCCGCTGAAAGTGGTCTACCATACGCCGTGTCATATGGAAAAAATGGGCTGGACGCTTTACACGCTTGAACTATTGCGGCAAATTCCGGGGCTTGAATTGACGGTACTTGATTCACAGTGCTGCGGCATTGCCGGTACGTATGGATTTAAAAAGGAAAACTATCCGACATCACAGTCCATCGGCGCGCCGCTGTTCCGCCAGATTGAAGAGAGCGGCGCCGACATTGTCGTCACCGATTGTGAAACCTGTAAGTGGCAAATTGAGATGTCTACAAGCAAACGCTGCGAACACCCCATTACGCTACTGGCCCAGGCGCTCGGCTAAGTAAAAAGCGCCGGAGTCCCTCCGGCGCTATTACCCTACTCACCAGGGCCGATTTTCCATCAGACATATACCCTTCATACTTCAAGTTGCTTATGTGTTGGCTACGGATTATTTTGGGTATAAACACGGATGTCTCTTTGCAATAACCTGCCCTATTTGGTTAACCATGACCGCTAACCCATGGTGGCATGACAGATAACGACGTTACTGTGTATAGAGCAATATCTCTTGTATCGACGCGTTACCAGCCCCCTTTAAAGAGGGGGATAACTGAATATCCCCAATAATAATTGAGTGTTATGTGAATAATAAGAAAATCAGGTCTATGCCTGATTTAATATATCCCCACTAATAATAATATTTTTACAAATAATTATACATGACATCATATTCGCTACTTTCACCTATCAGGAAACAGAGCAAAATGAATATATGTGTAAATTCACTTTACCGATTGAGCATATCGCAATTTCACAGCCTATATGCAGGAGAGGTGAGCGATGAGACGCTTGCGTTGTTGCTTAGCTCAGTAGAGAACGGTGATCAGAATTGTATTGATCTGTTATGCAATCTTGCGTTACGCAACGATGACCTGGGACATAGAGTTGAGAAATTTCTTTTTGAACTCTTTAGCGGAAAAAGATCGGGCTCACCAGATATAGATAAAAAAATCAATCAGGCTTGCCTTGTATTACATCAAATTGCCAATAACGATATAACAAAAAATAATACTGAGTGGAAAAAGCTACATGCCCCTTCCAGATTACTTTATATGGCCGGTTCCGCGACAACCGACCTTTCTAAAAAAATAGAAATAGCACATAAAATTATGGGCAACCAGTTCGCTCAGACAGATAAAGAACAGGTTGGAGTTGAAAATCTTTGGTGTGGTGTGCGAATGATGTCTTCAGATGAGTTGGCAGCTGCAACGCAAGGTCTGGTTCAAGAATCACCTTTTCTCTCGGTAAACTATCCCATTGGGCTTATTCATCCTACCACCAAAGAAAATATATTAAGCACTCAGCTACTTGAAAAGATTGCTCAATCAGGATTATGTGAAAATGAAATCTTTCTGATAAATACAGGAGATCACTGGCTTCTCTGTTTATTTTATAAACTTGCAGAAAAAATAAAATGTCTCATATTTAACAGTTATCATGATTTAAATGAAAATACTAAGCAAGAGATTATAGAAGCAGCAAAGATTGCAGGTATATCAGAAAGCGATGAGGTTAATTTTATCGAAATTAATTTACAGAATAATGTACCCAACGGCTGTGGTCTATTTTGTTACCATACAATTCAACTCTTATTGAATGCCGGGCAAAACGATCCTGCTACCACACTACGAGAATTTGCGGAAAATTTCTTAACGCTTTCAGTAGAGGAACAAACACTATTTAACACCCAAACCCGGCGACAAATATATGAATACAGTCTCCAGTAATGGTGAGTACTTAGAGCCTATCCCATTAGGCTATTTTATTCGCCATTTTGGGACCGGGCAGTGCTCAAAATCCTCACGTACTACGTGTACGCTCCGGTTTCTGCACGCTGGCCAACCCCAAACTGGCTTCAACAATTACGCCTGGTGGGATAGGCTCTTATCCTGAAATGATGCTCTGCGAAGAATTTATAAGTATATAAGGATGGGAAGGCCAGGCCTTCCCACTAAAAGTTCTATGCCGTCAATGATTCAACCACGTCTATCCAGCCATGCTCGCTGGTAATGTCCTCGCCATTAAGCCAGCGGCGCAGCATATTTAGCGCCATCATCGCGCAGACCTCCTGAAGTATTGCCAGACTATACCGATTGGCGCTAAAACGCACGCGTAAGGCATACGTGCCATCCGGCATTTTTCTCAATAACTACGTTTTGCCGTGCTTACTGACTGAACAGATTTAAACATCGCCAACCTGCTATCCAGCGCCTCGGTGTAGAGCATCGTATCTACCCCGACCGCGACAAAATTCGCGCCCCACGCCAGACATTTCTGCGCCATTGCCGGATCGACCGCCAAAAAACCCGCCGCTTTTCCGGCGGCGCGAATACGATAAATACACGCTTCAATGATCCGCTGCACTTCCGGGTGTCCGGCATTATCGGGGTAACCCAATGAAGCAGAGAGATCTGCCGGACCGATAAAGACGCCATCAATGCCTTCAACCTCCAGAATCGCGTCAAGGTTTTCCAGCGCCACTTTGCTTTCAACCTGCACCAACAGGCAGAGCGACTCATTGGCCTGTGCCATATAGTTGTCGATTCTTCCCCAGCGCGCCGCACGCGCCACGCTCGCGCCAACGCCTCGTTGCCCCAACGGCGGGTATCGGGTAGCGGAAACGACCTGGCGCGCCTGTTCTGCGGTGTCAACCATCGGGATCAGTAGCGTTTGCGCCCCGATGTCCAGTACCTGTTTAATGAGCGCTTTACTTCCCTCGATCGGGCGAATCACCGGCTGGCTGGCATATGGGGCGATGGCCTGTAACTGATGATACAAGTCCTGCACCGTATTAGGCGCGTGCTCGCCATCTATTAACAACCAGTCATAACCCGACGTCGCCGCAATCTCCGCCATATAAGAGGTGGTTGAACTGAGCCACAAACCAATTTGCGTATCCCCTTTACGTAATCCTTCTTTAAAAGGATTTGATAACAATGCGTTCATAGCGATCCTTACAACGTAGATAAGATTAATGATGCGCAGCGCCGGATTGCGCCACCGGACGATTAACGCTCAGCGTGAAGATAATTAATGAGCCAATGATGGCGACTCCGGCCAGCGTCAGCAGACCCGCCGCATCGCTGGCAAACAACGTTTCCGCTTTTACGCGCAGAATTGGGGCAATAAAACCGCCCACAGCGCCAAACAGATTAACGAAACCAATTCCTGCCGCCAGAGCCGTACCGGAAAGTAGCTGCGTCGGCATGGTCCAGAATACGGGCTGAACGGCAATAAATCCTACTGCTGCAACACAGAGCGCCAGAATAGCGAGCACCGGAGAAACCAGACCTGACAGGCCAATGCCAATACCCGCAGCCAGTAACGTCACTGCCGCAACGTTACGGCGATCGCCGGTACGGTCGGAGTAGCGAGGAATAAGCCATGTGCCAAGCAAAGCCGCCACCCAGGGAACCGCTGTTACCACCGAAGCGGTAAAGCCCACTTTAGTGCCCAATAGCGCGGCAACCTGGGTCGGCAGGAAAAAGATGAGTCCGTATACCGCCACCTGAATCGTCAGATAAATAATAGCCAGTTGCCAGACGCGTCCATTACGCAGCGCATCCGCAAGCCTTGACGTGACCTTTTTCTCTTCTTCGCTCGCCAGTTGCCTGATAAGCGCGTTCTTTTCTTCCAGGCTAAGAAAACGCGCCTGCTGCGGAGTGTCATCAAGCCAGAAAAAGGTGAATATCCCTGCGCCAATCGCCAGTAGGCCTTCGATAACGAACATCCAGAACCATCCCGGGTGCCCCATAAAACCATGCATCTCCAGCAGAGCGCCGGAGAGCGGCGAACCCAACGTTAACGCCAGCGGCGCGCCCATATAAAATAGCCCCATAATGCTGGCACGGTTACGCTGCGGGAACCATTGTGAAGTTAGATAGATCATGCCGGGGAAAAATCCAGCCTCCGCCGCGCCCAATAGCGTGCGGATTATCAGGAATTTTGCTTCACTATCCGCCCAAGCCATCGCAGCAGAGAGAAAGCCCCACAGCAGGGTAGTCGTGCCGATCCAGGTTCTTGCGCCAAATTTGCGCATCAGCAGGTTAGCCGGTACGCCAAGGAAAGCGTAAACCACAAAGAAAATACCGGCCCCTAGCGCGTAGGCTTCATTACTTAGCCCGGTATCTATCTGATAGGTCTCTTTGGCAAAACCAATATTTGAACGATCCAGAAACGCCAGTACATACAGCGCCAACATAAAAGGAATTAAACGTGCGCGGTTTTTCTTCACTACGCCGTCAAGTAAAGTGATGCTCATAGCAATATCCTCAACAGGATGAGGGCGTTGCCGTACAAAGGCAACGCACGAGTTATTAGTGGCTATAAGGGCGTTTCAAGTGACAGTCACGGTTAAGCTCGACGCCGAAGCCCGGCTTATCCAGCACTGATTTATGGATGCGTCCATTCACCGGCACCGGCTCATCCAGGAGAATCGGGTCAAATTGCGGACGCAGGGTGGAGCAGTCCGGGCTGGTCATCAGGAACTCGCTGAAAGGGGTATTAGTGAAAGTAATAACTGCATGGTGCGAATAGACAGACGAACCGTGCGGCACCACCAGTTGCCCGCGCGATTTGGCAAGCGCGGCGATCTCAACCAGCGTGGTTAATCCGCCGCACCAGCCAACATCCGGCTGCATAATATCAATGCCGGTTTCTGCCAGAGTGCGGAAGGATTGCAGCGTACCATGGTGTTCGCCGCTGGTAACCATCATCCCTGCAGGCGCGTTGCGTTTTAATTCGCGATAGCCTTCATACTGCTGCGGCGGCAGACACTCTTCAATCCATTTGAGATTAAATGGCGCACAGGCGTGAGCCAGTTTAGTCGCATAGTTCACATCCTGACTCATCCAGCAGTCGAGCATCAGCCAGAAATCCGGCCCGCACTTTTCACGCATATCCGCCACCATCGCGGCATCTTTACGGATCCCCGCATCACCATCGTGCGGTCCCCAGTGAGTCGGCATTTTACCGCCGATAAAGCCCATTTCTTTAGCCAGATCCGGGCGTGCGCCGGTGGCGTAAAACTGAATTTCATCGCGTACCGCTCCGCCCAGCAATTTATAAACCGGCAGCCCAACCACCTTGCCAAACAGATCCCACAGCGCCAGATCCACACAGGAAATCGTGTTCATCACCAGACCGCCGGAACCGGAGTAGTACATGGTCGCGCCGAGCATCTGATCGTGAATAAGTTTGATATCGCTTACGCATTTGCCTTCAATAAACCGGTTAAGATGTTTTTCTACGATAAAACAGCCCATCTCCCCTGCTGTCGAAACGGCGAACCCCGTCTGCCCATTTTCCGCCTCTACTTCGACAATCAGCGTCCCTAACACGTTGATCCCAAAAGACTGACGAGACTGCTCATAGTCGCGATATTTGCTCATGGGAGTGGCGATATGGTCATCAATCCAGTGATTTCCTCCCTGGTCGTGATAATCCCCGCCGCCAGCCCCTTTCTCTGCGGTAGCGCCCCCAATAAACCAGGCTCGAACGTGTTTAATTTTAGGAAGAGTCATAATATTCTCCATTTTAAGATGCGAGTGAGTCGAAGGGACTTTTCCATCCCAACAGGCGTGAAATATCTTTGGCACAGGCAATAGCTTTACCGGCCAAATAATCAAGATTCTCTTCGTTGATTTGCAGGCGCGTGCCGACCACTGAAATTGCCGCGGTCAGTTCGTTTCTGGCATTAAATACCGGTGCGGCAACGCAGCGGACATCCGGATAATCCTCCCCGTTATCAAAGCTCCATCCACGCTGGCGAATGCGTTCCAGCTCATCATTCAATTGTTGCGGCTCGGTGATGGTGGTCAGCGTGGCTCGCTCCCATACCATTTTTTCAATAATGGCTTTGCGTACGGCGGCCGGCTGCCATGCCAGCAGGCATTTGCCGATGCCGGAACGATAAAGAGAGAGGCTTTTCCCCTCATGCGAGCGCACGCTGATAGTGGATGAGGATTCCACTTTCAGTATGTAATACGCATTTTCGTGGTCGATGATCCCCAAGTGACACAGCAGCCCGGTTTCATCCATCAGTTGTGTTAGACGAGGACGCGCCAGCTCCCGCAGATCCATCTTGCTGAGCGCATGACCCGACAATTCAACAAGCTTAGTCCACAGGCAGTAGTTCTCCTGATGATCGAGGCTAATAAATCGCTGACGTTTTAATTCATTCAACAGCAGGTACGCGGTGCTTTTTGGAATACGCAACGTTTCAATAATGATTGCCGCGCTGCATGGGCCAATACGCGCGATCAAATTGAGGATGTCGATTGCGCGAGTAAGAGCCGGGACTTTACTTGATTCCAACATATTGGACTCCAGTCTGAGACACTGGAATCAGTGTGAAAGGTCAGTAGGGAAAAAATTGTGAAGCGCGTCAAAGCTTATCCGCCTTCCAACGGAGTGGAAGGGTTAACCATATAAATGTGAATTAACGCACGTATTACTTTGTATTCAGTACAATTGGCTGGACAAAAAAGCAGATAATATTGCCGGATAATGGCATAGCGGCCTTATCCGGCTCACGATGTCGTTCCCATCGCAGATAAGAGAAAGGGATTATGATGTCAATGATTCAACCACGTCTATCCAGCCATGCTCGCTGGTAATGTCCTCGCCATTAAGCCAGCGGCGCAGCATATTTAGCGCCATCATCGCGCAGACCTCCTGACGTATTGCCAGACTATACCGATTGGCGCTAAAACGCACGCGTAAGGCATACGTGCCATCCGGCGTCGCCAGCGCGAAATTAAGATGTTCGTTTTCCAGCCCCGACACGGCCAGCGCCAGACCGGCATAATGATTGCTGCGCCGTTCTGTCGTCCAGTGCGCCGTTTGCGCCAGCGTCTCTTCCTGAGAAGGAACGACTTCGCTGGCAAGAACAGGCGCCCCGGCGCGGGAAAGCTGTAGCGCCAGTAAGCCGCTGGTGTATTGCTCGCTCAACGTCAGACTCAACTGCCTTTCCTGCAGGCGGCGGGCTATTTGCGCCGGCAGGTTTTCCGTACCTTCAAAAATCAGGTTCTGCCCGGCAACCCGTTTGACCTCTGGCCATAACGCCAGCATCGCCTCCCGTTGCGTAGCCGGGCCGGTCAATTTCAGTTCAATGATCGGCATTGATGAGCGATACCCCATCGTCACGCCGGGCGGCAACGGCAGTGAATCGAGACGCTGCGCGAGGTCGCTTTCTGAACGTCCAAAAGTCGTTAACCGCAGGCAAAGCGGCGGCTCCGGCAGCGAAAAACGCGCGCGTAACCGCGGTAAGATTTCCTTCTCCACCATAACCTTAAATTCCGACGGTACGCCGGGGGTGAAAAACATCAGGCAGCGGTTGAGCTGGAGCGCAAATCCACAGGCAGTGCCGACCGGATTATTAATAAACTCCGCGCTGGCAGGCAGTTCCGCCTGTTTACGGTTGCTCGGCGCCATCACGCGACCGCGCTGCTGAAAGTAACGTTCCATTTCGGTCAGCCACGCCTGGTGCAGTACTAATCCTTCGCCTTTTGCCGTTGCCGCGGCGAGCGCGCTTAAATCATCGCTGGTCGGCCCTAACCCGCCATTAACAATCAAAACATCAGCATGTTGACTGCGTTCACGCAAGATAGCGACCAGACTGTCCAGATTATCGCCTACCGTATTTCGCCGTGATAACGGAACGCCCTGATGAAAGAAAAAATCAGCCAGCCAGGCGGCATTGGTGTCAACGATTTGTCCGTGCAACACCTCATCCCCGGTGGATAGCATTTCCACATTTAGCATTGTGTTCTCCTGCTCTTATGATGAAAACACTATAACGCAAAGACGAATATGACGTGGAAAGAAGAATGACGGGAACAGGAGGAATATGGCGCGACGATTGCCGCGCCGTTAGCATCAAAAGCTGGCGTTTACGCCAACATAAGGGCCGTCAGCAATCGCATTATCGCGGTTGCCGTCTTTACCCGCCAGGTTCAGGTAACGATAACCGGCTTCAATGCTCAGCGGGCGCATAATGGTGAAACGCGCGCCTGCATTCGCTTCTTCATAGCTGTCGATACCGCTGGACAGCGAATCTGGTGAATAATAATACTCGCCGAACAGACGGAAGCTGTTGCCGATTTTCCATTGTAGCCCACCGCCGACAGCCGCCGCATAGCCTTCATCGCTGTCTTTCGGATTGGTATAAATACCTTTACCGCCGACCGTCGCCAGCAGAGGTCCCACCGGAATGTTCAGCCCCAGACCCACGCCCGCAGCGTCGCCATCATCATCGTTGTGCATCCAGTTGCCGCTTAGCGCCAGTCCCGTCGATTCCGTACCAAAACCCACGCCAATGTTGGTGTAATCTTCGCCCGCCTGGCCGCTAATACTGATGGCCTGCGCCGATGCAGAAACGAACAGCATTCCGGCAAAACCTAATAATATGCTTTTTTTCATTTTTACCCTTTCCAGCAAGCACATAAAGAAAAACTCCCCAAAACGGCAGAATTGTACTGCCAGACGCTGAGGAATCAATGCACTAAAAAACCATTCCAAAAACATATTGTAACGAAATACTACTTTCGCCATGCCGCATCATTGCGCCATCACATGGCGGCGCCTGCATCAACTGGATTAACAAAAAACGCAGTCTGCGTTATCGCTTCCATTTTTCACAAAGAATTTCGCAGAACGATTTGTTAAGCTGATGACCTGGTGGTTTAAGGAAGCGACTTATGCGTCAACGAACTATAGTTTGCCCTTTAATTCAAAATGATGGCTGTTATCTGCTGTGCAAAATGGCCGACAACCGCGGCGTCTTTCCCGGTCAGTGGGCGCTGTCGGGCGGCGGGGTCGAGCCGGGCGAACGCATTGAAGAGGCGCTGCGTCGGGAGATTCGGGAGGAACTCGGCGAACAACTGATTCTGAGCGATATTACGCCGTGGACCTTCCGCGACGATATCCGCGTTAAAACCTACGCTGATGGCAGACAAGAAGAGATTTATATGATTTATCTCATCTTCGACTGTGTTTCCGCTAATCGCGATATATGTATTAACGACGAATTTCAGGACTACGCCTGGGTCAAGCCAGAAGAACTGGCGCTGTATGATTTGAATGTAGCGACACGCCACACATTAGCATTGAAAGGGTTATTATAATGACGACAGCCGCTTCAGGCTGTCTTTACGCTTTTAACATGCGGCTAGCCGGGAACAAATTCACCATCTAAAAAGAGTTTTCCGTTTTCCGCATGCATAACGAGCGCATTAAGATAGTCCGGATCAAACTTTACGCCGCGCTTATTTTTTGCAATATACGTCAAACAATGATTATGGGTAAAAATGACTATATTTTTATTCTGCGACTTTTTCAGTAACGTATTGATTGAAGCATAAATACCGCTGCCGCAATCCATCATTTTTTTATCCACCGTAAGCGACCTGCCCGCAGAAAACCAGGTTGCCGACTGGATGGTGCGCACCGTATTACTGGAATAGAGATTGTAATTTTGTATATCGGCACTGAAGGCTTTACCCAGCGCTCTGGCGTCTTGCGCACCGTTGACCGTAATCCCCGTGCTGTCTGACAGGCAGGTATTATCGGAACGATCGCACCGCTCGGCATGGCGGAATAACACGACTACCGGATGCTGCTTCGCCAGCGCCGCCAGCGCTTTACCGTTAATCTGCGGTAGACCGTTACCACTCCAGGCATGTTGTGAGGTCAACCCGGCGATAATAACCAACGCCCCCGCCAGAGTCGCGAGATAGCGTTTGTTTTTAATAAAGCGTAGGGTAAATGCCAGCACATTAACCTCTCAGGCAGACAGTGCAGCTAACTTAATAGCAATACAATTAAAATGAAATTCCGCGACGGAAGACCAGACCAGAAACATAAAAACAGCTTTTGGGCATGCATAAAATGCCTTAAACTTTCGGCGAAAGCAAAGCATAATTCCGTTAAAAATTATCTTTTTACTTCACCTTAATTTCTTAATGTTAATTTAATATTCATCCAGTAGGGTTCAGCTAAATGCGTTAAAAAATAAGCCCTTTTCTATTGCCGAAATATTTGAAAAGCGGCTTTCAATGGCTGAAGGAAAAATGATGTCGGACTTTTTGCCTTTCTCCCGTCCGGCGATGGGCGCGGAAGAGCTTGCTGCCGTTAAGACCGTACTGGACTCAGGTTGGATAACAACTGGCCCGAAAAATCAGGAACTGGAAGCGGCGTTTTGTCGGCTAACAGGCAATCAATATGCCGTTGCCGTCAGTTCAGCCACTGCCGGTATGCACATCGCGTTGATGGCGCTGGGCATTGGTGAAGGCGACGAGGTCATTACACCGTCAATGACGTGGGTTTCTACGCTAAATATGATCGTTTTACTCGGCGCGAACCCCGTCATGGTCGATGTCGATCGCGATACGCTGATGGTCACGCCTGAACATATCGAAGCCGCGATTACGCCACAAACCAAAGCAATTATTCCCGTCCACTACGCTGGCGCGCCCGCCGATCTGGACGCTATTTACGCTCTTGGCGAGCGTTATGGCATTCCAGTGATTGAAGACGCGGCGCACGCGACAGGAACCAGCTACAAAGGTCGCCACATTGGCGCCCGGGGCACCGCGATTTTCTCCTTCCACGCCATTAAGAACATTACCTGCGCTGAAGGCGGTATCGTCGTCACGGATAACCCGCAATTCGCCGATAAACTGCGCAGTCTCAAGTTTCACGGGCTTGGCGTTGATGCCTGGGATCGACAGAGCGGAGGACGCGCGCCACAAGCGGAAGTCCTGGCGCCGGGCTACAAATATAATTTGCCCGACCTCAACGCCGCTATCGCGCTTGCTCAGTTACAGAAACTGGATGCGCTTAACGCTCGCCGCGCCGCCATCGCAGCGCAGTACCACCAGGCAATGGCAGACCTGCCTTTTCAGCCTCTGAGCCTTCCGTCGTGGGAACATATTCACGCCTGGCATTTATTCATTATCCGGGTCGATGAAGCCCGCTGCGGTATTACCCGGGATGCTTTGATGGCATCGCTGAAAACGAAAGGCATCGGCACAGGACTGCATTTCCGCGCCGCGCATACGCAAAAATATTATCGCGAACGTTTCCCAACGCTCACGCTGCCTGACACCGAGTGGAACAGCGAGCGGATCTGCTCACTGCCGCTCTTCCCGGACATGACCGAGAGTGACTTTGATCGGGTCATTACCGCCCTTCATCAGATAGCAGGACAATAAGCATGTTTGACGCCGCCCCCATAAAAAAAGTCTCGGTGGTTATTCCTGTCTATAACGAACAGGAAAGCCTGCCGGAATTGATAAGACGCACCACCGCCGCCTGCGAGAGTCTGGGCAAAGCGTGGGAGATTTTATTGATAGATGATGGTAGCAGCGATAGCTCGGCGGAGCTGATGGTTAAGGCGTCCCAGGAGGCCGATAGCCATATCATCTCTATTTTACTCAACCGTAACTACGGTCAACATGCAGCGATTATGGCGGGGTTTAGCCATGTAAGCGGCGATCTTATCATTACGCTGGATGCCGATCTGCAAAACCCGCCGGAAGAGATCCCACGTCTGGTGGCGAAAGCCGATGAAGGGTTCGATGTGGTAGGCACCGTGCGCCAGAACCGACAGGACAGCCTGTTTCGCAAATCGGCGTCAAAAATCATTAATCTACTGATCCAGCGCACAACGGGCAAAGCGATGGGCGATTACGGCTGCATGTTACGCGCCTATCGCCGCCCTATTATCGATACTATGTTGCGCTGCCATGAACGCAGCACCTTTATCCCTATTCTGGCCAACATTTTCGCTCGTCGGGCTACCGAGATCCCGGTGCATCACGCTGAACGTGAATTTGGCGACTCTAAATACAGTTTTATGCGTCTCATTAACCTGATGTATGACCTGGTGACCTGCCTGACGACGACGCCGCTGCGCCTGTTGAGTCTGCTGGGCAGCGTTATCGCCATCGGCGGGTTTAGCCTGTCGGTATTGCTTATTGTACTTCGCCTGGCGCTGGGGCCGCAGTGGGCGGCGGAAGGCGTATTTATGCTCTTTGCCGTCCTGTTTACCTTCATCGGCGCGCAATTCATCGGTATGGGACTGCTGGGCGAATACATCGGTCGCATTTATAACGATGTCCGCGCCCGCCCCCGCTATTTTGTTCAACAAGTTATCTACCCGGAAAGCACGCCGTTTACTGAGGAAAGTCACCAATGAAAGCCGTTATTTTTGCCTATCACGATATGGGATGTCAGGGCGTGCAGGCCGTACTGGATGCCGGGTATGAGATTGCCGCGATTTTTACTCATGCCGACAATCCTGCGGAAAACACCTTTTTTGGCTCCGTCTCCCGGCTGGCGGCAGAATTAGGGATTCCGGTTTATGCACCGGATAACGTAAACCATCCTATCTGGGTCGACCGCATCGCTGAGCTTGCGCCGGATATTATTTTTTCGTTCTATTACCGCAACCTGTTAAGCGAAGAAATTCTGCACCTCGCCCCGGCTGGCGCGTTCAATCTGCACGGTTCTCTATTGCCTGCCTATCGTGGCCGTGCGCCGCTAAACTGGGTTCTGGTTAACGGCGAAAGCGAAACGGGCGTAACGCTGCATCGTATGGTCAAACGTGCCGACGCCGGAGAGATTGTCGCCAGTCAACGCGTCGCTATTGCGCAGGACGATGTTGCGCTTACCCTGCATCATAAGCTATGTCAGGCCGCGCGCCAGTTGCTTAATAGCATCCTGCCCACCATGAAATGCGGCGATATACCTTCTGTTCCTCAGCGTGAGTCTGACGCTACATATTATGGTCGCCGCAGGCCGGAAGATGGCCTTATCGACTGGCACAAACCGGTTTCCACGGTGCATAACCTGGTGCGGGCGGTAGCCGCCCCCTGGCCCGGCGCGTTCAGCTATAACGGCTCGCAAAAATTCACTATCTGGTCTTCCCGAATTTGTCCGGATGCGCAAGGCGCGCTTCCCGGCTCGGTAATTTCGGTGTCTCCGCTGCGGGTCGCCTGCGCCGATGGCGCGCTGGAGATTATTACCGGCCAGGCCGGAGACGGCATTACTGTACAGGGCTCGCAGCTTGCACAGACGCTTGGTCTGGTGGCGGGCGCGCGTTTGAACCGTCCACCAGCGACCAGCGGTAAACGTCGCATTCGCGTTCTCATCCTCGGCGTCAACGGTTTTATCGGCAATCATTTGACCGAACGGTTACTGAATGAAGAGAATTACGAGGTCTACGGTATGGATATCGGCAGCAACGCCATTAGCCGATTCCTGCTCCACCCTCGCTTTCATTTCGTGGAGGGAGATATCAGCATCCACTCAGAATGGATCGAATATCATGTCAAAAAATGCGATGTCGTACTGCCGCTGGTAGCGATTGCTACCCCGATTGAATACACCCGCAACCCGCTGCGCGTCTTTGAACTTGATTTTGAAGAAAATCTGCGGATTATTCGTTATTGCGTGAAATACCGTAAACGCGTAGTTTTCCCGTCTACCTCTGAAGTGTACGGCATGTGTACGGACGCCTCTTTTGACGAAGACAAATCGAATCTGATCGTCGGGCCGGTGAATAAGCCACGCTGGATTTACTCCGTTTCCAAACAGCTTCTCGACCGGGTGATTTGGGCTTATGGCGAAAAAGAGGGATTGCGCTTCACGCTTTTCCGTCCCTTTAACTGGATGGGGCCGCGGCTGGATAGCCTGAACGCGGCGCGTATCGGCAGTTCACGCGCGATAACGCAGTTGATTCTGAACCTGGTAGAAGGGACGCCGATCAAGCTTATCGACGGCGGTCAGCAGAAGCGCTGTTTCACCGATATTCGTGACGGGATCGAAGCCTTATTCCGCATTATTGTGAATGATGGCGATCGGTGCGATGGCAAAATCATTAATATCGGCAATCCTGACAACGAAGCCAGTATTCAGGAACTGGCGACGCTGTTGCTCGACAGTTTTGATAAGCATCCGCTGCGCTGTCATTTCCCACCGTTTGCCGGTTTCCAGGTCGTCGAAAGCCGTAGTTATTACGGCAAGGGTTATCAGGATGTCGCACACCGGAAACCCAGCATCGACAATGCCAGGCGCTGTCTGGGCTGGGAACCGTCTATTGCGATGTGTGATACGGTTGAAGAAACGCTGGACTTCTTCCTGCGCAGCGTAGATGTCGCGGAACGCGCATCATGACGAAAGTCGGTTTACGCATTGATGTTGATACCTTGCGAGGAACGCGTGAAGGTGTTCCCCGGCTGCTGGCGACATTGCATCGCCACGGCGTTCAGGCCAGCTTTTTCTTCAGCGTCGGGCCGGACAATATGGGACGCCATCTTTGGCGTCTGATAAAACCGCGATTTTTATGGAAAATGCTACGTTCAAACGCCGCCTCGCTCTACGGCTGGGATATCCTGCTGGCCGGTACCGCCTGGCCGGGAAAAAATATCGGCAACGCCAATGCCGGGATTATTCGTGAAACGGCAACATACCATGAGACGGGACTACATGCCTGGGATCACCATGCGTGGCAGACTCACAGCGGCCACTGGAGTATCCGCCAGCTTGAAGAAGATATCGCGCGCGGCATAACGGCGCTTGAGGCCATTATCGGAAAACCCGTCACCTGCTCAGCCGCGGCCGGCTGGCGAGCGGATGGGCGCGTTGTTCGTGCGAAAGAGCCGTTCAACCTGCGGTATAACAGCGATTGCCGTGGAACCACCTTATTCCGTCCGCTACTGATGCCGGGCCAGACAGGGACGCCGCAAATCCCCGTCACCTTACCCACGTGGGATGAGGTTATCGGCCCCGCCGTTCAGGCGCAGTCGTTCAATACCTGGATTATCTCCCGTATGTTGCAGGACAAAGGCACGCCGGTATATACCATCCATGCGGAAGTCGAAGGTATTGTCCATCAGCCGCTGTTTGAAGATTTGCTCGTTCGTGCACGCGACGCGGGGATCACCTTTTGCCCTCTGGGCGAACTGCTGCCGGCATCGCCTGAGTCTCTGCCGTTGGGGCAAATTGTACGTGGACACATCCCTGGCCGTGAAGGTTGGCTGGGGTGCCAACAGGCAGCGAGCGCCTCATGATGAAATCGATACGCTATTATCTGGCTTTCGCCGCGTTTATTGCGCTCTACTATGTTATTCCTGCCAATAGCCGCCTGCTCTGGCAGCCGGATGAAACGCGCTATGCCGAAATAAGTCGGGAGATGCTGGCGTCTGGCGACTGGATCGTGCCGCATTTTCTGGGATTACGTTATTTTGAAAAACCGATAGCCGGTTACTGGATAAACAGTCTGGGTCAGTGGCTTTTTGGCACTACCAATTTTGGCGTGCGGGCTGGCGCTATTTTAACGACATTGCTGGCCGCAGCGCTGGTGGCGTGGCTGACGTTCCGCTTATGGCAGGATAAACGTACCGCGTTGCTCGCCTCCGTGATCTTTCTCTCCCTCTTTGCCGTTTACAGTATCGGGACGTATGCGGTACTCGACCCGATGATCGCCCTTTGGCTTACGGCCGGGATGTGTTGTTTCTGGCAGGGGATGCAGGCCACGACCCGAATGGGCAAGATTGGGATGTTTTTGCTACTGGGTGCAACCTGCGGTCTGGGTGTATTAACTAAAGGCTTCCTCGCCCTGGCCGTACCGGTAGTGAGCGTGCTGCCGTGGGTCATTGTTCAGAAACGCTGGAAGGACTTTTTGCTTTACGGCTGGCTGGCGGTCTTGAGCTGCTTTGTGGTTGTCCTTCCCTGGGCGATCGCCATTGCGCGACGCGAAGCCGATTTCTGGCATTACTTTTTCTGGGTGGAGCATATCCAGCGATTCGCCATGAGCGATGCCCAGCATAAAGCCCCTTTCTGGTACTATCTGCCGGTACTGCTCGCGGGAAGTTTACCGTGGCTGGGGTTACTGCCTGGCGCGCTTAAACTGGGCTGGCGCGAGCGAAACGGCGCATTCTATTTGCTCGGATGGACGATCATGCCGCTTCTCTTTTTCAGCATTGCGAAAGGGAAACTGCCCACCTATGTTCTTTCCTGTTTCGCACCGATAGCGATACTCATGGCGCGCTTCGTCCTGCATAACGTAAAAGAAGGCGTCGCCGCGCTACGTGTCAACGGCGGGATCAACCTGGTGTTCGGGATAATCGGGATCGTCGCGGCGTTTGTCGTCTCCTCATGGGGCCCGCTGAAATCGCCGGTGTGGACGCATATCGAAACCTATAAAGTTTTTTGCGTCTGGGGCGTCTTTACTGTTTGGGCGTTTGTGGGCTGGTATAGCCTCTGTCATAGCCAAAAATACCTATTACCCGCGTTTTGTCCGCTGGGACTGGCGCTGCTGTTCGGCTTTTCCATCCCCGACAGGGTGATGGAGTCCAAACAGCCACAGTTTTTTGTCGAAATGACCCAGGCGCCTTTGGCATCAAGCCGCTATATTCTTGCCGACAACGTGGGCGTCGCCGCCGGGCTGGCCTGGAGTCTGAAACGAGACGATATTATGCTCTACGGACACGCGGGCGAACTCAGGTATGGTCTTAGCTATCCTGATGTGCAGGATAAATTCGTTAAAGCCGACGATTTTAACGCCTGGCTCAACCAGCATCGTCAGGAGGGCATTATTACGCTAGTACTTTCAATAGCCAAAGATGAAGACATCAGCGCTCTTTCCCTTCCCCCTGCGGACAATATTGATTATCAGGGGCGTCTGGTGTTAATTCAGTATCGGCCTAAATGATCGGCGTCGTTCTGGTGCTTGCCAGTCTGCTCAGCGTTGGCGGTCAGCTCTGCCAGAAGCAAGCGACACGGCCATTGACGGCGGGCGGACGCCGCCGTCACCTGATGCTGTGGCTGGGCCTGGCGCTGATATGCATGGGCGCAGCGATGGTGCTGTGGCTGCTGGTGCTACAAACCCTGCCGGTGGGAATTGCTTACCCGATGTTGAGTCTGAATTTTGTCTGGGTCACGCTGGCGGCCTGGAAAATCTGGCATGAACAGGTTCCGCCCCGCCACTGGTTGGGCGTCGCATTGATTATCAGCGGCATTATCATTCTGGGGAGTGCGGCATAATGGGCGTAATGTGGGGACTGATAAGCGTTGCGATTGCCTCCCTCGCCCAGTTGAGTTTAGGATTCGCCATGATGCGGCTGCCATCGATAGCGCATCCACTGGCGTTTATTTCCGGACTGGGCGCATTTAATGCCGCGACCCTGGCGCTATTCGCCGGTTTGGCGGGGTATCTGGTTTCCGTCTTCTGCTGGCATAAAACATTACACACGCTCGCGCTCAGCAAAGCCTATGCGCTACTGAGTCTCAGCTATGTGCTTGTCTGGGTAGCCTCAATGCTGTTACCCGGTTTGCAAGGCGCTTTCAGCCTAAAAGCGATGCTCGGCGTATTGTGTATTATGGCAGGGGTAATGCTGATTTTTCTGCCCACCAGATCATGAAGGCTTGCGCGTCAACCTCTGCCATTCGTCGCAGGAATAACAGCGTGCATCAACGATTTTTAAGGTCTGGTGTTTTTCCCGATTAATACAATACTGCGCATCCTGTAAAGGCGACAGGATATCGCCGGGACTCAGTAATATCATGGAATTCGCCTCGGCGATCATTTTTAGCGAACCGCCGCTATCGCACAGCACCAGAACATGGCACGCCCTCTTTTTGACATAATGCGATTTCTTAACCAACCATTCCATAGCGCCCCCGTTTCACGCTGATTGTTCATAACACGTTACACATCAACGGATAAACAAAACGGCAATAGCGATGGAATGGTTGTATATTAACCTAACATTAATTTTTACAGATCTTACACACCCACTGCTGGAGCGCACGGCGAGATATTTTAATCCCTCCGTTTTTCAGTTCTGAAGGCAGCGTCAACCAGCGAACCGGCTGCTGAAAACGCGCCAGCTTATCGCGAACCCATTCAGCGAGGTTCACGTCTCCGGCCTGCGATGCATACTCCACAACCGCAACGGGACGATGGCCAAACTCTTTATCTTCTACCGGCACGACAAAGGCTTGTTGCACCAGCGGATGCGCGTTAATAACGCGTTCGACTTCCTCCGGCTGAATGCCTTCGCCGCCGCTAAAGAACAGGTTGTCCAGCCGCCCGGCGATGGTTAGCCTGCCGTGGTTCAGCTCGCCGCGATCGCGCGTGGCAAACCAGCCCTCGTCATTAACCAGCGGGATCAGTTTGCCATCACGCCAGTAACCTTCCGCCATACTGGCGGCGCGCAGCCAGACTTCATTATCGACGATTCTGATCTCTCTGCCGGGAAGCGGCGCGCCAACATCATCCGAACCATCGGCCTCTTTGGCGCATACCGTAGACGCGAACTCCGTGAGCCCATACCCGCACCAGCAGCGAATCCCTTGTTTGCTGGCCTGGTCGGTGAGTTCAACCGGAATCACCGCGCCGCCGAGCAAAACGGCTTTCAGCGTCACCGCCGCCCGATTCGCCAGCAGCCGCCACAGCTGCGTCGGCACCAGCGAAGCATGAGTACACCCTGCCAGCATCTGCTCCAGCGGTTGCTTATCGCGTACCGTCATGCGCGCCCCGGCGAAGAGCCAACGCCACATAATACCCTGCCCGGATACATGAAACAGCGGCAGCGATAGCAGCCAGTCATCCTGCGGGCCAAACGGCATTAGCGAAAGCACCCCCTGCGCGCTGGCAAGATGCGCCTGGCACGTATGTACGGCCGCTTTTGGCAATCCTGTGGAACCCGATGTCAGCGTCATGGAAACCAGACGCTGCGGTTGCCAGGCCACGGCATACGCCGCTGTGCTCTTTTGTATCTGCAACGCGGTTAACCCGGAAAACGCGTTTTCGCCTTCCAGTGTCAGCGCAAAACGCAGCGTTAACTTCGGCACCAGCGCCTCCAGCAACGTCTGGGGCAACTGCGGGTTGACGGGCAGAACCCGCGCGCCGCACTGCATCAACGCAAGCCATGCCAACAGAGTGCGCGGCTGATTCCCGGCGCGCAGCAGGACACCGTCGCCCTCCCGTACGCCCTGCGCGGCAAACCCGCCCGCCAGCGCATCAATACGCTCACAGAGGGCGCGCCAGCTTAGCACTTCATCGTTCAGGCGCAGAGCGGGCGCCTGACTGCGAACCTGACGCCAGTGGCGCCACGGCCAGTCCGTGAATGTCATAACAGTCGTTCCAGCTCATCACGCTTCAGACAAGGCAACGCGCTACCGGGCCAGGGGCGAACCTGTTGCGCCTGCATCAGATGCAAGGTATCCAGTCCGGGCAGCGTTCCCGGCGTCAACCAGGCGGCAATCCGCGCCAGTTGCGTCAGGCCGAGGCTGGACTCGATCGAAGAGCTGATGACCGCCGTCAGTCCCAACGCATGGGCGGCAGCGACTTGCTCACGCACTTTATCAAGCGATCCGGTCAGCGTAGGTTTAATAACCACAGCCCTGACGCCCTCTTCGGCTTCAAAGGTGAAATCCGCTTCGCGCAGACTTTCGTCCCAGGCAATCGCGATGCCGGTTTCACGGGCAAAGGCGCGGGAATCATCCCGCGTCTTACATGGTTCTTCGAGAAAGGCGATACGAGCGCGGTAGTCCGGATTAACATACTTTGCGAACTGTTGGGCTTTTAGCGGCGTCCAGGCGCGATTCGCATCCAGACGCAGATGCAGATCCGGGATCGCCTCCAGCAGCAAATTAACCACCATACCGTCGCGTACCGCTTCATAGAGACCCACTTTGACCTTAGCGATTTTCTCGCCGGGCATATCGGCAAGCCGCAGCACCAAATCGTCAGGATCGCCAGTGCATAACGGCGCAGCGCGATAGTCCGCCGCCTCCGGCAAGACGCCAGTCAGTTCCGCCAGCGCGCAGCTTGCGCCAAACGCGACCGAAGGCATCTCGGGTAATCCCTCGCTCCCCTGAAGCCAGTCGTTCCCCCATGTTAGTAGCGCCGTCTGCGCCTCTTCCCACGTTTCCTGACTGAACCCCGGCAGCGGAGAGATCTCTCCCCATCCCTCACGCTCGCCGTCACGCAGACAAACATACAGCCCGTCGCGAGTTTTTAACCGCCTGTCGCGCAGAACCACCCCCGCGTCCATGGGGATCTGCCAGCGGTATACCTGCGTGCTACGCATTATGGGTTCCGTTTGAATTTGCTGAAGTCAGGCTGACGCTTCTGGTTAAAGGCGTTACGGCCTTCCTGCCCTTCTTCCGTCATGTAGAACAGCATAGTAGCGTTGCCGGCCAGCTCCTGCAGCCCGGCCTGACCGTCACAATCGGCATTCAGCGCCGCTTTCAGGCAACGCAGCGCCATCGGACTGTTTTGCAACATTTCGCGGCACCAGCGCACGGTCTCTTTTTCCAGATCCGCCAGCGGAACGACGGTGTTAACCAGCCCCATATCCAGCGCCTGTTGCGCATCGTACTGGCGGCACAGGAACCAGATTTCACGCGCTTTCTTCTGACCAACGATACGCGCCATATATGAAGCGCCCCAGCCGCCGTCAAAGGAGCCGACTTTCGGACCGGTCTGGCCGAAGATGGCGTTTTCCGCCGCGATGGTGAGGTCGCACATCATGTGCAGCACATGACCACCGCCGATAGAATACCCCGCGACCATCGCGACAACCGGTTTTGGACAGGTGCGAATCTGGCGCTGGAAGTCCAGCACGTTCAGGTGATGCACGCCGGAGTCATCCTGATAACCGCCGTAATCGCCGCGCACCTTCTGGTCGCCGCCCGCGCAAAACGCTTTATCGCCTTCGCCGGTCAGAATAATCACGCCCACGCTGTCGTCGTAACGGGCATCCGCCAGCGCCTGAATCATCTCTTTGACGGTCAACGGACGAAATGCATTGCGCACCTGCGGACGATTAATGGTGATTTTTGCAATACCGTCGGTGGATTTTTCATAACGAATGTCGGTGTAACCCTCCGAGCAGTCGTGCCATTCTACCGGTGCGTAAAGCATTGTTTCATCAGGATAGATCATAGTGTGTCCTTTAGTCAGAGACGCAGAATCTGAGCCAGACTGTCTACCACGCCTGCGGGGTTTTCCCGATGCGCGTTGTGTCCGGCGTTACGAATAACATGGCATGTCGCCGCCACTTCCTGCGCCAGGGCGCGGAATTTGCTGTCGCGTTCGCCATATAAATAATAAAACGGAAATGCCAGCGCGTTGAGCGCCTCGCGTAAATCCGGCTGGGCGGCAAGCGATGTCGCCTCCAGCATCGCAGCCAGCGTTTCGCCGTTATTCTGGCTACGCAGCGCCGTCAGCGTCTGCCTTTGCTGCGCCGTCAGCGAGGCGAACACCGGCTGCTGATACCAGTCGTGAAAAACCTCAGTCAGGGGTTCACGACGAAAACGCTCTGCCCAGCGCCCGTCGGACAATCGTCTTTCAGCGCGCGCCTGTTCATTTTGCAGCCCCGGATGACCGCCTTCGACCACCAGGCCGCACAGGCCTGGTATTCCCTGGCAGGCTGCCATCATCGCCACCCGGCCGCCAAGGGAGTATCCCACCAACCAAAACTTTAGTATGTTGTAACTAATTAACGTAGCGCGCAGCAATCTGATGACATCGGCAAATCCGCCGACCGGAATAGCCGCAGATCCGCCATGTCCCGGTAAGTCAATATAAAGCCGCGAACAGCCGTGAAACTGTTCGCCAACCGGCTGCCATTCACGGCAATCGCCAGAAAAACCGTGCAGGAAAACCAGCGAGGGCGCCCCAGGCTGTCCGGGCATGTGCTGCGCGTGCAACATCATAGATGGCTTACCTGAGCCAAAAGTTGCTGCAACGTCTGCGCGCCGTCCGTATCGTTTACCACCAGCTCAATCACCGTTGTCGCCGGGGTTCGCCACGCGCCAGCCAGCGCAGATTCAAGTTCTTCCCAGTTTTCCGGGCGATGATAGCGCAGGTTAAACATGGCGGCCGCATGGTCAAAATGGACGTTTTGCGGCATCAAATAAAAGCGCTCACGTTTGCTTTGCGGCGTCGGCAGCAGGGAAAAGATCTGCCCGCCGTTATTGTTGACCACAATCAACACAAACGGCGCGGATACCTGACGTAGTAACGCCAGAGCGTTAAGATCGTACAGCGCGGATAAATCGCCGACGATAGCCAGCGTCGATTTGGCGCTGGCGCGCTGCACGCCCGCCGCCGTGGAAAGCAGGCCGTCAATGCCGCTCGCCCCGCGATTGCTGTATACCGGATAGCCGGCCGGCAGCTGCGACAGCGCGTCGATCAGACGCACCACCAGACTATTGCCCACGAACAATTGCCCCTGCTCCGGCAGATAGTCGCGGATACGGTGCGCCAGCTGCGCTTCGCCAAAGGTGTCTCGCTGCGCGACCACCCGTTGCCACGCCAGTTCCGCCAGACGCGGGATCTCTACACACCACGGTTTACGTTTTTCCGCCGGATGCATCTCCAGCCAGTCGGCGATTTTCGCTACCAGTCTGCGTCCACGATGGTGCGCCGGGTCCAGACGACCTTCAATATTGTCGATTACCCAGTACTCTTCCGGCTCGCAGGTTGCCTGCCATTGCAGTAAGCGTTTTCCGGTAAGGCTACTGCCAAGCTGGACGACAATCTGCGCCTGCTGCAGTTCGGTCACCGCTTTGGCGTTGCCGAGCCACAGGTCGGCGCACGGCAGCGGCTGCCCGGTTTGCGACAATACGTCGCCAATTAATGGCCATCCCAGAGTTTGCGCCCACTGCGCCACTTTTTTGCCTTCTTCCGCGCTCATACGCCCGGCGACAACGACGCCGCGTTTTTGTCGCCAGAAGAACCAGTCGCGCTGTTTGTCGCTTTCCAGTCGACGCGCTTCGCGCAGCCAGGGCTTTTCATCCTGCCACCAGTCGCCGAGACGCTGCTGCCAGACCAGACCGGTATCATTCATATCGCCATACAGCGGTTCGGCAAAAGGACAGTTAATGTGCAGCGCGCCCGCATGAAGCATGGCGAGCGCATTGTCGATGGTCGACACCAGCCAGCGCGCCGGAATATCCTGCGTGGGACGCGGCAACGACAGAGTTTGGGAGGGGTGCGAGGCAAACATCCCCGCCTGACGGATCGCCTGGTTGGCGCCGCAGTCAATCAGCTCCGGCGGGCGATCGGCGGTAAGTAAAATGAGCTTCTCGCCCGTCAGACCCGCCTCAATCAGCGCCGGATAGAGGTTCGCCACGGCGGTGCCTGAAGTGACAATAACGGCAACCGGCTGTTGGCTGACTTTCGCCAGCCCTAACGCCAGATGACCAAGCCCACGCTCATCAAAGTGCGTATGGTGAATAAAAGCAGGATTCTCTGCCGCCGCCAACGTGAGCGGCGTGGAACGGGAACCAGGGGCGATACAAACATGCCTGACGCCATGACGGGTTAAGGCTTCCAGGATGACCGCCGCCCAGCGCCGGTTAAATGCACTTACTGACATGAGTTTGTCCGGTATCAATCATTGGGACTAAGTATAAAGAGCTGCAAAAATGGATTATTGATATGGGTCGGGAATATGTGACTCATTACGCATCCATCTGCAATAAGGTACGTAACCCGGCCGCTTTATTATCTATTTCCTGCCATTCCTGTTCCGGATCGGAGCCGCGGACGATTCCCGCGCCGGCATACAATCGCACCACATTGGCCGTCACTTTGGCTGAACGTAACGTCACGCAAAACTCACTTTGCCGCGTGGAGAGATAGCCTGCCGACCCGGCATACCATTCACGTTCGAACGGCTCATATTGTTCTATAAAACAACGCGCGGGTTCACGAGGGATCCCGGCGACCGCTGCGGTAGGCTGTAACTGGTGCAGGCAGAGCGTATCGTCCGCCTGATTAAGCGCCGTCCAGATACAGCGGCGCAAATGCTGTACCTTGCGCAGTCTGAGCACCTGCGGCGGCAGCACATCCAGCGAGTGGGTGCAGTTTTGCAGTCGCTGGCAGATGTCTTCGACAACCAGCATATTTTCTCGCTGGTTTTTATCGTCTTTCATTAACCATTCGCCAAGCTGCCAGGCTTTATGGTTATCCGGATGGTTCGCCACCGTCCCGGCCAGCGCTTCGGTACGCAGCGCCGTTTCACGCCGCCGCCAGAGCCGCTCCGGCGATGATCCCAGAAAGGCGGTATCGGCGGAAAAAGCCATAAAAAAGTGGTAGCAGTTGAGATTTAAACGACGACTGGACGCCATCATCGCGGCGGCATTGACCGGACGGGAGAATTGTAAGTCGGTGGCCCGCGCCAGCACAACTTTATCAAACGCCTCTTGCGCAATGGTGTGGGTGGCCTGCTGAATCAGCTTCACCCAACCGTCTTTGTCCGGCCAGTGTTGTTCGCTCGTGAGCGAAAGGCGTAGCGCCGGAACAGGCTTAATGCCGACCAGAGAAGCGAGAAACGCTTTCGCCTGGCGCGCATCATCGCGTAGCGAAACGTCACTGTGCAGATGTAAGCGTAAGGTCGCCGTCCCCCCGCTACGTCGCCACTCCAGCCGCGGCAGCAATAAGTAGCCCTCTTTCGGCTCGAACGCATTCAGCCCCCAAATACGTAAGTCAGGCTGCGCGTGCTGACGTAAAAACCGTTGCGCCAGATCGAGCGATGAAAAAACGGTGATTGCCCCGAGAACGGCAGCTTCTTCGTCGCCATTGCGCTGTTGCCAGTAGAATTGCGGAAAGGATGACTGGCTGGCCAGCCAGCTCAATGCATCGAAGGCATCGTTTAAAGGGAAAGGCGCATCGAAAACGCAAAGCCCTGGCGTCGCCGGTATCTCTTGCGATAGCTGACGCGTCAGATTTTCCAGCGCAGTAGTAATAGAATGCACGCGGACCCTCCCTGTTAAAAACCCCACATTATACGGGGTACTGCCCTAAAAAAGCAGTACCTCATTTAGGGAGGGTTGCAATTCTGTTCAGTGGGGGGATTTAGCGCCGCGCCAGCAGCAGTCCAAGTACCAGTCCTACCGCCGCGCCTACGCCAATACCCTGCCAGGGTTTTTCATGAACGTAGTCATCCGCTTTATAAACGGCCTGCTTTGCCCGGTAATAATAGCTATCCGACGCATGGCTTACGCGGTTTTTCACCTCTTCCAGCGCTTGTTCCGCGCGGGCTTTCAGCTCAATGTATTTTTGATCGGCGGGATCGCCTGAGGAACGTAAAATCTCTTCCAGCGTTTCGCTGAGCAAAGTCAGATCATCATCAACACGTGATTCACCAAATTGATATGACATTCTCATTCTCCGTTGTGTTAACACCTGCTCCTAACTATAGTCAACGGTTTCGGTTTATGCCTGATGAACCTCCCGCGCCATTCCCCGGTGCGGAATGCCATCTTCGTCATAAACATCGGTGACGGGAATAAAACCAAACCGCGCATAAAAAGGTTGCAGATGCGCCTGCGCTCCCAGATATAGCGGCTTATCCGGCCAGTGCCGCCCACAAGATTCCAGCGTTTTCGCCATTAATTGCTGGCCCAGTTTCGCCCCTCGCCAGGCATCGCTGACGATCACCCGGCCAATGACAACCGGGTCTGATTCGTTATCGCTTTTCAGAATCCTCGCATACGCCACCAGCTCATCCTGGTGCCAGCCCAGAATATGCCGATTGTCGCCGACTAAATCATCGCCATCCACATCCAGGTAAGGACAGCGCTGTTCTACCACAAAGACTGCGCAGCGCAATTTGAGTAACGCGTAAAGTTGAGGAACGGTAAGTTCGCTATGGTGGAGATCCTGCCAGTCAATCATGATGCGCTCCTGTGTTGTGGTAATCTTGGGTTAAACGATAACCAAACGTGTATGGACAAGATGGAATTAATTTTTTTAGGTACGTCCGCAGGCGTTCCCACGCGCTCACGCAATGTAACGGCAATTTTATTACATCTGCAACATCCAACGCAGCCGGGAGTATGGCTTTTTGATTGCGGCGAAGGGACACAGCATCAAATGCTTAATACCGCGTTTCATCCCGGTAAGCTTGAGCGCATTTTTATCAGCCATCTTCACGGCGATCATCTGTTTGGCCTGCCGGGTCTGCTATGCAGCCGGTCGATGGCGGGGAATCCCCATCCGCTAACCGTATACGGGCCTCAAGGCGTGCGTGAGTTTATTGCAACCACACTGCGCCTTAGCGGTTCATGGACCGATTTTCCGTTGCAAATTGAAGAAATTAGCGCAGGCGATATTCTTGACGACGGTCTGCGTAAAGTGACCGCGTTCAGGCTGGAGCATCCACTGGAGTGCTACGGATATCGTGTTGTTGAACATGACAAGCCTGGCGCGCTGAATGCCAGGGCATTAAAAGCCGCAGGCGTTACGCCCGGCCCGCTGTTTCAGGCGTTGAAGGCAGGAAAAACCGTCACGCTTGCCGATGGAAGGCAGATCAATGGCGCCGACTACCTTGCTCCCGCCGTGGCCGGGAAATCAGTGGCGATTTTCGGCGATACCGCGCCCTGCGAGGCCGCCCTCGCGCTGGCGCAAGGCGTGGATGTGATGGTCCATGAAACCACGCTGGATGCGTCAATGGAGGAGAAAGCCAACGCTCGCGGACACAGCTCCACCCGTCAAACCGCGACGCTGGCGCGGGAAGCTGCCGTCGGTCGGCTGATCATGACCCATATTAGCTCACGCTATGACGATAAAGGCTGTCAGCGCTTACTGGCGGAATGCCGTGCTATTTTCCCGGCGACGGAGCTGGCTTACGATTTTTCTGTTTTCCCGGTTTAGCGCTCCATTTTTTGTCCTCATTGCCGATAACACTAAAAAAGGCAGGCTTTCATAATGAGGTTAGGATGGACAATTTTCAGAAAGATATTGATGACAGGGCCAATTTAACCCTGTCCAACCGTTTTGAACTGCTGTTATTCCGTCTTGGTACATCGCTGCATGAACAGAAGTCAGAGCTGTTCGGCATCAATGTATTTAAGCTGCGCGAAATCGTACCAATGCCCGCCTTTACGCGCCCGGCAGGCATGAAAGCGCCGCTATTGGGCATGGTCAATATTCGGGATCAGGTCATTCCGGTGATTGATTTGCCAGCGGTAGCGGGCTGCAAGCCGGAAACCGGGCTGAATATTTTGCTGATCACCGAATATGCGCGCAGCGTACAGGCATTTGCCGTCGAGTCGGTGGAAAATATTATGCGTCTTGACTGGCAACAGGTGCATACCGCCGAGAAAGCCGTCAACGGTCGCTACATCACCAGTATTGCCTGCCTGGATGACAACAAAGAAACCAACAACCTGGCGCTGGTGCTCGACGTTGAGCAGATCCTTTATGATATTGTCCCCTCCAGCCACGATCTGCGCGCCACCAATCTGAAGACCAATAAATTTTATATTACCCCAGGCGCGGTAGCCATTGTGGCGGAAGACTCCAAAGTCGCCCGCGCGATGCTGGAAAAAGGGCTGAACGCGATGGGAATTCCGCATCAGATGCATGTGACCGGCAAGGATGCATGGGAGAGAATCCAGCAACTGGCGCAGGAAGCGGAGGCCGAAGGTAAGCCAATTAGCGAGAAAATCGCGCTGGTCCTGACAGATCTTGAGATGCCGGAGATGGATGGCTTTACGTTAACGCGTAAAATTAAAACCGATGAACGGCTGAAAAAGATCCCGGTCGTTATCCACTCTTCCCTTTCCGGCAGCGCCAATGAAGATCATATACGTAAAGTGCAGGCCGACGGCTACGTGGCCAAGTTTGAGATTAACGAACTCTCTTCGGTCATTCAGGAAGTGCTGGAGCGCGCAGCAACAAACAGCCAGGGACCACTGATCAGCCGCAAAAGCGCCTAACGTAACAGGGGATGCCTACAGTACAGGCATCCCCTGACGCTTAGTGAGACAAGCCTTCCGCCAGTTTTACCAGTTTAATAAACTCCGCGCGATAGCCTTGTCTATCTTCCCCGCGCGCCTGTTCACCCCATTTAATAATTTGCGGCCAGGTCGTATCTGCCAGCGTTTCTGAACCACGCAGTTTTTGCCCGAAAGCCGCTACCGCCGCGCGGAAACGAAAATCTTCAGAGGCGTCAGCAAAGATCGGCATTTTTCCCATAACGACCGGGAACTCGGCTAATGTACTTTCGCTGCCCTGCGGCGCTTTCCAGCGCAATTTGATCCACGCCAGCTCGCTTGATTTTGTTGGCTTTGAGGCGGCTTTGTCCTGAGCGTAGCGCAGTTTATCCACCGAGGCTTTCTGCCCGTTAAGCGTCAGTTCAAAGAATAGCGTGACGTGTTTACCCGCGCCGATATCGCCGGCATCAACCTTATCGTTATTGAAATCCTCGTCGCGCAGTTGGCGTTTTTCATAACCAATCTGCCGGTACTCAGTCACCCACTGCGGATTAAATTCGATTTGCGATTTTACATCTTTGGCAACGGTGACCAGCGTTTGATGCATCTCATCTTTGAGGACTTTTTGCGCCTCGGAGAGGGAGTCGATGTAGCTGTAATTACCGTTACCCACATCAGCAATTCTCACCATCATGGCTTCGTTGAAATTGTCATCGCCGACGCCCAGCGTAGATAAAGTAATACCTTTCTCGCGCTCTTTTTTTACCAGCGCTTCGATGTCTTTGGGATCGGTAATACCGAGGTTAAAATCACCGTCGGTGGTCAACAAAATGCGGTTAACGCCGCCTTTGATAAACCCTTTTTCGGCCTGCTCGTAGGCTAGTCGTAATCCCGCTTCACCACCGGTACTCCCGTAAGCATCCAGATTATCAATTGCCGCTTTAATCGCGGTTGTGTTATTTCCCGCTGTAGACGCCAGCGCAACGTGAGTGCCGCCCGCGTAGGTCACAATCGTAATGTTATCCTGCGCACGCAGATCGTTCACCAGCAGTTTTAGCGCCGACTGGATCAGCGGCAGGCGTTCCGCTGGCTGCATAGAGCCGGAAGTATCAATGAGAAAAACCAGGTTGGCAGGTGGCAGATCTCTGGTCTGCATGTCCTGGGCCTGAACATCAACTTTTAATAGCGTACGCTGCGCGTTCCACGGCGAGGGAGCCAGTTCGTATTTAACCGCAAATGGCATCGGTATACAGGCCGCAATGGGTTTCGTGTTATCCTGCTTATCCGCAACGGGCTGAGGCGCGGGAAAATAGTTGAGCATCTCTTCTACCCGCACGGCTTCCGGCGGCGGCAGTTGTCCCTGATTCAGAAAGCGCCGCACGTTAGCGTAGCTGCCAGTGTCTACATCCAGACTAAACGTGGCGAGCGGCGCCTGACTTACCTGTTTAATCGGATTTTCATCGTAGTGTTCGTAACGCGCGGTCCCCATTACATTACCGCCTTGTGCAGCGAACGCTTTTGATGCCGCGGCACGTGTCCGCATTTCATGTTGCGGTGCTTCGGCTGTTGCCAGAGATCCCGCTTTGGCATCTGCCAGGGCTTTGGCTTCAGCTTTCGCTTTATATTCGGCTGCTTTTTTCGCAGCCTGTTGGGCGGCCTCGGCTTGTCTTTTCTGGACAGTGTCATCCCCGGCCTGAGCGCTATTTTCTTTCTGGATAGCCTGCTCCTGTTTTAACTCAGCCGGATCATTTCCCTGTGGGTCGGAGGGCTCCGGCCCACAGCCCGAGAGAACAACCCCACCCAACAACAGCATTAATGTTTTTCCATTAAGCATACAAATTCCTTTTCAATTATATTCGGGTAATTCTCTGCAGATGTCCTGCATTATATTCCGCTTTACTTTTATTATCAGCATGACGAAAGTAGAAAATGGTATTATCTGCGTTAATAACCACCCATAATAAAAAAGATAATTATATTTTTGAGGCAAATAATATTTACGTTTAAGATGAACGGCTTAATCAGTTGCTGCCGTTCGACCCACAGATTCTGCGTGAAGAACACTATTTACAGGTGACCGATTTACCAAAATTGAATATATAAGATGGGGGACTATCTGCACTGTGTCCTCGCCGATACTTCCTTTTACAACCCACCAAACAGCAATCCATTAAGCCGTGCCGACACTCACGTTATTGATGGAAAGAGATTATATGCCGCCGTCACACGAAATAATGAACTGAGCGCGATCGGACACCCTGAAAAACGCTGACAGAAATACGCTTCAGATCAAATTTTTCCCATTGAAGTCGATGAATAAACATTTATCCGGGAAACGGGTCACGAAAACAGTTGGGAGAGTTGTTCCACTGCCTGCTTGCGGAACCGGATACCGAATGTTGCGTTGCGCTCTACCCAACCTATGCCTCACCCAACGCCTGATGGCGCTTCGCTTATCAGGCCTACGAATTATCACATATTGATAACCCTGCAGGCCGGATAAGGCGTAGCCGCCATCCGGCATAAATGTTGTACTATGCCTGGTCAGCAACCTACCAGTTATAGCGCATGTTCAGGCTAAAGCTGGCGTCGCCGTAGTCGTTCTTTCCCTTCTGACCGGCGGCCTGGGCGTAGACGCTTAGCCGTTCGCTGACGTTTGCCTGAATCCCCACTTTCACTTCCACGCGGTCGTTCGGCAAATCCTGCGATACCTTCGTGTCGCCAAAGGTGGCCGAGGCATTGTCGCTGGCGTGCAGCCAGTTGACCTCCATAAACGGCTGGATCCTGCCGCTCTCTTTGTACAGTTTACCGTCCACACGCACGCCTAAGCGCGTCGTCCAGCTATCATCGTTCTGGCCGCTGATGCGGGTACCGCCATCGTCAATAACCGTGTCAGCGCTGTAGCGCTGCCAGGTGACCTGCGCCTGCGGTGTCAGGCTGACCGTGTTACGGTTGCTTAACGCAATATCATAGCGATAACCCGTTTCCAGCGAGACGGCGTGCGCGGCGGAGTCGTAACGGCTGGCGCTGAGTCCGTCGTTATCCACGCTGTTGTTGTAAGCGCCGTACTGATACCAGCTATCGATGTAAGCCCCGCGATGGCTTTGCGCATCGGCAAACCAGGTGGCGTAGAGGCCGAGGTTGTAGCCGTCCACGCTACCGTTGGCGGAGAACTGGCTGCCGTCCGCCCCCCGGTTGCCGGTGCTGTCGGTGCTGGCGTTGATGTAGCTGCCCATCAGGCCAACGGTGACGCTCTGCGCGCCGTCGCTCCAGGTCAGGATGTCGCCGCCGAGCTGGAACTGCGAGTAGTCGCTGTCGATATCTACATTGCCGTTAACCGCCTGCGATTCGGCTTTACCGGCCTTAAAACGCATCCAGACGCTGCCGTCGGCGGAACGGTACTGGCTGCCTTCCCGGTCGTAGAGGGTCTGCATTTGCAGGTTGCGCGCCATCCACTGGTTGCCGAGATAAACGCCAATGTCGGCGCGGTACTGCGGCGTCACGGGCGTGACGTCGCCGCCGTCAGGCGGAGTGATATCGCCGTCACCGTCCGGCGGGGTGACATCGCCGCCATCGTCCGGCGGGGTGACGTCGCCGCCATCGTCCGGCGGAGAGACATCGCCACCGTCGTCCGGCGGAGTGACATCGCCACCGTCGTCCGGCGGAGTGACATCGCCACCGTCGTCCGGCGGAGTGACATCGCCACCGTCGTCCGGCGGAGTGACATCGCCGCCATCGTCCGGCGGAGTGACGTCACCGCCGTCGTCCGGCACGTCATCAGACTCGGAGCGCAAGTACCAGTCGCCGCCGTCTTGTTTCAGCGTGTAAGTCCAGGCGTTAATATCAACATGCCCTTTGTAGAGCGTAAAATCACCGTCGGACTGGCCGCCCACCTCAATGACTTCAATACCGTTAACCGTTTGTGCGCCCAAGCCATTGACGTTGGTGATATGCAGCGTGGTGCTGCCGGCGGTGTCGCCGGTGACGATCAGTTTATCGGTGGGCGAGTTGTCATCGCCCAGTTGGGTATTGAGATAGAGATGACCGTCGTTGCCGGTATAGTTTCCCGCGATCGTCAGCGTATTGTTGGGCTGGTCACTGCCGCTTATCATCGCGCTGCTGTTGACGACATCGCCGTTGACGGTGAACGTATCGACAAAGTACAGGTTGCCCAGATTGTTAACATGGCCGTTCACCGTGGCGTTGTGGCCGCCAAAGGCGGCGTTCGCGGCGATATTAACCGCCTGCGCGCTCCCCGCAGAACCGATAGTCGCCGTTTCGGCCAGCCATAGCGTGCCCTCCTGCACGTCGGTGTCGCCGCTGTAGGTATTTTGCGCCCCCAGGATCAGCGTGCCAGCGCCCCGTTTGATGAGCGATTTGCCGTCCCAGTAGGTGGCGCTGTCGGGATTGAGCGTGGCGTCAACGTCCGTCAGCGCGGTGTTCAACGTGAAGCTATGACCTTGCTCGCTCAGGGTGAAGGTGCCGTGGGCGTCGGTGGCGGCGTTGTCGCTGTCGGCATACCAGGACAACGAGGCGGTTACGTCATAGCGGGTGTCGTCGTCGGCGTTCACGCGCCCATCGACGGTGAGAAAATCCACCTGTTTGGCGTCCATACCGGCTACGGTGAATTGCGCAAAATCGCTATTGATGGCGCTGTCCGTGTCAATCAGCGTGTAGGCGTACGCGTCGCGGGTCCAGGATTTCGCCACGTTGCCGATGCCGGTAATATCCAGCGTACCGCCCAGGTTGGCGCGGTCGGCGGTGACGATGGCGCCGCTGTTGCTGTCGGTCAGGTGTACGGCCAGGGTGCTGTTCGCCTCCTGCGTTAGCGTATTTGCCCGCAATGCGCTGCCTGCGCCGATTGCGGTGGTGGCGTTATCGTGAGTGGTGAGATTTGCCGTAACGAACTGGCCGCTGGCGTTCAGTTGCAGGCTGGCGTAATTGTCGATATCACCGCTGCCCAGCGCCTCAACGTTACTGGCGACCAGCGTACCGCCGCTGATGGTGGTGCCGCCAGTGTAAGAATTGGCGCCGGAAAGCGTGAGCGTCTTATCGCCGGATTTTACCACCTGGCCGCTGCCGCTGATGGCATTGTCGAACGTGCCGCCTGTGTTCAGTTCCAGCACGGCGTTGTCGGTGACGTCGCCACTTCCCAGCGCCTCAACGCTAGTGGCGACCAGCGTGCCGCCGCTGATGAGGGTGCCGCCGGTGTAAGAATTGGCGCCGGAGAGTGTGAGCGTCTCGTCGCCGGATTTCACCACCTGGCCGCTGCCGCTGATGGCGTTGTCAAAATCACCGCCGGTGTTCAGTTCCAGCACGGCGTTATCGGTGACGTCACCGGTGCCCAGCGCGTTTACATCGTTGGCGACCAGCGTGCCGCTGCTGATAAGGGTGCCGCCGGTGTAAGAATTGGCGCCGGAGAGTGTGAGCGTCTCGTCGCCGGATTTCACCACCTGGCCGCTGCCGCTGATGGCGTTGTCGAACGTGCCGCCGGTGTTCAGCTCCAGCGTGGCGTTATCGGTGACGTCGCCACTTCCCAGCGCGTCAACGTTAGTGGCGACCAGCGTGCCGCCGCTGATAAGGGTGCCACCGGTATAAGAATTGGATCCGGAGAGGGTGAGCGTGTCGTCGCCGGATTTTTCCACACGGCCCGTACCGCCGATGTTATTGATGAAGTCACCGCCGGTGTTCAGTTCCAGCACGGCGTTGTCGGTGACGTCGCCGGTACCCAGCGCCTCAACGTTAGTGGCGACCAGCGTGCCGCCGCTGATGAGCGTGCCGCCGGTGTAAGTATTGCTGCCGGAAAGCGTGAGCGTCTCGTCGCCGGATTTTTCCACACGGCCCGTACCGCCGATGTTATTGATGAAGTCACCGCCGGTGTTCAGTTCCAGCGTGGCGTTGTTGGTAACATCGCCGGTGCCCAGCGCCTCAAGGTTAGTGGCAACCAGCGTGCCGCCGCTGATAAGGGTGCCATCGGTGTAAGAATTGGTGCCGGAAAGCGTGAGCGTCTCGTCGCCGGATTTCACCACCTGCCCGCTGCCGCTGATGGCGTTGTCAAAATCGCCGCCGGTGTTCAGTTCCAGCACGGCGTTGTCGGTGACGTCGCCACTTCCCAGCGCATCAACGCTAGTGGCAATCAGCGTGCCGTCGTTGATGGTGGTG